>NZ_JAPEMA010000003.1:0-300000 GCF_026343185.1 Streptomyces sp. NBC_00091 | reverse complement strand
CCGAGGAGGAACTGCGGCGCGGCGCCGAGTTCGTCCACGCGCGTGCGGCCCACCGCTTCTACCGTGCCCGGCTCACCGTCCGCCGCCTGCTGGCCGAACGCCTCGGCCTCGACGCGCACGACCTGCGCATCCACTACGACCCGGCCGGCAAGCCCTACCTGCCCGACCAGCCCGGCACCCACGTCAGCTGGTCCCGCTCCGACGGGCTGCTGCTGCTCGGCGCCACCGAGACCGGACCCATCGGCGTGGACGTGGAACTGGTCCGCCCGGCCACCACCAGCCTGGACGTGCTCACCTTCGTCTACCCCGGGGTCCCCGACGGGGTGGGCCCCGAGACCTTCTTCCACGCCTGGACCCTGCTCGAGGCCGCCGTCAAGGCCACCGGCCGCGGCCTCACCGACGGGGCCAGGGAGGTCGACCTCGCCTTCGGCCAGGACGGCTCCGTCACCCTGCGCGGGATCGCCGGGCACGGCGCCCTGCCCTGGCACGGCCACACCGCGCTCCAGCCCACCCGGCAGGACTCCCCGTGGGCGATGACCGCCTTCGTCTCCCGGGAGCTCCCCCCGGTCACCGTCCTGACCTGGCCGGACCCGGACCAGGCCCGTGACCTCGTACGGGCACGGGCACGGGCGCTGGCCAGGGCGCAGGCGCAGGCGCAGGTACGGGCCGCCGGGCTCATGGCGCGCTGACCACCGGCGAACCGTCGGGGGCGATCGCCGAGAAACCCGTGTACGGGGCCAGCGCGGGCGGCACGGCCACCGAGCCGTCCGCGCGCTGGTACTGCTCCAGGATCGCGACGAGCGTACGGCCCACCGGCAGCGCCGAACCGTTGAGCGTCGCGGCGAACGCCTTGCGCCCGTCCCGGTCCCGGACTTTGATGCCGGCGCGGCGGCCCTGGAAGTCCCCGCAGTCGGAGCAGGAGGAGATCTCCCGGTAGGTGCCCTGGCCCGGCAGCCACACCTCGATGTCGTAGGTGCGCCGGGCGGCGAACCCGAGGTCCCCCGCCCGCAGTTCCACGACCCGGTGCGCCAGCCCCAGCCGCCGCAGCGCCGTCTCCGCGTGCCCGGTCAGCAGCTCCAGCTCCTCGGCGGACCGCTCCGGGCGGCAGACGCGCACCAGCTCGACCTTCTCGAACTGGTGCAGCCGCACCAGCCCCCGCGTGTCCCGGCCGTACGAGCCGGCCTCCGCCCGGTAGCAGGGCGTGCACGCGGTCAGGGCCAGCGGCAGCTCGCCCTCCTGGAGGGTCTCCCCCCGGTAGAGGTTGACCAGCGGCACCTCGGCCGTCGGGATCAGCAGCAGGTCCCGGTCGGCGGCGTTCGTCAGGAACAGGTCGTCCTCGAACTTCGGCAGCTGCCCGGTGCCCGTCATCGTCTCCCGGCTCACGAGGTGCGGGACCCCGTGCTCGGTGTACCCGTGCTCGGTGGTGTGCAGGTCCAGCAGGAACGCCGCCAGCGCCCGCTCCAGCCGGGCCCCGGCCCCCCGGGTCACGGCGAACCGGGAGCCCGACAGCCTGGCGGCGCGCACCTGGTCCAGGATCCCCAGGCGGGTCCCGATGTCCACGTGGTCGCGCGGGGTGAACTCGAAGCCCGGCACCTCCCCCCAGACCCGGCGCACCACCGGCGGGTCCTGCTCGGTCCCGTCGGGGACGTCCGGGTAGGGCCGGTTCGGCACGGCCAGCAGCAGCGCGCCGAGCGCTTCCTCCGCCTGCCTCAGTTCCTCGGACACCGAGCGCAGGCGTTCCTTGGCCTCCTGCATCCGGGCCCGCGCCGCCTCGTCCGGCCGACGGTGCCCCCCGTTGGCGCTTCGGGCGGAGCGGTTCTGCTCGGCCCGCAGTTTGTCCCGCTCGGCGATGAGCCGGGCGCGCTGTTCGGTCAGGTCGCGCAGGGCGGCCCGGTCCAGGACGTGTCCGCGGCGGGCCAGATCGGCCTCCGCCTCCTCCTGGAGCAGGCTGTGCGGGTCGTGCATGACGGCTCCTCAGTCCTCGTCGGTGACGTGCGCGGTGGCGATGGCCCGGTACCGCCCCGGCGAGCGGGACCGCAGCCACCAGGCGTAGCCGAGCCCGCCGAGGGCGGCGCCGACCATCAGCCACGGGATCCGGTTCACCCACGCGGAGGTGGTCCCGGTGACCAGGGCGAAGTTGTCCAGCAGCAGCCAGAGCGCGCCCACCAGCCCGGCCAGGGCCAGTACGGGCGCGAGCCGGGTCCGCCACCAGTGCGCCTCGGGGTGCCGGCGGAAGAAGACCAGCACCGCCACGGCCACCGCCGCCTGGAGGGCGACGATCCCGACCGTGCCCAGCGCCAGCATCGTGGTGGCCAGGTTGGTGTACGGATGCGCCCCCGCGAGCGCGAACAGGGCGCACACGGCGGCCGTTGCCACCGACAGCACCACGCTCGCCCGGTGCGGGGAGGCGTGCCGGGGGTGCACCCGGGCCAGCGAGCCCGGCAGGACCCGCTCCCGGCCCAGGACGAACAGGTACCGGTCCGCGGCGGTGTGCAGCCCGAGCAGCGCCCCGAACAGGCTGGTGCACAGCAGCACCTGCATCACGCTCGTCGCGAAGCCGCCCAGGTAGCTGTCCGACAGGTGGAAGAACAGGTCGCCCAGTTCCTCGCCGGCGGTGTCGGCGACCCGGTCCGGGCCGATCGCCCCGACCGCCGCCCAGCTGATCACCGCGAAGAACACGGTGATGAGCACCACGGAGGTGTAGGTGGCGACGGGCACGCTGCGGCGCGGGTCGCGGCTCTCCTCGCCGTACAGCGCGGCCGCCTCGAAGCCCACGTACGAGATCAGCGCGAACATCAGCGCCACCCCGAGCCCCGGGGTCAGTACCGTCTCCGGCCGGAAGGCGGCGGCGGGCAGGGTGTCCGCCCCGTGCCGCACGCCGATGGCCAGTGCCAGCAGACCCAGCACCGCCACCTCGGCGACCATCAGCACCGCCAGCAGCCGGGCGCTCAGGTCGATCCGCCGGTAGCCCATGACCGCCGTCAGGGCCAGCGCCCCGCCCGTCCACACCGTCCAGGGGACCGGCAGGCCGTGGGCGGTGGAGACGAGTTCGGCGAAGTACCCGAAGGCGCCGGCCACGCCCGCGACCGCCGCCGTGTAGGCGACGACGGCCGTCAGCCCGCCCGCGACGGCGAGCGGCCGCCCCAGACCCTGCCCGATGTACGTGTAGAAGCCGCCCGCGCCCACCACGTGCCGGCTCATCGCCGCGTACCCGACGGAGAAGCACAGCAGGATCAGCCCGGCCAGGGCGAAGGTGGCGGGCACCCCGGCGCCGTTGCCGATGGCGTAGGCGAGGGGCACCGAGCCCACCACCCCGGACATCGGGGCCGCCGCGGCGACCACCAGGAAGACGATCCGGGGGGTGGTCAGGGTCCGGCGCAGCCCGCCGCCCTGCGCCGCCCCGGTGTCGTTACGGACCAGGGTGGACGTCACCGGATCACCTCGGGTGGTTGCGGATGATGTCGACGGCCTCCGGGATGCCCATGTACGGCAGCCGCACCTCGGCCATGTCGTCGGTCCACTGCTCGGCGAGGTCGTAGCGCTGCTTGGGCGTGGTCTCCAGCAGCTTGCAGCCGGGGAACACCTCGTAGCCCTCCAGCAGTCCGGCGTGCGCGAACATGCCCTGCTGGAACAGCTCCTCGCGCTCCAGCACGAACTCCTCCGAGGGCAGCTCGTCCCACAGCTGCCGGCCGCGCCGGATCAGCTCGATCAGCCGCGGCCGGTACGAGGGATTGAGCGCCAGGTGCTCGCGGACGATGGAGCTGCCCACGGTGAGGTGGCGGATCTCGTCGATGGACGCCCCGCGCGCGATCTCCGCGGCGGCCGGGTCCAGCAGGGTCCACTTGCGCTCGCTCAGCTCGGCGGCGGGCGCCAGCACCCCCTCGATGACGATGGTGAACACCGCGACCGCGCCGATGAAGTCGCCCTCGTCGCGCACCACGGTGGTGGCGAACTCGGCGATCGGATTGAGCACCCGCCGGGTGTAGTCGGCGCCCTGCTCCTTGATGAAGCCCAGCAGCCCCGCCTCGGGCACCCCGAGGTCCACCAGGTGCTTGCGGAAGATCATCGCGTGCCGGGCCTCGTCGACCACCTGGGTGGTGAAGAACTCCTGCTCGACGACCCCGGGCGCGCCGATCACGTAATGGGAGAGCACCTCCACCGCGCGGGACTCGGCCAGCGAGCGGTTGCCCAGCTCCAGGACGAGCGCCTGCCGCAGCGGCCCCTCCTCCCGCATGTGCGCGGGGGTGGCGGCGGCGTGCCCGGCCTCGGCCCGGCCGCGCAGGGTCCCCTGCGCGACGGCCGACAGCCAGTACCCCAGGTCGCACTCCTCGGCGGTCAGGGTCATCTCCTGGGCGCCGTCGAGGAGGTTGGGCGCACGGTCCCAGTCGGCCTCGACGGGGATCTGCGAAGCGGTGGTCATGACACAACCTCACTGGGAGAAGCGGAAGCGGGAACCGAGACGGAGGCGGACGCGGGAACGGAGACGGAGGCGGAGGCGGCGGGGGTGACGCAGGCGCTGTGCATCCGGCCGGCGAAGCTGAGCATCGGGGAGTCGACCGTGTGGCTGCCGCCCGTGACCTCGGCGAGGAGCATGTCGTGGTCCCCGACCTGGTGCCAGCCCAGCACCCGGCAGGCCATGTGGGCGAGGCTCCCGCCGATCAGCGGGGCCCCGGTGAGCGGGTCGGTGGACCAGTCGAAGCCCTCGAACTGGGCGTCGCCCAGCGGCCGCGAGGGATTGGCGAAGCGCCGGGCCACGTCCTGCTGCGCGGAGCCGAGCACGTTCACCGAGAACCTGCCCGCCCGGCGGACCATCGCCGCGAAGGTCGAGGTGGGCCGCAGGCACGCGCCCAGGACCAGCGGGTCCCGGGACAGGGTGACCACGGCGCTGGCGGTGGTGCCGTGCCGGACGCCGTCGCGGCTGACGGTCAGCACCGTCACGCTCGACGCCAGCCGGCGCAGCGCGAGCCGGGCCGCCTCCGGGTCCTCGTAGCCCTCGGCCGGCACCGAGGCGCTGCGGTCCGTCAGCCAGGCCGGGTAGCGGCTCACCGGTTCGCTCCGACGGCCGGGGCCGCGCCGGTGGCGGCGATGGTCGCCGGGTGTTCCCCGTACGGCAGCGGGACCGGGCCGTCGGTGGCCGAGCGGCGCTTCAGCATCGCCGTCACCTGCTCGACCAGCGGGGTGGACTCCGGCTCGAAGGGCAGACCGAAGGGCTTGAGGAAGTTCCCGAAGACACCCCGGTCGCCGAAGACGTGGAACGGCAGCGCCAGCAGCGCCCATTCGGGCCCGATCAGCCACATCCACAGCAGACCCACGGCGGCCACGCTCAGCAGGCTGTGCATCGAGTTGTACAGGACGTAGTACGCCTTGTGGATCTGCTTGGTGGCGCTGCGCCGGTAGGCGATCGCGCCCGGGATGTAGCCGAGCAGGTCGATGTAGAGGAACAGGCCGATCGCCGCGAACCAGTTGATGTCCGTGAAGTGCCACAGGATGAACCCGATCGTCACGGCGAACGCGACCAGGTACTCCAGGCGGTGCAGGTTGAAGGTGACCGGCGATTCCACCGGGTTCTTGATGTCCATGAGGGTCGTCCTTCCGACGGGCAGGCGGGCGCGCGGGCCGGGCTGCGGATGACGCTGGGTCAGGACAGCCGCAGGGGACTGCCGGCGAAGTAGTCGGCCAGCTCCGCGGCGACGCTCGCGCGCGACGGCGGGTGGAAGGCCAGGGCGCGCACCGCGGAGGACAGGTACGCCACGTCGGCGGAGCGGATGAAGGCCATCCCGCCGAGCATCTCCACGGCCTGGTCGACGGTCTGGGCCAGCAGGTCCTGGGTCGCGTAGCGGGCGGTGAGCACCGCCGCGACCGCCTCGTCGCCCTCGGTGCCGTCCTCCAGGGACCGGGCCGCGCCCTCCACCAGGGACACCGCCGCCTCCAGGCGGACCGCCAGCTGCGCGCGTTCCGCCGCGCTGCCGCGGCCGCCCTCCAGCACCTGGGCGACCAGCGCGGAAGCGGCGCCCACGTACGAGGAGGTGGCGAGCAGTTCGAACCAGGTGAACCCGGCCGTCTGGAGGTCGTCGAGCCGTTCGGCGTCCTCGGGGGTGCTGTGGATGACCAGCTCCTCGGGAACCTCCACGTCGGTCAGCAGCACCTCGTCGCTCTGCGACGCGGCCAGGATCGGAGTGGCCCAGAAGGGCCGGGTCCCGATCCCGGGGGAGGAGGCGGGGATCAGCATCAGCGCCAGCGAGGTGCGCCCGTCGTCGTGCGCCACCATCACACTGGCCGTCAGCACGTCCATCGAACGGGAGAGGCTGCACGGCTTCTTCGAGCCGTTGACCCGGTAGCCGCCCGGGGTGCGGTCGGCGATCACCGCCGGCGCCAGGATGTTCTGGTCGGTACGCCCCTCCGCCCAGCCGGACGCCAGCAGCAGCCCGTCGGAGGCCACCGCCGACATCAGCTTCAGCTGGGCCGGGGTGAGCCGGTCCGCGACCTCCGCCAGCCGGAACAGCATCGCCACCGTGAAGTGGTGCATCACCGTGGCCACGCCCAGCGAGGGCGAGGCGGCGGCGATCGCCCGCTGCACCCGCACCGCCTCGAGCGCGGAGGCGGCCGCGCCGCCGTACGCGGCCGGCACGAGCAGCCCGGGACCGCCGTGCTTGCGGTACAGCTCCAGAACCGGGCTGTCCGCGCCCTCCCGGGCCATGAGCGGCAGCTCTTCGAGTGCGTCGAGAAGGCCTGCGTGGAATTGCTCGCAGATCCCGCGCGCTGTCGTCAGGGAACGCATCGCCGTGTTCTCCTCGGGCTGTCTCGGAATTCTCCTCCGAACCGTCGGGGATTCCCCGTGATCCGAAAGTCAATATGCGCTGAGAAGTCTTTCACTCACCGTCTGACTGAGGCCTGACGCCCTTCTGACCAGCGTTTTCAACTGACCCGTCCCTGACCGGCGGCTGACCGGGGGGCGGTGTGGGGGTTGTGACGGGACGCTCCGCGTGCCATAAGTGAGGCAGTTGTCGGCGCGAGAATGGATCTGAAATGACCGGAACAATTCTGGAGTCGGATGTCGCGCTCGACGCCATCCGGCAGTATGCGGACGCCGGAAATCCGAGCGCGTATTTCGCCTTCAGCGACGGGAACAGCTACTTTCGGCTGCCGGACGTGCCCGGGGTGATCGTGTACCGGCCGGTGGGCCGCTACCTGGTCCAGTTCGGCGGCCCCTTCGCCCCCTTCGCCCCCGCCGGGCCGGACGGCCCCCGGGCGCGGCTGCTGGCGGGCTTCACCGCCTTCGCCGCCGAGGAGGGCCGCGAGATCGTGTCCGTACAGCTCCAGGGCGCGGACGCCGACGTCTACGTCGCCCAGGGCTTCACCGTGAACCAGATGGGCGCCTCGTACGCCGTCGACCTGGAGGCCTTCACCCTGGCCGGCACCAAGTTCATGCAGCTGCGCAACAAGATCTCCCGCGCCCTGCGCAGCGGCCTGGAGATCAAGGAGGTCCCGTACGAGGACCACGCGCACCAGATCGCGGAGCTCGACACGGCCTGGCTCGCCACCAAGGGCGAAGGGGTCAAGCCCCTCGAATTCCTCGTCGGCCAGACCGGCGGCCGCTACCAGCACCTGCGCCGCCTCTTCGCCGCCGTCCGCGACGGGCAGCTGATCGGCTACGTCTCCTACGCCCCGGTCTACGGCCCGCAGGCGGGCTGGATGCACGACCTGAGCCGCCGGCAGCCCGACTCGCCGCCCGGGGTGATGGAGGCCCTCAACAAGGCCGCGATCGACGTGTTCACGGCCGAGGGCACCCGCTGGCTGCACTTCGGCTTCACCCCCTTCACCTCGCTGACGGCCCCCCAGTTCCCGGGCCACAGCCTGGGCTTCCACTGGTTCATGGAGCACCTGTGGGAGCACGGCGCGCACATCTACCCGGCGCGCACGCAGCTCGAGTACAAGCAGAAGTGGGCGCCCTCCGCCGTCCTGCCCGAGTACATCGCCTTCCAGCACGGCGCGAGCCTGCCGGCGCTGGTCCACGTCTTCCGCGCCTGCAACGCGGTCTGAGAGGAAGCCACATGATGTCCGAGGAGATCCACACCCAGGGCCTGCTGGTCGTGGACCGCTTCCAGGCCTGCGCGGCCGCCCCCGACGACCTGGAGGCCGCCCGCCTCTGCGACGCAGCCCTGGCCCGCCTGGACGAACTGCTCCGGGCGGCCGGGGAGTCCTGAGGTGTTAGTAAAATGATCATTTCCGCATAGCGGAACACCTGTGCGCAGAGCATGACGGGGGCACGAATGCAGGACGCTGATTTCAAGGCCTCGGAGGACGGCCTCACCAGGCTCGCTGACGATCTCGATGAGATGCAGGGCCATCTGGAGCGGCAGATCCGCGATATGGACAGGGTGGTCGACAGCATCGCGGCAGGTTGGCAAGGGCCCACGGCCACGGCGTACCGCGCTCTGCACCGGGGAGCCGCCGAGGACGCCGTGCGGATCCGGCAGGTCCTCTCCCTCCTCGAAGAAGCCACCCGGGCCTCCCGTGACGGCTTCACGGCCCAGGAGCTGGAGATCCTGGCCGCGTTCAAGCGCGTGCAGAGCCGGGAGGACGTGTCCGAGGCCGCGGAGGCGTTGACCGTACCGGATCAGGCAGCGGCCGCAGGCCCGCAGAGCCGCCTCCAGGACATCTGAGAGCGCAGGGGAGCAGCACCACCATGTCGGACGACGACCGGATAACCGTCGATTTCGCCACCCTGCAGCGCCTTTCGGGTGACCTGGAGGAGAACCTCCGCCTCCTCAACGAGAAGCTGGACGTGCTGTACGAGCAGGCCAAGAAGGCCGTTCTGAGCTGGGATGGCGAGGCCCGGGAGGCCTTCATCGACGAGCTGGACAAATGGGACCGCTCGGCCCAGGACCTCAAAGCCGCGCAGGCCTGGCTCCACGAGGTCGTGGTCAAGGGGCACCTCAACTACGCCGCGGCGAACAAGTCCGTGCTCCAGGGCTGGGGAGGCGGCGCCTGATGGCCGGACCCACCCCGGGTCCGCCGCCCGCAGGCAGCGGCACCATCGACGTCAAGCCGTCGGACCTGTGGACCGTCTCCGGCCGGGTCGCCGGGCAGCAGGACGCCCAAATGCGCGGTGCGAACAAGCTCCTGCAGGAGCTGCAGAAGTACCCGGACGCCGGCGGGGCGGGCACTGACGCCCAGGCATTCGCGCAGGCGTACAAGAAGATCGGCAACCGGTGGCTGGAGGTGTGGGGCAAGAGCGTGCTCAGCGTCGGCGGCGTCGCCGTCGGCTTCACGGAGACCGCCAACGCCTACACCAAGGCCGATGCGGCTGCCCACCCCAAGCCCGGACAGGCCCCGGAGCAGCGCCCCCTGCCCACGGTCATCGACAAACAGCCCGTCTTCGACAGCGTCCCTGACATCAAGTGGGGCGACGACGACGGCGGTGACGACCTGATCCGCAGCGCGATGGAGGGCATACCGGAGATCGTCCGGGACATCCTGCAACCCGTCGCGAAGCACGTCTTCCGTGTCGGCAAGGTGGCGGACGTACACCCGTTCCCGCAGCAGCAGTACCTCAACTCGCACTGCCACAGCTGGATGGAAGCGTCGGCGTGCGCGACCACCGTGGCGGACAGCCTGACCATGGTCCTCAGCCCCATCACCAACCACCAGCAGGCCGACTGGGAAGCCGCCATGCGGACGTTCTGCAGCGCACTGTGGGGCGGCACGGCATGGGGGAAGTCCCGGCACGGCTACCAGTGGGCGCAGACGGCCAACTCCGGCCCGGGCACGCCCCGCGTTCCTACCGCCAGCGAGCCGGTGATGACCGTGCTGAAGGACACGGCGATCAAGATCAGCGACTGCCTGCGCGAGTATGCGGAGGCCGCCGTCGAGCTGAACCACGACGTCTTCGAAGAACTCAAGAGGGCCATGAAGCAGGCCGCCATGAGCATCCTCGACGACTTGGAGAAGGCCAAGGAGAAGCCCAGCCTCAAGAACATCGTCGGCGCGGTCACCAGCGTGGCCAGCGGGGCCGGCGGGGCCGCCGGGTTCCTGCTGAAGTTCGACGTCAACACGGTCCTGAACCTGGACAAGGCCAAGCTCAACCGGATCGTGGACAAGTACACCGGCATTGTCGACGGCCTCACCACGCGCATGGACGCCCTCAAAGCGCCCCTGGACGAAGCACACATGAGCGCCCCGAAGTTCCAGGCCGGCGTCGCCCGCGCGCACGGATTCGGTGCCCGCTCCCTGGAGGACTTCAAGAGCACCTCGCAGACCTGGCTGAAGATCGACTCGGCCACCGGCAAGTACACGCTGGACCTGGCCGCCAACGAGTACATGGCGGACGGCCACACGCTGGACAAGCACGTCGGCAAGACGGACGAGCAGCTGGCGCAGCGCCTGCGCGACCAGCAGTCGAACGGCCCGACCACGGCCTGGCCGTACGGCAAGCCGATGCCAAGCGGCTCTTCGGCCTTCCCGAACTATCAGCGGGCGGAGGAGTTGACCGAGTACAACCTGAACCAGAACACGGCCGCCATCGAGGCGTGGATCAAGGGTCCACCGCCGCCGGGTGAGAAAGATGTCAAGGACTTCCATTCGACCGCGCCGAACGGCGAGACCAGCGGCCGCAGCGTGAGCAAGCAGCCTGTGGACCCGAACGACCCGCTGTCCGGATACAAGCAGGGCGGCATCAACGCTAAGGCCTTTGACGTGACCGGCATCGACACGCGGATCCGGTACGACAGCGGCCGCACCCCGCCGTTCACCGTCATGACGTCGATGCCCTCCAAGTCCTAGCGCTCCGCCAAGAAAGGCCAGCACCACATGTCCGTCGACCAGACGTCCTGGGAAGCCGCGGTACGCCACCTCTACGAGGACGCGTACCCGTACGACGCCACGGGTCCGCGCCGCCACGAGGACTGGGTCCTCGACGTCCTCGCGCTGATGGCCCGGGTCCCGGACCCGCGGGGCTGGACCGGTCTCGACGACGCGGCGCAGAACCCGGAGCGTGAGGGGTTCCCCACGTACCCGTTCGCCGTCCACCCTCCGGAGTACATCGCGCCGCGTCTCCGCGAGATCGACCGGGCCAGCGCCGAGAACCTGCTGCTGGCCCTCACGGACGACTGCTGCACCCTGTCCAACCTGAAGCGCTTCGCGGAGAGCGAGGAGGAATTGCGGGCGATGGCACGCACGATCCTCGCGCGGTATGGGGACGAGGCCACGTATCACACCAACGTCAGCAGACCCGGCCCGGTGCCCGGCACACTCGACTTCACGACGTCGCACTGGGGGTACAACCCGCTGAGCGTCTACTCGGAGGACTACGGCCTGATCGTCGTCTCGGACGCCGAGGTCGGCATGTTCTGGAACTTCTCCGACTACTGATCCAGCTGCCGATCCGTACGAGTGCAGCTCCTGAACAGGTGCTTTGAGAGGATGCCCCCATGCTGACCCGATCCGCCACGTACCCCGACCGGGAGACCGCCCAGTGGGCCACCCAGCAGGTGGTGACCGCCAACGAGCAGGTCATCCACCGCTGGCTCGCCCAGGGCACGCGGGCCCGCCTCACCATCGAGGCCGCCTGGCCGTCCCGTGAGGAGCCCGTCGGCCGGGTGCAGCTGGAGGCGATGCTGCTCGCCGGACAGGAGCCCGTCGAGGTCCGCGCCGCCCGTGTCGTGCTGCGGCGCGAGCCTGCGCGCCCGTACGGATTCGTCGTCCAGACCACCGTCCCGTTCTTCCTGTAGAGGCAGCCCGACCGTGTCCATGAAGCCCCTCGAGCACGACCGGCGCTACGGCGAGCTCGACCAGGTGCTGCGCGCCTACCTCGGCCAGCCCGCCGATGACACAGCGGACGAGCGCAGCCGTGCGCTGGACGCCTACCTGCGCCACACCTGGCACACCCGGCCCTGGGCCATCGCGGAGGCGGAGCGCCAGCTGCGCGAGTACGGCCGCAACCCCCCGGGGCGCCTGCGGATCGACCTCGGCGAGTTCTACGCCGTCCCCGACATCGGAATGCCAGAGTCCGCGATCGGTGACTGGCTCCTGCTGCTCGCCGACCACCTCAAGCAGAGCATCGAGGACGGCGAGGTGCCGCCGCCGGCAACCCCGCAGACCCACTGGGAATGGCACGCACGGTTCCCGGAGACCTCGCAGCTGCTGGGCGGCTGGTTCTCGCAGGACATCGTCGACGAGTTTCCCGGCCACGAGGCGGCAGTAGCGGACTACGCCGCCACCACCGACCCCCAGCTCGTCGCCCGCCTCGTCGGCGAGCTCCACGAACTGCTCGCCCTCCCGCTGGACGAAGGGGACTACGCTCTGGCCGCCGCCGAACTCGGCATGGAGGTCGCCCCACCGGAGCCGTTCTCCTACGGCGCGTGGTTCCAATCGGTGGCGACGACCCTGACGAGCGCCTACTGAGGCTTTCAAGGTGGGGTCGTTGGGTCTGAGCGCGACGCTGTACCGGAGGACGACGGAAGGGGGCGGTGGGGATGACTCCCCACCGCCCCCTTCCCGCGTGCCCCCCGGCCCGTACCTCAGCGCAGCGCCGGGCGGGTGCGCAGCAGGGTGCCCGCCGGGCCGCGGACCAGCATCGGGCGGTGGCGCAGGGCCGGTTCGGGGCCGGCGGGACGGGACACGTGGGCGACCAGGAGGTCCTGGGCCACCGGGCCGTCGGGGCCGGCCCGCAGCTCGTGGCGGTCGTGCGTGACCGTCCGCCGGTCGAACAGCAGCCCCTGCCCCGGGGCGGGCGCCGCCTCCAGCAGGGGCGCGGCCCGGCCGGGGCCGAACAGCCGGGACCGGGCCGTCCCGGCCCCGGTCTGCCCGACCACCGCCACGAGGGCGAACTCGCAGGCCCCCGCGCCCGGCCCGGGCAGCCGCACCGGGACCGTCGCCCCGGGGGGCGCCTCGGTCCGGACCCGGTGCAGCTCGATCAGCCAGTCCGCGTGGACGTCCAGCCACGGCCCGCCGAGGGTGCGCCGCAGCAGCGCCGCGAGCCCCGACTCGAGCCGCCGGTCGGCCCCGTCGTAGGGGACGTCGGGGGGGACGTCGTACGAGGGGACGGGCAGGAAGAGCCAGTCGTCGTCCGCCGTCCAGGACATCCGCAGCCGCACCACGCGGTGCGCGGACTCCCGGAAACCGGCCGCGACCGCCCCGGGGACGGGGCCCAGCCCGACGAGTGCCACACCGTGTTCACGCAGCCCGTGCTCCCGCGGGGACACGGCTCAGCCCGCGGCGACGGGGGTGCGCTCGGCGGCCATGTCGCCGGCGCCGGGCCGCGCCAGGTCGAGGCGCTCGTCGAGGTGGCGGGCGGAGGAGTTGGCGCGCCACAGCGCGCCGCGGGCGATGCCCCGGCGCATGTAGGCGGTGTCGGCGCTCGGGATGACCACGTTGTGGAACCAGCCCGCCGCGTGCTGGGAGTCGATGGTGATGTGCAGCCGGTGGTAGGTGATCCCGACCTCGGGCAGGCCCAGGCGCTCCCAGGCCCGTACGACGTTGCGGAACCGGTCCGGCGCCAGCCACTCGGTCATCCCGAGGAAGCCGACCGCCTCCGGGTACAGGTGCCGGTAGCGGCACAGCAGCACCGCGAGGTTCCCGGAGTGCAGGTCGGTGGTGGTCATGGCGGCCTCGAGGTCCTCGGCGCGGACGTCGAAGACCTCGTAGATCTTGTTGAAGAGGTGGGTGTGCACGGCCTCGGGGTCGCCGTTGCCCATCTCGTCCCAGTAGTTGGCGGCGATCTCCATCTTGCTGGCGCCCGCCGTGCCGATCTGCATCATCGCGAGGAAGTCGTCGAAGCGGCCGTCGATCAGCGACTCCTGGATGACGTACGTGCGCAGGTCCTCGCTCTGCGCCTCGCGGTTGATGAAGTCGGTGTAGTAGGGGTGCTTGAAGGCCCGGTGCTTGCGGACGAGCCCCTTGAGCCAGGACAGGAACTGCTTGGGCTCGGTCGGAGCCGACTCCAGCAGGCCGGGCTCCAGGTGGGCGTCCTCGGCCTGGAGGGTGGCGTTCTCCAGCAGCCGGGTGACCTCGTGCAGCAGCACCGAGCCCTCGGCGGTGGGCCGGTCGGGTATCTGCATCACCGTCTGGTAGACGCGCGACAGCAGGAGCTGCTGGTGGTAGTGGGCGTCGTCGCGGTCGGGGCCGGCGACGGCGCGCGCGTTCATGTCGGTGACGGCCTCGACGATGCGCGGCCGCTCGCCCAGGAACTTGGCGTCGATCTCGTCGGCGTCCACGGTCAGCCAGGACGAGACCTCGTCCACGAGCGCGGCGGCGTCGGTCCTGCGGATCGTGGGCACGTTGGGGTGGTCGCTGGTGGGCAACTGCGTCTCCATGTCTCTCGGGGTCCCTCGGGAAGACGACGCCGTGTTCGGGGTCGCGCCGGGTTGAGGAAGAGGAAGGACATACGTTTCCGTCGCGCGAACCCGTGGGCGGACGGGCGTGATGCGGTCGCTCCGCGAGTCCGGGGACGAGATGGGCGCCGGAGGGGGCCCGCCCTGTCGAGGGTGTTCAGGGCCCCTCATGCCAAAGCACGCGCATCCCTTGTCGTCGGATCGGGATGCGCGTGCCTGGGATGAGCACCTGCGGAGAGGGCAGGATTCGAACCTGCGTGGGCAGAGCCCGTCCGGCGAAGAGCCGGACCCCATTCGGCCGCTTTGGGTACCTCTCCAACGGCCTTTCTCTGCCATCAGCTTGGCACGGGGCGGCTGACACGCTGCTGATGGATTTCTGAGACGGTAATTCCGCGATCGGTCAGGGTCCCATCAGCGGCCGCTGGGATAGTGAAGGACGATCGAACTTCTTCACACGCACGCACTTCACCACATCAGGTACACAGGGGAGTTCCCGTGAGCGCCGAGACCGCCAAAATCTCCGTTTCCCGTCTCTACAACGACGAGAACGGCGAATCGCATTTCATCGACGAGACGCTGGAGGTGACGGCGGTCAATTTCGCACCGCCCGCGCCGGCGCTCTTCGTCTCCGAGGGCGTGCCGGCCAAGCAGGCCGTCTACCTCTTCCTCCCGGCCGGGTGGGTCGGCGACTTCCACCCGGCCCCGCGCCGCCAGATCATGACGCTGGTCAGCGGCAAGATGGAGTGCGGGGTCAGCGACGGCACCTGGCGCACCTTCGTGCCCGGCAACACCCAGCTGGTCGAGGACACCCAGGGCAAGGGCCACGCCACCAAGGCCCTGGAGGACTGCGTGATGATCGTCTCCCAGCTCGCGGACTGACGCCCCCCCGCACAGGAAAGAAGGGGCACGGGCCGGAATTCCGGCCCGTGCCCCTTCCTTCGTTCCCGCCGTCAGCCCTTGACGTAGCCGAAGCTCTCGGCGAGCAGGCCGTTCTCCAGCCGGTGCACGTTCACCCCGCGCACGAAGTCCTTCGGACCGCCGCCCCAGCGCAGGGTCCAGCGGCAGACGGCGCGCTCGCCGGCCGTCCAGACGTCCTCCACCTCGAAGGTCATCCCCTTGTTCCCGGCGATCGCCGACCAGAACTGAAGACATTCGTCGTATCCGACGTGCTTCGTACCGTCGGGGGCGGGCCCGGAGTTCTCCAGCCGGCAGTTCTCGGCGAGGATTTCCTTCAGCAGGCCGGGGTCGTGCAGCTGGAATGCCTGGTTGAACTGTTCGATGACCTTGCGTGTCTGCTCGTCGGACATCGGGCTCCTCATCTCTATGCTTGGCTCATGTCTCATGGCTCGGCACGGGTGGCCCCGCCGGGTCGACCGGGCCACAGGAGAAAGTAATACAGTCCAACAGGCCCCGCAGTCCAAGTTTCCGAGCGTTCAGCCCATTTGAGTCAGTCGCACGTCAGTACCAGCCGCCTAGCTTTGTAGTATGACCACAGCAGACAGTGCGCCTCTCGCATTGGCCTATCAGCAGGCCATCGAATATCTGGCGGGTCTCGCCGATCGGCCGGTGGGTGCCACTGCCGGCTCCGAACAATTGCTGAAAATGTTCGGTGGCCCGCTGCCCGCCGGGCCGGCCCCGGCCACCGACACCATCGAACTCCTCGGCCGGGCCGTCGCCGAAGGCGGCATCCCCACGGCCAACGGCCCCCGCTACTTCGGCTACGTCACCGGCGGCACCCTGCCCGTGGCCATCGCCACCGACTGGCTCGTGGCCGCCTGGGACCAGACCGCCAGCCTCTACAACCTCTCGCCCGCCATCGCCGTGGCCGAGGACGTCGCCGCCCAGTGGGTCCTGGAGCTCCTCGGCCTGCCCGCCCACGCCTCCGTCGGCTTCCCCACCGGCTGCACCATGGCCCACCTGACCTCCCTGGCGGCCGCCCGGCACAAACTCCTCGCCGAGGCGGGCTGGGACGTCGAACGCGAAGGCCTGGGCGGCGCGCCCGACGTGGCCATCGTCGCCGGCGCCCAGCACCACATGACCATCGACCTCGCCGCCCGCTACCTCGGCTTCGGCACCGCACGCATCCAGAACGTCCCCGTCGACGACAAGGGCCGGATGATCCCCGCCGAACTGGAGCGCACCCTGGCCTCCCTGGACGGGCCGGTCATCGTCTGCGCGCAGATCGGCGACGTCAACTCCGGCGCCATCGACCCCGTCGGGGAGATCTGCGACATCGCGCACCGCCACGGCGCCTGGGTCCACGTCGACGGCGCCTTCGGCCTCTGGGCCGCGGCCAGCCCCAAGCTCCGCCCCCTCGTGGAGGGCGTCGAACGGGCCGACTCCTGGGCGCTGGACGCCCACAAGTGGCTCAACGTCCCCTACGACTGCGGGATCGTCGTCATCGCGCACCCCGAGGCCCACCGGGCCGCCATGCTCAACGAGCGGGCCGGCTACCTGCCGCCGGGTACGGACGGCGAACGCGACGCCATCGAATGGGTCCCCGACTTCTCCCGCCGCGCCCGCAGCCTCCCCGTCTGGGCCGCCCTGCGCTCCCTGGGCCGCTCCGGCGTCGCCGACCTGGTCGAACGCTGCTGCGCACACGTCCACCGCTTCGCGGATCGCCTGGCCGGCGTTCCCGGGGTCGAACTCCTCAACGAGGTCGTCCTCAACCAGCTCCTGGTCCGCTTCGGCGACGACGACGAGACGACCCGCCGGGTCATCGCCCGCATCCAGCAGAGCGGCGAATGCTGGTTCGGCGGCACCCTGTGGGAGGGCCGCGCGGCGATGCGCGTCTCGGTGGTCAACTGGCGCACCACGACGGCCGACGTCGACCGCAGCATCGAGGTCATCCTCGAAGCCCTGGTCAAGGAGTGTCGCCCTTCCTGACGCCCCGTCGGCGGCGCCTTCCCCAGCCAGGGCCTACAGATCCCGGACCATGACCGCGTAGACAGGTGAGTCGTCGGAGGGCTTGGCTTCGTCCCGTTTCTCGTAGCCCCACCCCTCGTACAGGGCCTGCACCTTCGAGTGGGTGGAGTCTACGAGGAGCGTCGCGAAGTCCACGTCCATCGACTGAACCAGGGCGTCATGAATCCGCTGTGCCCGGCCGGTGCCCTGCCACTGGGGTATCACCATCAGCTCTGACAGGGCGAAGATCCGGCCGCGCACTCCCTTGGGCCGGTCCGTGCCCTTCCACCAGCCGCCCGGTTTGAATTTCGACCCGTACGCGTATCCGACCGGACCGCCGTTCTCCCACCCCGAGACGCACGTCCAGTCCTCGCGTCCCGACCACAGGTCAACGAAGTAGGAGAACCGCTCGCGGGAGTGGAACGGGTCGGGATCGTTCGCGTACACCGCATCGTGAACGTCCAACAGCAAGGAGCGGACGTCTTGCGCGTCGGCGTGCGTATACCACTTCAGGTCCATCGTCGTGACTCCTCGATCCAGCTCACAGCCTCGGGCGACGCCGTTCCGACGGGCCCGGCCGGGGCACGCCCGAGCGGCTCCTCCCGTCACGAGTTCAACGGTGGCCGTGCGCCCGGTCCCTCAGCGACTGGCCCCCTCAGGCCAGAGAACCCGCACCGGAACGCCGGTGCGTTCGGCATAGGCGACAACATCTGCCGTGCCCCCGTATCCCCACGCCGGCTTCCCGTCCCAGACGGCCAACAGCTCGTCGACCAGCCCCACGAGGATCTCGCTACCGGCCATGTGCGCCGCTGAGTCGGAGGCGGCCATACCTGTGCGGTGCACCTCGGAGGCTCGGCTCATCAGCTTGTCGTATACCGGCCAGTGCTGCGCGGGCAGGCCCTCGCGGTACTGCTCCGCGGGAAGCACCACCTCCAGGCGGCCGCCATGGGCGAGGACGTACTCTGCGAACCAGGCATCGGGGCCGTCCGCGATGCAGGAGACGCCCACCAGGTCGGCGCCGTCGTGACTGCTCACCGCGCCTTCGAGCAGGTCGCGTACCTTCTGTTCCACCTGGGCGTTCAGTCCACGGTGGCCGGTGATGCCTACGCGCATCGCGTTTCTCCTCCCCTCCGGCCGCGAGGCGGCGCCATCACTAGCCGGTCAGGGTGTTCATCATGACCGCGTACACCGGTGAATCCGCGAAGGGCTGGTTCTCCCCGATCTTCCGGTAACCCCAGCGTTCGTACATCGTCTGGAGCCGGGGCCGTTTCGTGTCCACGGTGAGGACCGCCAACGCCTCCGGCCGCCCTTCGAGGAGCGCGTCGTGCAGGCGCGGCCCAAGCCCGGTCTTCCGCCACTTCGGGCGCACCATCAGCTCGGAGACGGAGAACGTGTCGGCCCGCTCCGGCGGGGTGTCGAGGTGCCCCTGCCACCACTCCCTCCCAGGGGTGGCGGGAGCGCCGTAGGAGAAGCCGACCGGGACGGGGCCCTGCCAGGCGATCACGCAGGCGAAGCCGGGATTCCCACCCCAGTGATCCACGAACCAGGGGAAGCGCTGCACGAACTCCTCGTGCCGGCGATCCGCGTACGCGTCCTCGTGGACGTCCAACAGGGTCTGCCGGATGTTGCTGAGATCGTCGTGGCTGTAGCGCTTTATTTCGATGGTCACGCGGCACCACTCCCTCACATCACGAGTTCAACGGCCGGACCATCGCGGTGAGCACGGGCGAGTCCGGGGAGGGCTGGACGGCCCCGATCGCCTCGTAGCCCCACGACTCGTAGACCCGCTGCACCTTTCCTTCTCCGGCCGCCGGGTTGACCATGAGCGATACGTACCGCTCCTCGCGACCGGCCAGCAGCTCGTCATGGACCCGCCGGGCCAGCCCCGTCCCCCGGTAGGGAACCGTCACACCGATCTCCTTGAGGGCCAAGGCCGGCGAGCTGGTGTATTCCGCGTCCACATCGCCGATCCGCTTCCACCAGCGGTCTCCGGCCTCCACCGTGTTGCCGTACGCGTACCCGACCGGCCGCCCGTCGGCGTCGAAGGCGAGCACCGCCCCGAAACCCGGCTCCCGGCCATGACGTTCCAGACGGTCGGCGAAGGTCGAGACCGCGTAGTTCGGCAGGTGCAGCAACGGTGCGCGGACCTCGGCGTACACCTCGATGAGCGGGCCGCCGGCCTGCTCCAGTTCGGTGAACCGACGCAGTCGGGTCGTCATGCGATGCTCCTCCAGGTGTCGCGGGCGTATTGGTTCCAGGTCTGGGCGGCGGCGGTGTTCTGCGCCATGAAGTCCAACCGGCTGCTGAAGGTGCGGAGCATCCCGACCACGCGGGGGTGCCGCACCGCTTGATCGACGGGTACGGACATGGCGCTGGCCACTGCCGGCTCCACATCACCTTGTTCGAGCTGGGCAAGTGCGACGCGGGCCGTGGCGATCGCCTTCGAGCGGTGCATGTGCGGGCGCAGGCCCGCAAGGCAGCGATGCCCGTGGAATTCGGCCCGCGCGAAATCGCCGAGTGTGAGATATGCGGAAAGGGCCAGGCTGTCGAGTTCGGCCTGATCGTAGAAGGCGTTCATCCACACCGGCCGCTGTGCGCCGTGGTCGGCGCGGAGCATGGCGTCCTGCGCGTGGTCGAAGGCTCGGCGAGTAGCCGTTCGGTCCCCGGCCGAGCCGTGGATCGCGGCATGCCGGGCCAGGCCGAGGGAGGCGAACATGGGGTCTCTGCGGGTGATGGAGAGCCCTCGAGCCACCTCGTTGGCCGCGGCGGCGTCGCCTGCACGCCCCATGTGCCGGTACATCGTCCCGGCGTGGGACCAGATGCGGAACTTGATGAACGGGTCGCCGGACATCTCTGCGAGCTGCTGGGCGACCTGCATGTGTCCGATGGCGTCCTCGAAGCGACGGCCGTCGATCGCGGCCCACATTGCGGAGGAGCGGAAAGCTGCGGCCGAGGCATAGACCTGGCCGCGGATGCGCTGGCTGGCGGTACCGGTGCTCTGGAGGACCAACGCTTCGTCCGAGAGGGCCGCAGCCTTCTGCTCGATCCCGAGTTGTCCCCCGTGACGGTGATCGCTCGCGATGATGTCGGCGAACCGGCGTTGCAGGCCTTCGACGTCGCTGGAGCCGATCCGGCGCGGGGTGGCGAGAGCGGGGTGGGCTGAGGAAAAGGCCAGGGCGGTCCCGGCCGTGATGAAGTGGCGGCGCTTCACGGGGTCCTCCGGCGGTGAGGCAGTGCTGCGTGCCTCGAACCCTAGGTCTCGCAGCGGGCAGCCGAAAACCTGTTCAAGGGCCTTGCGGGTGCGGCCGATCGGCCGCTGGGTGGCTCCGCTGAGAAGGTTCCGGACCGTCCGCACGGAGATGTCACCTGGCCGCCCGGTGATCTCCAGCAAAGCGACGTTCATCTGAGCTGCCAACTCGTCCTGTGTGAGGGCGAGATCGTGCATCTTCTGCTTCAACACGGCGTTGACTGCCATGGCACCGGAACGTAGCCCCATCCTCACTCTCCGCACCAGATGGGTCGCAAAGCGCACGCAAAGTTTTCCGGTCGCTTGGCGTGCCCCGACAGGTCACCCTTCCTGTTTCCCCACGGCCGCCGGTCGTTGACTGGTCACAGCCACCCGAGGCGAGGACACCTGGGATTGGCCACCCGCACTGACGACGGTAGGGAGCCCTCTTGGAAAGCCCACTTGCCCGCGGCGTACTGACTTTGGACACCCTTGACAGCCCGGGTACTGGCACGGCCCCGCTGTCCTTGCCCAGCGCGGATCTGCTCGATCGGGCACGCGCCGGATGGGAGCAGTTCCTCGCCGGCCTCTCCTCGGAGGTGCCGGATGAGTGAACAGTACGAGTACGTGCCGCACCGGCTGCTGCGCCGCCGGGTGCGCGACATCGCGTCCGGTACCGAGGGCGAGCTGATGGCCGTGATCAACGAGAACGTCTCCGACACCGGCATCGAGCGCTGGTCGGAGCTCGCGTACATCCGGGGCGCGTCCGGCCGCGAGTTCACGACCGCCGTCGGCAACGTCGAGCCCGCCTGACCACGCGTCCACGGGGAGGACCAAAGTGACGTACGACCAAGACCGTATGGAGCGTGAGGCCTTCGACTTCTTCCGGCTGATGCTGGAGGTCGAGGCATCCGAAGCACATCCCAATGGTGCGTGCATGAACGCGCACGCACCATGCGCCGGGTGCGGCATGCCCGCCCCGATCGCGATCAGGTACGGCGGCCCCATGGCTGACTGCCGACTCTGCTGCTCCGGGTGGGCGGTGCAGCACGACCCGGTCTAGTGCTGGCGGCGCAGCGGCGTCTTCGGCGGCGACCCCCACCTGGAGTCGCTCGCGGTGGCCCGTATCCAGGAGCTGACCCCTCGCCTCAAGGCCCTGCGCGCCATGCGCGACGACATCGCCGGCGCCCTCTGAATCCCGTTCGGCCACACGACGACGACGGCATCCAACCCGGTCGGCCGGTGGAACGGTTCGTAAGCCCGTTGCGGGTCGGCGACGGACGGTGTTGGCTCTCTTTGGATCATGCCGGGCGATAGTGCCGGGCATATTGACCAGGGGGGAACCTACATGCGCACTCACCGAGTTCGTGGACTCGCGGCTGCTGTTGCCGTGTCCGGCGTAGTTGCCGGCTTCGCTCTCGCGACCGGCATGGCCCAGGCCTACACCACGACGTCGGCTCCGATATCGAGCCCCACATGCACGCAGGCTCCGACCCGCGCGCCGCTCCCGACGCCGAGCCCCACGTCCACGGCGGTTCCGACGTACTCGCCGACCGCGATGCCGGCTCCTCCGACGTACATGCCGGTTCCGACGTACTCGCCGACCGCGATGCCTGATCCGACGTACACGCCGGTTCCGACCTACTCGCCGACTCCGACGCCGGTTCCGACGTACTCGCCGACCGCGACGCCGGTGCCTACGTACACGCCGGCTCCTACGTACATGCCGGTTCCGACGTACTCGCCGACCGCGACGCCGGTTCCGGCGTACTCGGCGACTCCGACGCCGGTCCCGGTCTACACGCCGGCTCCCACGCTGAGCCCGACATGTACGCCGGTCCCGGCCGGAACGCCGACTTCGACGCCGGGCCCCACGTACACCCCGGGCCCGACCCGCGCGCCGGTGCCGACGGCGAGTCCCACGGGGGTGTCGCCGACTTCCGGGCCCCTGGTGGTGAAGTAGTAGACCCCCGGCCGCATGGGCCCGGGGGCTACTGGAGGGCGGATTCGTCGCAGCGGGCGACCCAGGACGTGAAGGGTTCCGAGGGGTTCGTGCGGCCCGTGAGGTAGGCGCGGGTGAGGCGTTCCACGTAGTCCGGGAGGTCCGCCGCCGTTGTCTTCAGGCCGCGGAGCTTCTTGCCGAAGCCGCCCTCCTGGTCCGATGAGAGGGACAGGCTGCCGCCCAGGTGGACCTGGAAGCCCTCGACCTGGCGGCCGTCCTCGTCCGCGACGAGCTGGCCCTTGAGGCCGATGTCCGCGACCTGCGTACGGGCGCACGAGTTGGGGCAGCCGTTCACGTTGATGGTGAGGCCCGCCCCGACGTCCTCGCCGGCCAGGCGCTTCTCCAGCTCCGCGACCAGAGTGGCGGCCCGCTCCTTCGTCTCGACGATCGCCAGCTTGCAGTACTCGATCCCCGTGCAGGCCATCGTGTTGCGCCGCCACGGCGAGGGGCGGGCCTGGAGGCCGATCTCCGCCAGGTCGGCGATCAGCGGCTCCGGGTCGGCCACGTCCAGGACGAGGAGCTTCTGGTACGGGGTCAGCCGCACCCGGCCGCTGCCGTGGCGTTCGGCCAGGTCGGCCAGTGCCGCCAGCTTGGTGCCGGAGAGGCGGCCCGCGACCGGCGCCGCGCCCACGTACGACAGGCCGTCCCGCTGCGGGTGTACGCCGATGTGGTCGATCGGGGCCGGGGGGAGCGAGGGGGCCGGGCCGTCGAGGAGGGGGCGGCCCAGGTACTCCTCCTCCAGCACCCGGCGGAACTTCTCCACGCCCCAGTCGGCGACCAGGAACTTCAGCCGGGCCCGGCCCCGCAGCCGCCGGTAGCCGTAGTCGCGGAAGAGGCGGGCCACCGCCACCCACACGTCCGGGACCTCGTCCAGCGGGACCCAGACCCCGACGTGCTGCGCCAGGATCGGCACCGTCGACAGCCCGCCGCCCACCCACATGCCGAAGCCCGGCCCGTGTTCGGGGTGGACGGCGCCCAGGAAGGCCAGGTCGTTGATCTCGTACGGGATGTCGGGTAGCCAGGACACCGCCGACTTGTACTTGCGCGGCAGGTTGGAGAGGGAGGGGTCGCCCACGTACCGGGCGGCGATCTCCCGTACGGCCGGGGTCGCGTCGAGCACCTCGTCGGCGCCCACCCCCGCCACCGGAGACCCGACGATCACGCGCGGGCAGTCCCCGCAGGCCTCGGTCGTCGACAGGCCGACCTCCTCCAGCCGCCGCCAGATCGCCGGCACGTCCTCGATCCGCACCCAGTGCAGCTGGATGTTCTGCCGGTCGGTGACGTCGGCGGTGTTGCGGGCGAAGCGCATCGAGATGTCGGCGATGGCCCGCAGCTGGGCCGCGTCCAGGGTGCCGCCGTCACTGCGCACCCGCATCATGAAGTGCTCGTCCTCCAGCTCCTCCGGGGCGAGCGAGCCCGTCTTCCCGCCGTCGATGCCGGGCTTGCGCTGGGTGTACAGCCCCCACCAGCGCATCCGGCCGCGCAGGTCGTCGGGGTCGATGCTGGCGAAGCCTTCGCGGGAATAGACCTTCTCGATGCGCTCCCGGACGAGAAGGGGGTCCTCGACCGCCTTGAACTCCTCGTTGGAGTTGAGCGGTTCCCGCTCGCCCAGCGCCCACTGTCCCTCGGGGCGCTTGGCGGCGGCGGGGCGCGCGGTTCTGGCGGTCCGGACCGGCGGCGCGGCGACTGTCTCCGTCATTGTCCTGCTCCTTGTCAGGTGGTGCCGAGGTTCGAGACCGGGACGATCATTCCGCTGGGCAGCCAGCTCGTGTTCCCGGCGTGGTGGTGGCCGCCGCCCGCGGCGGGACCCCCGCTGCCGGGTACGTAGAGCACGGCGGTGGCGTAGAGCTTCGCGGGCGCCGGCCCGGCCGACCCGCGCGCCCGGCGCCAGGCCTCGTACCCGGCGGCGGTGGGCACCTCGCCGGGGAGGCGGGCGCCGAGCGCCGCCACGTACTCCACCGCGGCCGGGCCGTTCGGCGCGTACCGCAGCGGGATGAGCTGGCCCGCGCTCGGCGAGAGCAGCGGCGCGGTCAGCAGCCAGGGCGCCAGGTAGCTGCCCTCGGCGACGCTGCGCCCCGCCTCGACATCGCGTACGGCGGTGTCCGCGCCCGCCCAGCCGGAGGTCACGACCAGCGGCTGCCGGGTCGAGTCCGGCTTCCCCACGGAGATCCCCGCGCGGGCCGCCGCGCCCCGCACCTCGGCGGCCGCGGCCCGCCCGCGCGGGGAGTCGTCCTCGACCAGGGCCAGGGAGCGGGCCCCGCGCCCGGCGAGGAAGCCCACGGTCTCCCGCAGTGCGGCCGCGTCCGCCTCCGTCAGGGCGTCGGACGGGCAGCCGGACGGGGCTTTCGCACTGCCGCCCAGCACCGCCCCGGCGGCGGCGCTCGCGCACTCCGGCCCGTCGGCGCCGCTCAGCCCGGCCGGCGCGGCCCCGCCGCCCGCGCGGCCCGTGTCCACCGCGAGCGGGGCGAGCGACCCGCCGGCGGAGACCCACACCTGCCCGGGCCCGGCCGGCAGTTCGACCGGGACCCACGTCAGCGCCGAGCCGGGCCGCTGCCCGCCCTTCACGAGCCGCTCCCGGTCGGTTCCGGCCGAGGCTTCGGGGGCGGCGACGCCCACCAGGTTGTAGCCCGGCCGGTTCGGCACCACCAGCACCGGCACCTGCTCGCCGCCCATCCCGAGCGAGCCCAGCAGCGGCCCGGCCGACGCACGCTGCGCCCCGCCGGCCGGCAGCAGCGGCCCGCCGAGGGTCCCGGCCAGGGCCGCGCACGCCACCGCCGCGGCGAAGTACGCCGAGGCGGTGGTGCGGCGGGCGAGCAGCCGCGTGCGGAGCAGCAGCAGTACGCCCAGGGCCAGGGCGGCGGTCAGCACGACCGCCGCCAGGAGGACTGTGCTCACCGTCGTACGACGCTGTCGCTGACCACGA
The DNA here is from genome assembly GCF_026343185.1 of Streptomyces sp. NBC_00091. Lineage (GTDB taxonomy): Bacteria > Actinomycetota > Actinomycetes > Streptomycetales > Streptomycetaceae > Streptomyces. The sequence goes on along the minus strand of NZ_JAPEMA010000003.1, from coordinate 274,615 downwards.
ACAGGACACCGTGCGGCTGGGCGTCGCCGAAGTCGCCGTGCGGCCAGGAGGCCCGGTTGAAGCCGACGCAGGGCTTGCCGGTGTTCTCGTCCCGGAAGGACCGGTCCAGGGCCACCTTGCCGCGCCGGTCGACGTCGAACATGCACACCCGGTGGTCGCCGCCGCCGCCGAAGGACCCGGCGACGAAGTAGTTGGCGACCGCGATCCGGCTGACGTTGTCCGTCTCCCGGTAGACGCCGTCCGCGCCGCGCCTGAAGTTGTCCATGGCGCCCCAGTGCGGGCCGCCCGAGCTGACGTCGCGGATCGGCACGGTGCTCACCAGCTCCGGGCAGTCCCGCTCGCGTCCGCCCCGGCTGGCCTCGCTCAGCTCGTCCACCGAGCACTTGGCGCCGTCGCCGGCGGCGAGCAGCTTCTGGATGTCCAGGACGTAGATCATGCCCGTGGTCTCGTCCAGCGGCTTGCCGTAGGGCACCGACTGGCCCATCACCGTGTGGAAGAGGAAGCGGTCGTCGGGGCTGACGGCCAGCCAGCTGCCGTTGTCGCCGCTGCCGGTGACGCCCTTGTCGCGCTGGAAGCTCCGGTAGGCGGTCGTGTCGTCGAAGACCTCCTTCCACTGCGGGGCGGGCGCCGTGATGTCCGGGGTGTAGAAGACGGCCCCGCCGGCCATGGAGGAGACGAAGGCGCCCTTGTGCCCGGGCCGGTTGGTCAGCGCGGTCTCCATGACCACCCGCGACTCGCGGAAGAAGGCCCGCTGTTCCTGAGCCCCGCGCGGCCCGTCGGCGACCTTGGACACCGAGCGCAGCGTCGGGTCGTCGCGGTTGGTGATGTCGAAGACGCGGACCGTCTGGCGGGCCAGGTTCTCCTTGAGCGCCGAGTCGGGCGTCATGAAGTTGCGGGCCTCGGCGAAGTCGCTCGCCACCATGATGTTCAGGTCCTCGCGGACCGCGACCCCGTGCGGGTTGGCGCAGGTCGCGGCCGGCAGCGCCGGGACGTTGCCGCACTGGGCCGGGTCCTCGCCCGCCGCGGTGGCCGCCGGGATCTCCGCGATGGTCTTGCCGTCCTTGCCGATCCGGACGATCTCGCCGGGGGAGCCGGCCGCGCCGTTGCCGACCCGCACCTGGCCGTTGGTGTAGGTGCAGGGGCCGGTCACGTTCGGGCCGCCCATGTAGGTCCCGTACGCGGTTCCGTCGCTCAGCACCTGGTAGGCGTCGGGCAGGGTCCCGCAGGGGGTGTCGGCGGTGGTGTTGACCCCGGCGATCGTCAGCGCGGGCAGGGCCTTCGCGTCGAAGACGAAGGTGGTGTCGCTCATGATGCCGCCGGCGTAGATCCGGTCGCCCTTGTGCCACACGTACTGCATGTGGTGCGGCTCGTTGCCGTTGTTCGGGCCGACGGTGACGGTGTTGGCGACCTTGCCGTACGTCGGGGAGCCGGGGGTGGCGTCGATGACGGTCAGGAAGTCGGGCGCCGGCTGCTTGGCCGGGCCGGACCACACGAGCATCCACTGCCGGCCCGGCCCGCGCGAGGCGTCCACCAGGTGGTTGGTCGCCGTGTACGTGACGCCGTCGCTGCCCTGGAAGCTGGAGGTCCAGGTCTCCGGCGTACCGGCGGCGGCGGGCCCCGCCGCGGTGAGCATGGAGGCGGTGAGTCCCACCGCCGACAGACAGAGTGCGAGGCGGCGTATCAGCCTTCCTCGGCGCAGACCTTTCAGGCTCATTTCTCCGCGTGCCCTCTCCGGGGTATCGGCCGGAAAATACTGACCGGCCGTTCGACGGGATTTCCAAGCGATTTTCGGCTCACTATGGCACAAGCCCGCTGGCGATCCGCTGATAGGAGCCTTACCGCGCCCTGACGGTATGTACGGAGGAACTCCACAAAACCCCTGAACCGCACGTAATCGCTGGTGAGGGGCGCAGGTTGGCCGGTTAGCGCCGAAAATACCCGCGATCAGCGGACCGTCAGTGCTTTATGTGTCGGCATTGCTAATCTCGGCTCAGCAATTTCCTGCCCGTTCGCCGCGTTCCCCATTCGAAGGAGCCGCCGGATGACGACGACTCAAGTGCACGGAAATATGAAAGAACTCGCCGAGCGGGCGGGCCGGGACCTCGAGGACGCCGCCGCGCCGGACATCCTGCGGTGGGCGGCCGACACCTTCGGCAAGAAGTTCGCAGTGACCTCCTCGATGGAGGACGCGGTCGTCGCCCACCTGGCTTCGCGCGTCTTCCCGGGCGTGGACGTGGTCTTCCTCGACACGGGCTACCACTTCGAGGAGACGATCGGCACCCGTGACGCGGTGGAGGCCGTGATGGACGTCAACGTCATCACCCTCACCCCGCGTCAGACGGTCGCCGAGCAGGACGCGGAGTACGGCCCGAAGCTGCACGACCGGGACCCGGACCTGTGCTGCGCACTGCGCAAGGTGGGGCCCCTCGAGGAGGGTCTGACCGCGTACGACGCGTGGGCGACGGGCCTGCGCCGCGACGAGTCCCCGACCCGGGCGAACACCCCGGTCGTCGGCTGGGACGAGAAGCGGCGGAAGGTCAAGATCTCGCCGATCGCCCGCTGGACCCAGGAGGACGTGGACGCCTACGTCATCGAGCACGGGGTCCTCACCAACCCGCTGCTGATGGACGGTTACGCCTCCGTCGGCTGCGCCCCCTGCACGCGCCGGGTGGAAGCCGGCGAGGACGCGAGGGCCGGTCGTTGGGCCGGGCGCGGCAAGACCGAGTGCGGACTGCACGGCTGATGAATCGACTTACGGAGACTGAGCAGATGAGCGTGAGCGAGGGCGCCACGGTGTGGCTGACCGGGCTGCCGAGCGCGGGCAAGACCACCATCGCCTACGCGCTGGCCGAGCGGCTGCGCGGTGAGGGGCACCGGGTGGAGGTCCTCGACGGGGACGAGATCCGCGAGTTCCTCTCCGCCGGCCTCGGCTTCACCCGCGAGGACCGGCACACCAACGTGCAGCGGATCGGTTTCGTCGCCGAGCTGCTCGCGAGCAACGGCGTCAAGGCGCTCGTGCCCGTGATCGCCCCCTTCGCCGACAGCCGCGAGGCCGTCCGCAAGCGGCATGCCGCCGAGGGCACCGCCTACCTCGAGGTGCACGTGGCCACTCCGGTCGAGGTGTGCTCCGAGCGTGACGTGAAGGGCCTGTACGCCAAGCAGGCGGCGGGCGAGATCTCCGGTCTGACCGGCGTCGACGACCCGTACGAGGCACCGCAGGACCCGGACCTGCGGATCGAGTCGCACACGCAGACCGTCCGGGAATCAGCAGCGGCGCTCTTCGCGCTGCTCGAGCAGAGGGGTCTCGCGTGACCACCGTCATCCCCATCAACCGGGCCGCAAGGGAACTGAACCACCTGGACTCGATGGAGTCGGAGGCGGTGCACATCTTCCGTGAGGTGGCGGGCGAGTTCGAGAAGCCGGTGATCCTGTTCTCCGGCGGCAAGGACTCCATCGTCATGCTGCACCTGGCGCTGAAGGCCTTCGCCCCCGCGCCGGTGCCCTTCACGCTGCTGCACGTCGATACCGGGCACAACTTCCCCGAGGTGCTGGAGTACCGCGACCGCACCGTCGCCGAGCACGGGCTGCGCCTGCACGTGGCCTCCGTCCAGGAGTACATCGACGCCGGCAAGCTCCGCGAGCGCCCCGACGGCACCCGCAACCCGCTCCAGACCGTCCCCCTCACCGAGGCCATCCAGCAGCTCAAGTTCGACGCCGTCTTCGGCGGCGGACGCCGCGACGAGGAGAAGGCCCGCGCCAAGGAACGCGTCTTCTCCCTGCGCGACGAGTTCTCCCAGTGGGACCCGCGCCGCCAGCGCCCCGAGCTGTGGCAGCTCTACAACGGCCGCCACGCCCCCGGCGAGCACGTGCGCGTCTTCCCGCTCTCCAACTGGACCGAGCTGGACGTGTGGCAGTACATCGCCCGGGAGAACATCGAGCTCCCGCAGATCTACTTCGCGCACGAGCGCGAGGTCTTCCTGCGTAACGGCATGTGGCTGACGGCCGGCGAGTGGGGCGGCGCGAAGGAGGGCGAGGTCCCCGAGACCCGTCTGATCCGCTACCGGACCGTCGGTGACATGTCCTGCACCGGCGCCGTGGACTCCGACGCCACCACGCTCGATGCCGTGATCGCCGAGATCGCCGTCTCCCGCCTCACCGAGCGGGGCGCGACCCGGGCCGACGACAAGATGTCCGAGGCCGCGATGGAAGACCGCAAGCGCGAAGGGTACTTCTAGACATGGATGCCATAGCCGCCGCAGACACCCTGGAATCCACGACGCTGCTGCGCTTCGCGACCGCCGGTTCCGTGGACGACGGCAAGTCCACCCTCGTAGGCCGGCTGCTGCACGACTCCAAGTCGGTGCTGACCGACCAGCTGGAGGCCGTCGAGGCCGCTTCCGCCCGGCGCGGCCAGGAGGCGCCGGACCTCGCGCTGCTGACCGACGGCCTGCGGGCCGAGCGGGAGCAGGGCATCACCATCGACGTCGCCTACCGCTACTTCGCCACCGCCCGGCGCCGGTTCATCCTCGCCGACACCCCCGGGCACGTGCAGTACACCCGCAACATGGTCACCGGCGCCTCCACCGCCGACCTGGCCGTGGTCCTCGTCGACGCCCGCAACGGCGTCATCGAGCAGACCCGCCGCCACGCGGCCGTCGCCGCCCTGCTGCGCGTCCCGCACGTGGTCCTCGCCGTCAACAAGATGGACCTCGTCGGCTACGACGAGGCCGTCTTCGCCGCCATGGCCGCCGAGTTCACCTCCTACGCCCACGACCTCGGGCTCCCGGAGATCACCGCCATCCCGATCTCGGCCCTGGCCGGGGACAACGTGGTCGAGCCCTCCGCGAACATGGACTGGTACGGCGGCCCCACCGTCCTCGAGCACCTGGAGACGGTCCCCGTCAGCGACGAGCTGACCGCGGGCCCGGGCCGCTTCCCCGTCCAGTACGTGATCCGTCCGCAGACCGCCGAGCACCCCGACTACCGCGGTTACGCCGGCCAGATCGCCTCCGGCGTCCTGCGCGTCGGCGAAGCCGTCACCGTCCTGCCCTCCGGCCGCACCTCGGTCATCGAGGGCATCGACGCCCTCGGGAAGCCGGTCGACACCGCCTGCGCCCCGCAGTCCGTCACCGTCCGGCTGCGGGACGACGTGGACGTCTCCCGGGGCGACCTCATCGCCCCCGCCGAGGCCGCCCCGCCCACCACCCAGGACGTCGTCGCCACCGTCTGCCACGTGGCCGACCAGCCCCTCACCGTCGGCCAGCGGGTGCTGCTCAAGCACACCACCCGCACGGTCAAGGCCATCGTCAGGGAGATCCCCTCCCGGCTGACCCTCGACGACCTCTCCCAGCACCTCGACCCCGGTCGGCTCGTGGCCAACGACATCGGCCGCGTGGTCGTCCGTACCGGTGAACCGCTCGCGCTCGACGCGTACGCGGCCTCCCGGCTCACCGGCTCCTTCCTCCTCATCGACCCGGCCGACGGCACCACCCTGACCGCGGGCATGGCGGGCGAGGCCTTCACCGAGAACGAATGGACCCTCTGATGCCCCCGTCGCGCCGCCCACGCCCCACCGCGGCCCTCGTGCTGCTGCTCGTCGCCGCCCTCACCTCCTGCGGCTACGGATCCCAGGCCGCCCAGTTGCCGTCCGCCGCCCCGGCCGGCGCGGCGGGCGGGAAGCTCTCCGCCGGCTCCGTGACCCTCGGCTACTTCCCCAATCTCACCCACGCCACGGCCCTGGTCGGCGTACGGGAGGGCCTGATCCAGCGGGAGCTGGGCGGGACCGAGCTCAAGACCACCACCTTCAACGCCGGCCCGGCCGAGATCGAGGCGCTGAACGCCGGCTCCGTCGACATCGGCTTCATCGGCCCCTCGCCCGCCGTCAACGGCTACGTGAAGTCCAAGGGCCAGAACCTGCGGATCGTCTCCGGCGCGGCCTCCGGCGGGGTCAAGCTGGTCGTGAACCCGGCGAAGATCAAGACCCTGGACGACCTCAAGGGCAAGAAGATCGCCACCCCGCAGCTCGGCAACACCCAGGACGTGGCCTTCCTCAACTGGATCTCCGCACGCGGCTGGAAGGTCGACGCGGCCAGCGGCAAGGGGGACGTCTCCGTCGTCCGCACCAACAACACCATCACCCCCGACGCCTACCGCTCCGGTTCCGTCGACGGCGCCTGGGTGCCGGAGCCGACCGCGTCCAAGCTGGTCGCCGAGGGCGGCACCGTCCTGCTCGACGAGAAGGAGCTGTGGCCCGACGGGAAGTTCGTGATCACGAACATCGTCGTCTCGCAGAAGTTCCTCCGCGAGCACCCGGACGTGGTCGAGGCCGTCCTGCGCGGCACCGTGAAGACCAACGAGTGGATCACCACCCACCAGGACCAGGCCAAGGCCTCCGCCAACGCCGCCCTGAAGACCCTCAGCGGCAAGGAGCTGGAGCCCGGGGTCGTCGACGGGGCCTGGCCGGGGATCCTCGTCACCGACGACCCGCTCGCCACCACCCTGAAGGCCCAGTCCGACCACGCGGTCGCGGCCGGCCTCCTGGAGAAGCCCGACCTGACCGGCATCTACGACCTCGGGCCGCTGAACAAGGTCCTCGGTTCCCTGCGCAAGCCCACCGTCGACCACGCGGCTCTGGGCACCGAAGACCAAGGGAGGTGACCGCGATGGCGACCGCCCTCATCCACGCGGAGAACACCACGACGGTCCACCAGGCCGTCCGCATCGAGCACGTCTCGAAGTCCTTCCCCGGCCCCGCCGGCCCCCAGGTGGTCCTGGACGACATCAGCCTGGACCTCGCTCCCGGCGAGTTCGTCACCATCCTGGGCGCCTCGGGGTGTGGCAAGTCCACGCTGCTGAACCTGGTCGCGGGCCTGGACAAGCCGTCCGCCGGGTCGATCGCCACCGAGGGCCGACCGGCCCTGATGTTCCAGGAACACGCCCTGTTCCCCTGGCTGACCGCCGGCAAGAACATCGAACTCGCCCTGCGGCTGCGGGGCGTCGCCAAGGCCGACCGCAGGACCGAGGCCGAACGCCTCCTGGAACTGGTCCGCCTCGGCGGCGCGTACGGCAAGCGCGTCCACGAACTCTCCGGCGGTATGCGCCAGCGCGTGGCCCTGGCCCGCGCCCTCGCCCAGGACAGCCGCCTCCTCCTGATGGACGAGCCCTTCGCGGCCCTGGACGCCATCACCCGCGACGTCCTGCACGGCGAACTCACCCGCATCTGGGCCGAGACGGGGCTCTCCGTACTCTTCGTCACCCACAACGTGCGCGAGGCCGTCCGCCTCGCCCAGCGCGTGGTCCTCCTCTCCTCCCGCCCCGGGCGCGTCGCCCGTGAGTGGGCCGTGGACCTCGCCCAGCCGCGCCGCATCGAGGACGCGGCGGTCGCGGACCTGTCCCTGGAGATCACCGAACACCTGCGAGGGGAGATCCGCCGCCATGGCCGGCACTGACCTCAGGCCCCGGACCGCCGCCAACGAGCTGGCCGGGCTGGACGCGCTCGAAACCCACCAGGGCGCCCGCACCCCGCTGCGCCGGGTGCTGCTCGCGAAGGCCCTGCCCCCGGCCGCGGCCGTCGCCCTGGTGCTGACGGTGTGGCAGGTGCTCACCTGGGCGCAGGTCACCGACGACTACATGCTGCCGCCGCCCTCCGCGGTGTGGGACAGCCTGAGCGACCTGTGGCTCAAGGGAACCCTCTTCGACGTCGTGTGGACCAGCGTCTGGCGCGGGCTGTCGGGCTTCCTGCTGGCCCTCGCCATCGGCACCCCGCTCGGCCTGCTGGTCTCCCGGGTGGCCTTCGTACGCGCCGCCGTCGGCCCGGTCCTGTCCGGCCTGCAGTCGCTGCCGTCGGTGGCCTGGGTGCCCCCGGCGGTGCTCTGGCTGGGCCTGGACAACTCGATGATGTACGCCGTCATCCTGCTCGGCGCCACCCCCTCCATCGCCAACGGCCTCGTCTCCGGCATAGACCAGGTCCCGCCGCTGTTCCTGCGGGCCGGCCGTTCGCTGGGCGCCACCGGCCTGCGCGGAGCCTGGCACATCGTCATGCCGGCCGCCCTGCCCGGCTACCTCGCCGGCCTCAAGCAGGGCTGGGCCTTCTCCTGGCGCTCCCTGATGGCCGCCGAGATCATCGCCAGCTCCCCCGACCTGGGCCTGGGCCTCGGCCAGCTGCTGGAATCGGGGCGCGAGACCTCCGACATGGCCCGGATCTTCCTGGCCATCGCCCTGATCCTGCTGGTCGGCATCGCCGTCGAACTCCTGGTCTTCGCCCCGGTGGAGCGCCGCATGCTGCGCCGTCGCGGCCTGCGCGGATGACCCGATGCCCGGATCAGCCCGTCAGGGCCAGGGCGTCCGCCCGGGCCGCGTCGTACCGGAGCAGTACGAGCCGGGCGAGTTCGGGGGCGGCGCCGAGCACGGCGCCCAGGACGTCCGCCCCGGCCGCGGCGGCGCCTGCCGCGATGCGGTCCGGGAGCCGCCCGGGTGCCAGTACGTACGGGGCGACCGCGATCCGCTCCACCCCTTCGGCGCGCAGCGCCCGTACGACGTCCTCGGTACGGGGGAACACGCCGCCGGAGGCGAAGGCCGGCCGGACGGCGCACCATCCGGTGTGCTGCCAGCGGCGGGCGATCCCGGCGATCCCGGCGGCCGCCCCGGGGTCGGTGGTTCCGGCGGCCGCGAGCACCACGCCGGTGGCCGTACGGCCTTGCGGGCCGAGCCCGGCCTCCCGGAGCCGGCGTTCCAGCGCGGCGGTCAGCAGCGGGTCCGGGCCCAGTACCCCGGCCTGCCGTACGGCGAGGGACGGCGGCGCCTGGCGCAGTACGCCGGGCAGGTCGACCGACGCGTGGAAGGCGCGGGTCAGCAGCAGGGGCTGGACCACCACCCTCCGGGCGCCGTGACGGGCCAGCCGCTCCAGCTCCTGCGGTACGGCGGGGGAGTCGAAGTCCAGGAAGGCCGTGCTCACGGGCAGTCCGGGCCTCGTCGACCGGATCCGCCGGGTGAGCGCGCGCACCGTCCGCGCATGCCGCGCGTCGCGGCTGCCGTGCGCGACCAGCAGCAGGAACTCGCCCATGTCCCGGCCGCCCTGCCCTAGCCCGCGACGAGGGCCGGCACCGGCCAGTAGGGCTCGTCCTGGAGCAGCATCGGGTCGTGGGTGAGGATCGCCCGCTCGTACTGGCTCAGGACGGGGGAGGGCTCGATGCCCTGGGACTCGATCATGTTGTGCCGGCACTGGCGGTAGACCGTCAGGGCGTCGAGCTGCCGGCCGGAGCGGTACAGGGCGCGCATGAGCAGCATGCAGAACTGCTCGTGGTTCGGGTTGCGCGAGTACAGCTCGGTCAGCTCCGGGAGAATCCGTTCGTGGCCACCGGTGCGGAGTTCTAGATCGTAAAGCAGAATGAGCGCCGAATTCCGCGCCTCCAGATATCGGGTGGAGGCGGTCTGGCAGATCGGCCCGCCGGCGAGTCCGCCGAATACCGGACCCCGCCAGCGCGAGAGTCCCTCGCGGAGGTCCGCGATGTTCTGCCGGTGCTCGGACAGGGTGTCCGTTCCCGTTCGCGCGTGGATCGCGTCCACCGTGTCGAGGAACAGATAGGCGTCCAGTTCCCACCGGTCGAAGAGGAACATGTAGCCGGAGGTGCTCGTCACCACCCGCGAGCCCTCCCGCTCCGGCTCCACCGCGGCCAGAGTCCTGCGGACCCGGCTGACCTGGGCCTGGAGGGCGTTCTCGACCTTGTTGGGGGGTGTGGTCCCCCACAGTTCGAGGATCAGGGAGTCGACCGTGACGAGGGATCCGCCGGCCGCGAGCAGGGTCGCCAGAAGCGTCTGCTGCATGGCGCCGCCGAGCCTGACGGCGACTCTCTGTTTCATTATCTCTATGGAGCCTAGGACTGAGAACAGCAACACAAACATCTCCCCGCGAGATGGAAAGAGAACGGTGTCGTGTGCACTGGCGCCGGGCATTCGATTCGGTGCCGGAAGGAATGTCGGCGGTGTGCTCGACTTGCTCTGAATTCCTAGTGGACCGATCGGTCCCGACCGTACTTGGTCAGGTAGGAACATGTCAATGAAGCCCCGCGCCCGCAGGAATGCCGTACCGGTGGGCAAACGCGACAAGGCCGTGCAACACGTCCGGCACCGGATGCGGGGGATCCAATGGGTGCGCCAGACGTGTTGCACGGCCGATCGGGGGAAGGGCGGCGCCGCCTCGGCGGCGCCGCCCTCCGGTCAGGCGGTGGCCTTCTGGCGGTAGCGGGCGGCGCCCGCCAGGGCCACGACGGTGACGGCGAGGGTGATGGCGGTGACGGTCCACAGACCGGCCCGGTAGGGGGCGATCCCGCCGGTGGTGAGCGAGAAGACGGTGGCGGTGATCGCGATGACCACGCCGTTGCCGATCTGCGCGCCGGCGTTGAACAGGCCCGAGACCAGGCCCTGCTCGTCGGGCTCGGCGGTGCCGACGGCGGCGATGTTCAGCGCCGGGTAGACCGCCGCGAAGCCGAGGCCGCCGAGGAGCTGCTGCGCGAACAGGGTGACCAGCGGGTCGACCTGACCCATCAGCAGGACCCAGCCGAGGTAGCCGACGCTCAGCAGGACCAGGCCGCCGGTCGCGACCGGCCAGGCGCCGTACTTGGTGACCAGCGCGGCGCCGTAGCGGGCGGTGCCCGCCGTCAGCACGCCGCCGAGGAGGAAGGCGAGGCCGGCCTCCAGCGGGGACCAGCCCAGCTGCTCCTGGTAGTAGAGGGTCAGGACGAACTGGAAGGAGACGTAGGCGCCGAAGAAGAGCATGGCGATCAGGGACCGGGTCAGCTGGCCCTTGCGGAAGACCGACAGGGGTACCAGCGGGGCCGGGTGCCGGCTCTCGACGAGGGCGAACAGCGGGAAGAGGACGGCGGCGGCGATGAGCGAGCCGATGGTCTGCGCGTCGCCCCAGCCGTCGCTGGCGGCCCGGCTGAGCCCGTACACGAGGGCCACCGCGCCCGCAGTCACCGTGACGGCGCCGAGGATGTCGAGGCTGCCGCTCTTGCCCTTCTCCTGCTGCGAGGGGACCACCGAGGCGGCGAGCAGCGCGACCAGGACACCGGCCACGGCCGGCGCGAACAGCACGAGCCGCCAGGAGACGCCCGCCATCAGGCCGCCGAGGATCAGGCCGAGCGAGTAACCGGCCGAGGCCACGGCGAGGAAGGTGCCGAGTGCGCGGTTGCGTGACTGCTCGTCACGGAAGGCGTCGAGCAGGATCGCCATGGCGGCGGGTGCGGTGATGCCGGCGCTGACTCCCTTGAGCAGTCGGGCGACCACCAGGACCACGCCGTCGTCGGCGATGCCGCCCAGGATGCTGGCGACGACGAAGACCGCCAGCCAGCCGATCAGCAGCTTCTTGCGGTTGTAGAGGTCGGCCAGCCGGCCGCCCAGCAGCAGGAACCCGCCAAAGCCCAGTGCGTACGCCGAGACGACCCACTGGAGTGCGGAGGTCGACATCCCCAGGTCCGCCTGGACCAGGGGGAGGGCCGGTCCCATGCTCGCGATGTCCATCGCGTCGAGGAACTGCACCGCGCACACGACCAGGAGCAGCAGGGGAAGGCTCTTGACCGCGGGGGCGGGCGGTGCCACCCGTGCGATGGGAGGAGAGGTCGGGGATGCCTCGGTCATGATCAGACTCCGATCGGAGTGTCGTCGGAAGCAGTGAGCTCTACGGGAACAAATGACGGACCGATCAGTCCTGGACTGATCGGTCCATTTCTAGCGCTCACAAACCCCTGTGTCAAACGTATGCTGGGATCCGCGGGGGAGAGGGGAAGGAGTTCAGACATGGCGCGCACACCGGCACCAGGTACGAGGCGGCGGATTCTGGAGGCCTCGGCCAAACTCTTCGGTGAGCAGGGGGTCCGGGCCGTCGGCATGCAGCAGGTGATCGACGCGACCGGAGTGGGCAAGAGCCTGCTCTACCGCGAGTTCGCCAGCAAGGACGAGCTGATCGCGGCCTGGCTGCGCGAGAGCGACGCGCAGTGGTGGGAGCAGGCCGAAGAGGTCACCGCGCCCTACACCGGCGACCCTGCCCGGCAGGTCCTCGCGCTGATGGAGTTCTTCCACGCCAGCGTCCGGGAACCGGACTTCCACGGCTGCATCTACTACAACACCTCCAGCGAGTTCCGCGAGCCCGGGCACCCGGGCCGCGAGGAGGCGAAGCTGCACCTCAAGGGCCTGCGCAACTGGTTCCGCGACCGGGGTTCCCAGGCCGGCGCGGAGGACCCCGACGCCCTGGCCGACACCCTGATGCTCATCGTCGGCGGCCTGCTGGCCAACGGCGAGGTCCTCGGCTCGGACGGCCCGGCCCGCATGGCCCTGGCCACCACCGAGCTGGTCCTGCGCCAGTACGTCCCGAACGCCATGGCGGCCGCCACCCTCTGACGGCCCGTCGGCAACGCGCCCGGCCCCGCGGCACAGGGATGCCGCGGGGCCGGGGTGCGTGGGCATCCGCCGCACGTCAGGGGCCGCCGGCGCCGGTACGGCTCGGCTCGGCGTGCCGTACCGCCACGCCGTGCTCCTCGTACCCGTCGTTGTAGACGAAGGACGAGGGCATCCTGTCGTGGAACTGGTAGTCGGCTTGAATTCGCCCGTCCTCGGCGAGCACGACGATGTCCTGACCGGACATCTCCATCTCGCCCGTGGCCGCCGAGACCATCACCCAGTTGAACCGGACGACGTCGTGGTGGCCGGTCGCGTTGTTCGAGGACCGGAACTCGTACCCCATCGGGCCGTACACCTCGTGCGTGTAGGCCAGCTGGTCCAGGAGCGCCGCGTGCCCCCGGATCGGATCCTTGCGGTAGAACACGTAGACGCAGTCCGGCGCGTACAGGCCGTACACCATGTCGCGCCTGCGCTGCGCGTCCTTCTCGTTCCACAACGCGACGTAGCGCGCGAGGAGTTCATTGGGTCGGGGCAGCATGACGGGGTACCTCCGGTTCTGCGGGAACGCCGCCCGCTCAGCGCCGCGCGGCGTACCGCGGCAGCAGCTGGGCCAGGTCGGCCGTGATGGCGCGGGCGTGGGCGCTCAGGTAGAAGTGGTCCCCGGGGAAGATCCGGCACCCCAGGAACTCCGGGGTCCGCCCGGCCCACGACCGCATGGCGCCGGGCGCGAGGAGAGGATCCTCACGCCCGGAGTAGGCGACGACGGGACAGCCCACGGCCGCCCCGTCGTCCAGGTGGTCCGCGCACACCGCGCCGTCCGCGCCCATCGCACGGACCGCCGCCGCCAGCAGCTCCGGATCCCGCGCGACCGCCGCCGGCAGACCGCCCAGCAGCCGCAGCGCCTCCAGGGGGTCCGAGGACAGCGCCGCCGGCGCCGAGAAACCCTGCGGGGCCCACCCCGACACGGCGAGGAGCACCGGCGGCGCCAGGCCCCGCCGCTCCATCTCCACCGTCAGCCGGTAGCCCAGCAGCGCCCCCATCGAGTGTCCGAACACCGCGTACGCGCGCTCGTCCAGCTCGTCCGACACCACCCGGGCCAGGGCCTCCACCAGCGGACCGAGCCGGGTGTACGGAGCCTCGCGCCGCCGCTCCTGGCGCCCGGGCAGCTGCACCGCCTGGCAGGCGACCGACCCGGGCAGCTGACCCGGCCACTCGCGGTACATCGACGCGCCGCCCCCGCTGTGGTGCAGCAGGAACAGCCGCAGCTCCGCGTCCGGTTCGGCATCGGCCGGATGCAGCCACCGCGACGCGCCCTGCACCTCGGGCAGCGGACCCGGCGGCACGGGGCCCCGTACGGAGTCCAGCGCGGGCGGCACGGCGCTACCCCGCGGGCGCGGGCGTCGGCGCGGGAGCCGGCGCCGCCGCGGGTGCCGGGGTCTCGGTGAACCGCTCCCGCAGCACCCGCCGCAGCACCTTCCCGGTGGGATTGCGCGGCAGCGCCCCGACGATGTCGTACCCCGTGGGGATCTTGAACCCGGCGATCCGGCCGTTCATGAACCGCAGGAACTCCCGCGGGGTCGCCCCGGCACCCTCGCGCAGCACCACCGCGGCCCGTACGGCCTCACCCCAATCGGGGTGCGGGACTCCGTACACGGAGACCTCCGCGACCGCCGGGTGGGCCCGCAGCGCGTTCTCGACCTCCGTCGGGTAGATGTTCTGGCCGGCGACGATGATGGTGTCGTTGACCCGGTCGGCGAGGAACAGGTAGCCGTCGGCGTCGAGATGGCCCATGTCGCCCATCGACAGCCACTCGCCCGCCTCGCCGGACAGCGACCCCGCGGTCACCTCCGGCAGCCGCCAGTACCCGAGGAAGCGAGCCGGGCTCTTGATCACCACCCGCCCCACCTCGCCCGCCGGCAGCCGGCGGCCCTCCCCGTCCAGGATCCTGACCTCGTTGCCGGGGCAGGCCCGGCCCGCCGAGCCCAGCACCCGGCTGTCCTGGGTGTGGTCCTGCGGCGCCAGGCAGGTGACGAAACTGCCCGCCTCCGCCGAGGAGTAGCCCTGCGCCAGCTCGCAGTCCAGTACGTCGATGCAGGTCAGGAGCAGCTCGCGGTCGATCGGCGAACCGCTGTAGACCACCTTGCGCAGCGTGCGGAAGGTCTCGCGGGTGGTGCCCCGCTCGGCCAGCATCATCCGCAGCATCGCGGGCGCCGCCCACAGCGTGGTGACCGCGTGCCGCTCGATGAGCCGGGTCGCCTCGTCGGCGATGAACTGACGCATGATCACCGTGGTGGCGCCGGCGTTGAAGGAGTGCATGAACCAGCCGAAGCCGGCCGTGTGCAGCCCCGGGAAGCAGCTCAGCCCCCGGTCCTCGGGCCGCCAGTCGATCCAGTCCACCCCGGCCGCCCGGGTGTCGGCGATGAAGGTGAAGAAGGTCCGCTGCGCCAGCACCACCCCCTTGGGCAGCCCGGTCGTCCCGCTCGTGTACAGCTGCGCGACCGCGTCGTCGAAGCCGGCGCCGCCGGCCGCCGCCGGCTCGGTGTCGGGCAGGCCCGCCTTCCAGTCGAGGAACCCGCCCGCCACATGACGGTCGGAGTCCATCTCGACGACCCGGCCCAGCTCCGGCAGCACCGCCCGCAGCTTGTCCACCAGCGGGCGGAACTCCCGCTCCACGAAGAGCAGTTCGGCCTGCGAGTCGCGCAGGATGTGCTCGACCTCGCCGACCGTGAGCCGGGAGTTCACCGGCACCAGCACCGCGCCGCTCTTCGCGCAGCCCAGCGCCAGGTCGTAGTAGTGCTCCGACTCCCGGCCCAGATAGCCCACCCGCGCCCCGGCCGCCAGGCCCGCGGCCAGCAGCGCGTGCGCGGTCCGGTTGCTCTCCCGGTGCAGTTCGGCGTAGGTCAGCGCGCGGTCCTCGCAGATCACCGCCGGCTGGTCGGGCCGGGTCCGGGCGTGCAGCGCCGCGCGGGCGGCGAGGGTCCGGTCCTCCGTACGGTTGTCGCGGTTGTCGCGGTTGTTCATGGGGGTCCCTTGTTTCGTCGCTCGGGGTCGTGCTCGATGGGGATGTTCCGGCGGAAGGCTCAGGACGCCGCCACCGCTTCGGGCGCCAGCAGGCGCGACAGCAGCCCGGCCAGCTCCTCCACCGACGGGTGGTCGAAGACCGCCGAGGAGACCAGCGGGACGCGCAGCCGCTTCTGGAGGCGGGTCTTCAGCACGATCGCCGTCAGCGAGTCCACGCCCAGCTCCAGGAAGCCCGCCCGGGTGTCGACGTACTCCGGGTCGTCGATCGCCAGCAGCGCGGCGACCGTGGCCCGCACCAGCGAGACCAGCGCCGCCTGCCGCTCCTCGGCCGGGGCCGCCGCCAGCGTCTCCACGTCCACCAGCGCGGCCGAGGCCGCCGCTTCCGCCGTCCGCGCGGCGGCCGCCGCCTCCACCGGGCGGTCCGGCAGCCGGGTGAAGCCCATCCCGGACAGCTCCATCACCGGCCGGCCGTCCTCTTCCAGCAGCAGCACGTCGAGGGCGAACGCCGGGTCCGCCGCCTCGGGGTCCTCGGCGCGCGTGACCCGGGCCGCGGCGCGCAGTACCTCCCCGCGCGGCTTCTTGAAGGCGCGCAGCCGGCCCACGCTCGTGGCCACGTACCGGCGCCCGTCGTCGGCGAGCGCCGCCAGCCCGTGCGTCGCCCCGTCCAGCAGCGGCGGCGGCAGCAGCTCGGCCCGGGAGACGTCCCCGCCGAGCAGCTCCGTCACCGCGAAGTCCGGGCCGTACGCCGCCACCCGGCGGGCCCGCAGGAACTGCGGCCCGTACTCCAGCCCGGCCTCGGCGTACGCGGCCTTCACCTCCTCGCCGTCCAGCACCCGCGAGGGCTCGTCGTCCTCCAGCGCCCCGGTCAGCGCCAGCAGGGTCCGGCCCGGGCCCGCGAGGCCGCTGCCCGGGTAGTCCGCCTCGGCCGCGATGGAGGCGGTGGCGTGGATCCGCTCGGCGCCCCCGGGCTCCTCGGCGGCCCGGCTGGACACCTCCACCGCCAGACGTCCGCCGCTCGCGGGCCGTACCCGGGTCAGCAGCAGCGTCGGCCGCTCCGACAGGAACAGCGCCTCGTGGAAGCGCACGTCCTCCACCGCCCGGCCGGTGTCCCCGTGGACCTCGTCCTGCACCGCCAGCAGCAGCTCCAGGTAGGCCGAGGCGGGCAGGAAGACCTGGCCGCCGATGGTGTGGTCCGCCAGGTACGCGGGCTGCGCGGCGCTGATCCGCGCACTGAACTCCCGCTGACCGCCCGCCCGTCCGGTCTCCCGGCCCAGCAGCGGATGCCGCCCGTCGGCGGCCGCCCCGCGCCCGGCCGGGCGCGCCGGCAGCCGGTAGCCGCGCCGGTCGAAGGCGTAGCCGGGCAGCGCGATCCGCCGCCCCGGCCCGCCCGCGTGCACCTCGTCCCAGGCGATGCTCAGCCCTGCCGCGTACGCACCCGCCAGCGCGGCGTCCAGGGCGGCGCCCGTGGTGTCCTTCGAGCGCAGGCTGCTCAGCCAGCGGTGCTGCTCCTGCCGCACACTGCGCCGGGCCAGCGAGGTCAGCGCCGAGGACGGCCCGAGCTCCAGGAACACGTGCCGGCCGCGCTCCGCGATGGTGCGCACCCCGGCCGCGAACTCCACCGTCTCGTTGACGTGGCGCACCCAGTACTCGGGGGTCGCCAGTTCCCGCGGCTCCGCGATCCGCCCCGTCAGGTTCGACACGAGCGGCAGCTGCGGCTCGTGGAAGGTGATCCCGCGCAGCACCTCGGCCAGCGGCTCGGACACCTCGGCCATCAGCGGCGAGTGGAACGCCGCCGTCACGTGCAGCTCCGTCACCGTCCGGCCCGCCGCCCGCAGCGCCTCCACTGCCTGCGCCAGAGCCCCGGCCCCGCCGGAGACCACGCACTGCTCCGGGGCGTTGACCGCCGCGACGCCCAGCTCGGGCCAGGCCTCCAGCAGCGGGCGGACCTCCTCCACGGGCGCCGACACCGCCGCCATCGAACCCGGCGCCCGCACCGACTCGATCAGCCGGGAGCGCGCGGCGAGGAAGGCGACCCCGTCGGCGAGGGTGAACAGCCCGGCCACCGTCGCCGCGACGATCTCGCCGACGCTGTGCCCGATCAGCACGCTCGGCCGCACCCCCCACGACAGCCACAGCCGCGCGAGGGCGTACTCCAGCGTGAACAGGGCCGCGTGCGTGAAGGACGTACGGGCCAGGACCTCCTCGGCGTCCGGTGCGTCACCGAACATCACCGCCGCCACCGAACGCCCCAGCAGCGGGGCGAAGAGCGCGTCGCACTCGTCGACGTACCGGGTGAACACGGGGAAGCGGCCGTACAGGGCCCGGCCCATGCCCACGTACTGCGAACCGGAGCCGGTGAACAGGAAGGCCGTCTTGCGGAACGCGTCGGGCTTCTCCGCCCCCCGGGGCGGCGCGCTCCACCGCTCCAGGTGGGCGCCCAGCTCCCCGGTGGAGGCGACGGCCGCCGCCACCCGGTGCCGGAAGTGCGAGCGGCCCGTGGCCCGGGTGCGGCACAGGTCGGCGACGCCGGTGTCCGGGTGCTCGGCGAGGAACCGGGCGTACCGCTCGGCCTGGAGCCGCAGTGCCGGCCGCGACTTGGCGGACAGCGTGAAGACCTGCCCGCGCCGGTCGCCGTCGTACGCGGCCCCGCGCGCCGGGGCCTCCCGCGCGGGGGGTTCCTCCAGCACCGCCACCGCGATGGCCCCGGCGACACCGAAGCCGTTGACCGTGGCCCGGCGCACCAGCGCCTTCCAGGGCCGCTCCTCGGTCGCCACCGTGATCGGGTAGTTCTCCCAGGGGATCCGCCCCGACAGGTTCCGCCACACGTGGGGGAAGAAGGCGCCCGCGCGCATCTGCGCGATCACCTTGATCACCGCGCCCAGCCCGGCCGCGGGCTCCATGTGCCCGAGGTTGGCCTTCAGCGAGCCGATGGTCAGCGGGTCCGCCTTGTCGTGCGAGGCGCCGAACACCCCGTTGACCGACCCCATCTCGATCGGGTCGCCCAGCGGGGTCCCCGTCCCGTGCGCCTCCACGTACTGGATGTCGCCGGGCTCCAGCCGCGCGTTGGCCAGCGCCGCCCGCATCACGGCCTCCTGCGCCGTGCCGTTGGGCGCGCTCAGGCCCGCGCTCTCGCCGTCCTGCCCGATCGCGGTTCCCCGTACGAGCGCCAGTACCCGGTCCCCGTCCGCCAGCGCGTCGGAGAGCCGCTTGAGCACCAGCGCCCCGCAGCCCTCGGCGCGCGCGTAGCCGTCGGCGCTCTCGTCGAAGGTCTTGCAGTGCCCGTCCGGGGCGAGCATCTGGGCGTGCGAGAGGATCACGTAGGAGCGCGGGTTGTGCAGCGTGTTCACCCCGGCGCACAGCGCGATCCCGCACTCGCGGCGCCGCAGCCCCTCGACCGCCAGGTGCAGGGCGGTCAGCGATGCCGCGCAGGCGGTGTCCGTCGTCAGGCTCGGGCCGCGCCAGCCCAGGAAGTACGAGAGCCGCCCCGACAGGGAGTACGCGCCGAGCCCGGTCGTCAGGCTCCCGTCCAGCTGCTCGTCGGAGAGGCCCTCCAGCTCCAGCGCGAAGTCCAGCGGCGAGGCGCCCACGTAGACGCCGCCGTCACCGTGCCGCAGGCCGGCCGGGTCGATGCCGGAGTCCTCCAGGGCCTCCCACACCGTCTCCATCAGCAGCCGCTGCGCCGGATCGATGAAGGGCGCGTCCTTGGGCGGAATGTTGAAGAACTGCGCGTCGAACTCGTCTATGCGATCGAGAAAACCCCCGGCGACGGCGGTGATCGAACCGTCGGCCACCTCCGGAACCCAGCGGTCACGCGGCAAGGGGCCGATACCGGAACGTCCCTCCCGCAGAAAGGAATCCAGCTCGGAAAGGGAATTGTTCCCGCCGGGCAGGCGCATTCCGATACCGACCACGGCGATCGGCTCGTGCTTCTCCGAAAGGAACCGCCCGAGTTCCCTTTCCTGCCGGCGGACCGTCTCCTCCGCGGCTTCGAGCCTTTCCTGTAAATTCCGCTCTTCCGGAGTTCCGGGCATGGCGGGCGCCCCTTTCAATTCGCGTCGAAGATGTCGGCCAGGACGTCCGAGGCCAGATAGTCGGTCAGCCGCTCGACGGTGGGCTGGTTGAACAGGGCCGTACTGCTGATGGCCCGCCCCAGCCGCTCCTCGAGCCGCTGCTTGACGAGGGTGAGCAGCAAGGACGTCATACCGAGCTCGAAGAAGCTGTCCTCCAGCGGCAGCTCCTCGTCGTCGGGCATGAGCAGCGCCGTCTTGAATTCCGCCACGACGATTTCTTCAAGGACCGTCCGGCGTTCCGATCTGGGCGAGGCCATCAATTGTTGTGTCATACCGGTCGAGTGAAGCACAGCGCTCGTGACGACCGGCTGACGCCCTCCTGACTCGCCCCGCCGACTCGCCGGACCTGTCAGTTCAGCGTCAGCAGTGCTGTGGGAGCCTCGGCAGAGCAGGAGTGCGTGAGATCCGGCGTGGAGGAGCCAACAATGCATAACGAAGCACGGGAAGAACTGCGGGCCAACGGATATTCGTTGCTGCCGGCCGACCGGCTCGTCATCGACGCCGAATTGCGGCAGCATGTGAAGGAATTGGCCGCGGAGTGGGAGCACCTGGAGACGGACCAGTACCTGAAGGGCGGCTCCCGTTTCCGCGAGCGCCGCTACGACCGCTTCTTCTTCGTGCCCCGCACCGGAGAGGTCCGGCTGCGCCCGCACCGCCCCTACTTCCAGTCGATGAACGCCAACGACTACGCCGGCGGCATCGACCGCGACGTGGCACCGCTGAGCCGCGCCACCCTGGACAACCCGCTCCTGACGCGGCTCCTGCGCTCCAACTTCGAGAGGTTCCCCGTCCCCCGGGACTCCTGGCTGGACGACCCGTGGGACGTCCAGTGCCACCAGTTCCGCATCATCAGCACCCCGGACGAGACGGGGGAGCCCACCCCGGAGGGCCCGCACCGCGACGAGGTCGACTTCGGCGCGATCCACCTGATGGGCCGCTTCAACGCCGAGGGCGGGGAGTCCCAGGTCTACGGCCTGGACCGGGAGCTGGTCACCGAGTTCTGCCTGACCGAGCAGATGGACACCATGTTCTGGTCGGACGGCCAGATCCTCCACGCGGTCCGCCCGATCCACCCCGTGGACCCGACGAAGGCCGCCGTCAGGGACGTGCTGATCATGGGCTACAAGCACGAGCCGGAGCTGCGCCGCGAAGAACAGAACGCTGCCTGACATGGTGACGAAATCCGAGATCCGCCGTGTCGACCGCGTGGTCATCCGTTTCGCGGGTGACTCGGGTGACGGTATGCAGCTGACGGGTGACCGTTTCACCTCGGAGACGGCGTCCTTCGGCAACGACCTTTCGACGCTGCCGAACTTCCCCGCCGAGATCCGGGCCCCCGCCGGGACCCTGCCCGGGGTGTCCTCGTTCCAGCTGCACTTCGCGGACCACGACATCCTGACCCCGGGCGACGCGCCGAACGTACTGGTCGCGATGAACCCGGCGGCCCTGAAGGCCAACATCGCGGACGTGCCGCGCGGCGCGGAGATCATCGTCAACACGGACGAGTTCACCAGGCGCCCGATGGCCAAGGTCGGCTACGACACCTCCCCGCTCGAGGACGGATCCCTGGACGCCTACCGCGTCCATGCCGTCCCGCTCACCACCCTGACGGTGGAGGCGCTGAAGGACTTCGGCCTCACCCGCAAGGAGGCCGAGCGCAGCAAGAACATGTTCGCGCTCGGTCTCCTCTCCTGGATGTACCACCGCCCGACGGAGGGCACGGAGTCGTTCCTCCGCAAGAAGTTCGCGAAGAGGCCGGGCATCGCCGAGGCGAACGTGGCGGCGCTGAAGGCCGGCTGGAACTTCGGCGAGACGACCGAGGACTTCGCCGTCTCCTACGAGGTCGCCCCCGCGACGCAGGCCTTCCCGACCGGCACCTACCGCAACATCTCCGGGAACCTGGCCCTGTCCTACGGCCTGATCGCCGCCGCGCACGCCGCCGACCTGCCGCTCTACCTGGGCTCGTACCCGATCACCCCGGCGACGGACATCCTGCACGAGCTGTCGAAGCACAAGAACTTCGGCGTGCGGACCTTCCAGGCCGAGGACGAGATCGCCGGCATCGGCGCGGCGCTGGGCGCGGCCTTCGGCGGCTCGCTCGCCGTCACCACCACCTCGGGCCCCGGCGTGGCGCTCAAGTCCGAGACCATAGGCCTCGCGGTGTCCCTGGAACTCCCCCTCCTCATCGTGGACATCCAGCGCGGCGGCCCCTCGACCGGTCTGCCGACCAAGACCGAGCAGGCGGACCTCCTCCAGGCCATGTACGGGCGCAACGGCGAGGCCCCCGTCCCGATCGTCGCCCCGCGCACCCCGGCGGACTGCTTCGAGGCCGCACTGGACGCGGCCCGGATCGCCCTGACCTACCGGACCCCGGTGTTCCTGCTGTCCGACGGCTACCTCGCCAACGGCTCCGAGCCCTGGCGGATCCCCGACGTGGCGGACCTCCCCGATCTGAAGGTTCAGTTCGCGACCGGCCCGAACCACGAGCTGGCCGACGGGACCGAGGTGTTCTGGCCGTACAAGCGGGATCCGCGGACACTGGCCCGCCCCTGGGCCGTGCCCGGCACCCCGGGTCTGGAGCACCGGATCGGCGGGATCGAGAAGCAGGACGGTACGGGCAACATCTCCTACGACCCGGCGAACCACGAGTTCATGGTCCGTACCCGCCAGGCCAAGATCGACGGGATCGAGGTCCCGGACCTGGAGGTCGACGACCCGGACGGCGCCCGCACCCTGGTCCTGGGCTGGGGCTCCACCTACGGCCCCATCACCGCCGCCGTCCGCCGGCTGCGCGTCGCCGGGACCCCCATCGCGCAGGCCCACCTGCGCCACCTCAACCCCTTCCCGAGGAATCTCGGAGAGGTCCTGAAGCGTTACGACAAGGTAGTGGTGCCGGAGATGAACCTCGGGCAGCTGGCCACCCTGATCCGGGCGAGGTACTTGGTCGACGCCCAGTCGTACAACCAGGTCAACGGAATGCCCTTCAAGGCGGAGCAGCTCGCGACGGTTCTCAAGGAGGCCATCAATGACTGAGGTGACCGACGCCCCCACCCTGCTGTCCCTGGTCCCCAAGGCCGAGGCCAAGCAGTCGATGAAGGACTTCAAGTCGGACCAGGAGGTCCGCTGGTGTCCGGGTTGTGGGGACTACGCGGTCCTGGCGGCCGTGCAGGGCTTCATGCCCGAGCTGGGCCTGGCCCGGGAGAACATCGTCTTCGTCTCCGGCATCGGCTGCTCCTCCCGCTTCCCGTACTACATGAACACCTACGGGATGCACTCCATCCACGGCCGCGCCCCCGCCATCGCCACCGGACTGGCCACCTCCCGCCGCGACCTGTCCGTCTGGGTCGTCACCGGCGACGGCGACGCCCTCTCCATCGGCGGCAACCACCTCATCCACGCCCTGCGCCGCAACGTGAACCTCAAGATCCTCCTCTTCAACAACCGGATCTACGGACTCACCAAAGGCCAGTACTCCCCCACCTCAGAACTCGGCAAGATCACCAAATCCACGCCGATGGGCTCCCTCGACGCCCCCTTCAACCCGGTCTCCCTCGCGCTCGGCGCCGAAGCCTCCTTCGTCGCCCGCACCATCGACTCCGACCGCAAACACCTCACCGAAGTCCTGCGCCAGGCCGCCGACCACCCCGGCACCGCCCTCGTCGAGATCTACCAGAACTGCAACATCTTCAACGACGGCGCCTTCGAAGCCCTCAAGGACCAGAACCAGGCCCAGGAAGCCGTCATCCGCCTGGAACACGGCCACCCCATCCGCTTCGGCACCGACCACACCAAGGGCGTCATCCGCAACGAACGCACCGGCGACCTCGAGGTCGTCGAGGTCACCGCGGAGAACGAAGCGCGGATCCTGATCCACGACGCGCACGCGGCCAGCCCCACCACCGCCTTCGCCCTGTCCCGCCTCGCCGACCCCGACACCCTCCACCAGACCCCCATCGGCGTCTTCCGCAGCACCGACCGCCCCGTCTACGACACCCTCATGGCCGAACAGCTCGACACCGCCATCGAGCAGTACGGCAAAGCCGACCTCGGAGCCCTCCTCACGGGCCCCGACACCTGGACGGTCGCCCGCTGACCCCCGGATCCCGGGCTGCGGAGGCGGGGCCCGCGTCACTTCCCGCCCGGTGCCTCCAGCAGTCGCGCGGCGAACTGGGCCGGATGCTCGGTGCACCCCACGTGTCCACTCCTACGACGAGAACCGCCCGGGCGCTCTGCGCGCCCGGACGGCTCTCGTGTGTCTCCCCGCGTGGCTGCTTGTGGCTACTCGGCGATGTAGGTGTGGCCGCTGTAGGCGTACACCAGGAGTTCGAGCTCGAGTTCCGGGTCCACCACGGTGCCCCCGGTGGGCTCGAAGTGTTCGTACCGGTTCCCGTTGAGGACCTTCACCTTCGCGTTCGTGTCCTCCACGTAGCGGATGCGGTCCAGCTCTTCGAGACTGGTCGCGGGTCCGCCGCTGAGTATGACGTTCGGGCTCTGCACTGTCATGGTCGTCGTCTCCTTCGGCCGGGTGCGCGGGCAGCAGCCTCACTGCCTGCCCGCACAGGATCCGGGATGCCGCTAAAGCTGGTCTAAAAGGGGAGGAACCGCACGCCCTACGATCCCCACGCGCCCGGGGCGCGGAAGTCCCCGTCCCCCACGGGCCAATGGGCGCGGGCCAGGAGCGGATCGGGCGGGGCGATCTCGGCGCCCAGCATCCGGGCGGTGAGCAGCGCGGCGATGGCCGCGACCTCCTCCAGCGTGGGGGACCCGCCGATCACGTGGAAGGCGGCCTGCTGGAGCTGGGCCTCGGCGGGGCTCACAGCGGGAGGTTCCCGTGCTTGCGGCTGGGGCGCGGCGCGTGTTTGCCGCGCAACATCTCCAGCGCGTCGATGAGCCGGGACCTGGTCTCGGCGGGGTCGATGACGTCGTCCACAAGGCCTCGTTCCGCGGCGTAGTAGGGGTGCATGAGCTCGCTCTGGTATTCCTTGATCTTCATCTGGCGCACCGCGTCGGGATCGTCGGAGGCGGCGATCTCACGGCGGAAGATGACGTTCGCGGCGCCCTCGGCGCCCATCACGGCGATCTCGTTGGACGGCCAGGCCAGTGCGATGTCGGCGCCGATGGAGCGGGAGTCCATGACGATGTACGCGCCGCCGTAGGCCTTGCGCAGGATCAGCGAGATCCGCGGCACGGTGGCGTTGCAGTACGCGTACAGCAGCTTGGCCCCGTGCCGGATCACCCCGCCGTGCTCCTGGCCCACGCCCGGCAGGAAGCCCGGTACGTCGACCAGCGTCACCAGCGGGATGCTGAAGGCGTCGCAGAACTGCACGAAGCGCGCGGCCTTCTCGCTCGCCTGGATGTCGAGGACGCCCGCCATGCAGGAGGGCTGGTTGGCGACGATGCCGACGGTCTGCCCGCCGAGCCGGGCCAGCGTACAGACGACGTTCTGCGCCCACCGGGCGTGGATCTCGAAGTGCTCCCCGTGGTCGACGACCTCCTCGATCAGCTCGCGGATGTCGTACGCCTGGTTGGGGCGCGACGGCACCAGGTCGGCCAGGCGCTCGCAGCGCCGGCCGGGCGGGTCGTCGGTGTCGCCGGCCGGCGGCAGTTCGCGGTTGTTGGCGGGCAGCAGCGACAGCAGGTAGCGCACGTCCTCCAGCGCGCTCTCCTCGTCGTCGTACGCGAAGTGCGCGACGCCGGAGGTCCCCGCGTGGCTGTCGGCCCCGCCGAGGGTCTCGCTGGTGACGGCCTCGCCGGTGACCGCCTGGACCACGTCGGGTCCCGTGATGAACATCTGCGAGGTTCCGCGGACCATGAAGACGAAGTCGGTCAGCGCCGGGGAGTACGCGGCCCCGCCGGCGCACGGGCCCATGACCACGGAGATCTGCGGGATCACCCCGGAGCTGCGCACGTTGCGGGTGAAGATGCCGCCGTAGCCGGCGAGCGCGGTGACGCCCTCCTGGATGCGGGCGCCGGCGCCGTCGCACAGGCCCACCAGAGGTGCCCCGGTGGTCTCGGCGAGGTCCATCAGCTTGTGGATCTTCTGTGCGTGGGCCTCGCCCAGTGCGCCGCCGAAGATCCGGAAGTCGTGGGCGTACGCGAAGGCGGTCCTGCCGTGGACCAGTCCCCACCCCGTGATGACTCCGTCGGTGTGCGGCTTCTTGTACTCCAGGCCGAAGCCGGTGGCACGGTGCCGGCGCAGCCCCTCGATCTCGGTGAACGTCCCCTCATCGAAGAGGAGTTCGAGGCGTTCGCGGGCGGTCAGCTTCCCCTTGGCGTGCTGGGCCTCGGTCGCCTTCTCGCTCGGACCCCGTACCGCCTGCTCCCGCAGGACGGCGAGCTCCGCCGTGCGTTCCCGCAGCGACGCGTGCCGGATTTCCTCCTGGGTGCTCATGAGGGCCCCTTTCGACGCAGACGCGCCGGTCCGGCCGGTGCGCGGCGACGAGCGTCCGGCGGCGGGCTAAAGCCGGGCTTGCACGCGGCCGCCCCGACACCGCCGCCCGGACACGGCCGCCCGCTCCGCCCGGCACCCGGGGCACCCCTACCTCGCCCGTGCGGACCCCACTGCATGTGCCGCGCCCGGGACTTCGGGGGCCGGGATGCGTATCAGTGGAACGTCACGTCCGAACCGCCGGAGGCCTCTGTGAAGGAAATCCTCGACGCGATCGCCGCGTCGACCGCATCTGGCAGCGGTTCTCCCGCTGTCACCGCTGCCGACTTCGCGGCCCTGCCGCTGCCCGAGTCGTACCGCGCGGTGACCGTGCACAAGTCGGATACGGACATGTTCGCGGGCATCGCGACCCGTGACCGCGACTCCCGCAAGTCCATGCACGTCGAGCAGGTCCCGCTGCCGGAACTGGGCCCGGGCGAGGCCCTGGTGGCCGTCATGGCCTCCTCGGTCAACTACAACACCGTGTGGAGCTCCATCTTCGAGCCGCTGGCGACCTTCGGCTTCCTGGAGCGCTACGGCAAGATGTCCCCGCTCGCCGCGCGCCACGACCTGCCGTACCACATCATCGGCTCCGACCTGTCGGGCGTGGTCCTGCGCACCGGCCCCGGCGTCAACCGCTGGCACCCCGGCGACGAGGTCGTCGCGCACTGTCTGTCGGTGGAACTGGAATCGGCCGACGGCCACAACGACACGATGCTCGACCCCGAGCAGCGCATCTGGGGCTTCGAGACCAACTTCGGCGGCCTGGCGGAGATCGCCCTCGTCAAGTCGAACCAGCTGATGCCCAAGGCGCGCCACCTGACCTGGGAAGAGGCCGCCTCACCGGGCCTGGTCAACTCCACCGCGTACCGTCAGCTGGTCTCGCGCAACGGCGCCGGCATGAAGCAGGGCGACAACGTCCTGATCTGGGGCGCCAGCGGCGGCCTCGGCTCGTACGCCACCCAGCTGGCCCTGGCCGGCGGGGCCAACCCGATCTGCGTGGTCTCCAGCCCGGAGAAGGCCGACATCTGCCGCTCCATGGGCGCGGAGGCGGTCATCGACCGCAACGCCGAGGGCTACAAGTTCTGGAAGGACGAGCACACGCAGGACCCGCGCGAGTGGAAGCGCTTCGGCAAGCGGATCCGCGAGCTGACCGGCGGCGAGGACGTGGACATCGTCTTCGAGCACCCGGGCCGCGAGACCTTCGGCGCGAGCGTCTACGTCACCCGCAAGGGCGGCACGATCGTCACCTGCGCCTCCACCTCCGGCTTCATGCACGAGTACGACAACCGCTACCTGTGGATGTCACTCAAGCGGATCATCGGCTCGCACTTCGCCAACTACCGCGAGGCCTGGGAGGCCAACCGCCTCATCACCAAGGGCCGGATCCACCCCACCCTCTCCAAGGTCTACCCGCTGGAGGAGACCGGCCAGGCCGCCTACGACGTCCACCGCAACCTCCACCAGGGCAAGGTCGGCGTCCTCGCGCTGGCCCCCGAGGAGGGCCTGGGCGTCCGCGACCACGAGCTGCGCGCCGAGCACCTCGACGCCATCAACCGCTTCCGCGACGGCCGTACGCTGCCGGAAACCGGATGACGGGGACGAGCGCCGCCGGGGCCGCCGTCCTCGGCGGCCAGGTCGCCCTCGCCCACGACGACGAGCTGCCCCCGGGCGGTGAGCTGCGCGCCCTGCTGGAGGAGGCCCTCGCCGACGTGCTCGGCGCCTGTCCGCCCCTCGGCCAGGACCCGCCCGCCGTGGTGACCGGCGCCCATGTCGTCGACCCGCCGTTCTACGGCAGCGGGGACATCGGGCGGGTCGCCGTGTGCGCCACCGTCAACGAACTCGCCGCCGCCGGCGCCCGCCCCCTGGCCCTCACCCTGTCGGCGGTCGTCGAGGCGGGCCTGCCGCTGGAGCAGCTGCACCGGCTGGGCCGCTCGGTGCGCGACGCGGCCCGGGAGGCCGGCGTGGTGGTCGCCGGCGTGGACGTACGCGTCGTCCGGGCGGGCGAGGCGGACCAGGTCTACCTGCACACCACCGGGATCGGCGCCTTCCGCGGCGCCCCGCCGCGCAGCCGCGACGCCCGCCCCGGGGACCGCGTCGTCCTCAGCTCCCCGCTCGGCGGACACGGCGCCCACATCCTGTCGGTGCGCCGGGGCCTCGGCTTCGAGAGCCTGGTCCCCAGCGGCTGCGCGCCGCTGGCCGGGCTGCTGGACCGGGCCCGCGCGGCCGGCGGCGGGCAGGGGATCCGGGCGGTGCGGACCGTGACGCGCGGCGGCCTGGCCGCCGCGCTGCACGCGTACGCCCGCGAACTGGGCCACACCCTGCGGGTCGAGGAGAGCGCGCTGCCCGTGCAGTACGAGGCCCGGATGGCCCTGGAGGCCATGGCGGTGGACCCGCTGCACGCCTCCAGCGAGAGCTGCCTGTGCCTGCTCGTCGCGCCGGAGGCGGTGGCCGGGGTCCTGGCCGCGCTGCGCGCCCACCCGTACGGGCGGTTCGCGGCGGAGATCGGCGCGGTGGTCGAGGACGGCGCCGCCCCGGTCGAGCTCGTCCGCGACCAGGGGCGCCCCCCGGTGGCGGTCACCCCCGAACCGGCGGCCTTCCCCCGGCTGGCGTGAGCTCCGCCCGGGCCGCCGCAGCGGCCGCCACCGCTCCCGGCGCCGGATCCACCGGGGCGGGATCCACCGGGGCGGGGGAGGCGGGCCGGAAGCCGCGCAGCAGCACCAGCCCGGCCGCCGTCGCCAGCGCCGGCAGCAGCGCCATCCCCGCCAGGACGCCCCACGCGGCGCCGGAGCTCTGGCCGGTGGCGTGCCCGGTGTCCGAGGAGACGTAGCCGGACAGCTGGAGCACCAGCCCCATCAGGAACGGCCCGACGGCCAGGCCGAGGGCCTCGCCGGCGCTGAACAGCCCCGACATCGCACCGGCCCGGCTGCGCCCGGTGCGGACGGCGTCCCGGGCCGAGCACTCGGCGAGCATCGCGTAGAGGAACAGCAGCTGCCCCGCGTGCCCGGCACCGACCACGAGGAGCGCCACCGGGGCCCAGA
Source organism: Streptomyces sp. NBC_00091 (assembly GCF_026343185.1). Lineage (GTDB taxonomy): Bacteria > Actinomycetota > Actinomycetes > Streptomycetales > Streptomycetaceae > Streptomyces. Next base: position 245,663 of record NZ_JAPEMA010000003.1, on the reverse strand, counting down.
ACAGCGGCAGGACGGGAGCGGCGAACAACAGCAGGCTGCCGCCGCCGAACAGGGCGCAGGAGAGGCCGAGCACGCGCCGGTGACCGTACCGGGCGCCCACGCGGGACCAGAGCCCCGTGGTGAACAGGTTCGGCAGGACGAACGCGGCGACCAGCACCCCGGTCATCCCGGGCCGCTCCAGGACGTGTTCGGCGTAGTAGGGGCAGCCCGCGAGCAGCACCCCGGTGCCGACGACCAGGGCGGCCGCCCCGCGCAGCAGAGCGGCGTACTGCGGATCGCCGCGCAGTACGGCGAACCACGCCCGGGGGCCGGCGGGGTGCCGCGTCCCCCCGTCCCGCGGGGCGCCCGCGGACCCGGTGGAGGCGGTGGCGCCGGCCCGGGAGGTCCCGAGGAACACGCCGAGCGTCCCGGCGGCGATCACGAGGGCGCCGAACAGCCCGGCCCAGCGGTGCCCGGACAGACCCCCGCCGCCCGCCTCGACGACGGCCGGCGCGGCCGATCCGGCGACCAGGGCGGCGACGGCGATGCCCGCGACCCGCCCGCCCACCAGCCGCACCCGCTCCTGCGGGCTCGCGGTGATCTCGGCGGGCAGCGCGGCGTACGCCGCCTGGAAGAACGCGAACGCGGTCGCGGTGAGCAGGAAGCCCGCGGCCGCCCACAGGGCCCCCGCCGGACCCTTCGCGGCCCCCGCGAACATCAGCGCGAAGGCGGCGGCCACCCCGAGTCCGCCGCCCAGGATGTGGCCCCGCCGCGGGCCCCACCGGCCGTGGGAGCGGTCGCCGATCCGCCCCGCGAGCGGGGTGAGCAGCACGTCCCAGACCTTGGGCACCAGGACGACGGCCCCCGCCAGGGCGGCCCCGACACCGAGGGTGTCGGTCAGGTAGGGCAGCAGGAGCAGACCGGGCAGCGTGTTGAAGGCTCCGGTCACCAGGGAGCCGGAGGCGTAGCCGAGACGTGTACGGGCGGACATGCCCCGATCGTCGCCGCGCCGGGGCGGTCCGGCCAGTCGGTACTTCTCCCCTTTTCCGCAGGTCACATGGGACTCCCGGGCAGCGGCTCCGGACGGGGCGTCAGGGAACCCCCGGACGTCCCGCACCCCCCGCCGACAGCCCTCCGCAGTAGCTGACAAGCAGCTAGTGACGGTCCGGTGGAGCTGCGCGGGCGCGCGGGCGTGGGCGAGGCTGGCCTGGGGGAAAGTGTTCACGAGGGGGATGGCCGTGCTTCACCATCAGCAGCCGTTGACAGCGGCCCGGACGCGCGATCTCGCGGTGCTCCACCGGGAGCTGTGGCTCGCCGGGGACGGGCCCCGGTTCGTCCGGCTCACCGGCGAGCCGTGGAGCGGCAAGAGCCGGCTGCTGTACCAACTGGCCGCCACCGCGCACAAGGAGGGCTGGACGGTCGCGTCCGGGCGGGTGCCGAGGGCCGGGCGGACCCGGCTCTTCGAGGTGGTGGTGGACGCCCTGGACGACCATCTGGCCCGGGCCGACGGCTCGTTGTTCGAGCGCCTCGGCGAGGCGCGCACGCGCGCGCTGGCGCCCGTCTTCCCCGCCCTCGCCACCCTGCCCGGAGCCGGGGAACGTCCCGACCCCGGCGCCGCGGTGCGGGCCCTGCGCGCCCTGCTGGGGCTGCTGGGGGAGCGCGGGACGCTGTTCGTGCTGGACGACGTGCACCGGGCCGGCCCCGAGGTCTTCGACCTGCTCGACCACCTCGTCCGCCATCCCCCGGCCGCCCCCGTGCTGACCGTCTTCGCGCACCGCTCCGTGCCGGGGGGCCGTCACCTGTCGGCCGTGCCGTACGACGCGGCAGGGGTGTGCCACCTCGCCCTGGCACCGCTGCCCGCCGCCGACGCCCGCGCCCTGCTGCCGGGCGGTACGCCGGCGCTCGCCGCCGAGCTGGTCCTGCGCGACGCCGCCGGGGTGCCGGGGCTGCTGCACGCCCTGTCCCGGGGCGCGCAGCCCGGCCCCCGGCTCTACGGGACGGCCGAACTGGCCACGGGGATACCGCCGGTGCTGGCGCCCGACGCGATCGACCTGCACACCCTGTCGTCCCTCGGCTGGCGCTGCGCGTGCGCCGCCGCCGTCCTCGGCGACCCGTTCACCGCCGCCGCGCTCGCGCGCACCGCGGGCATGCCGGTGGAGCACGCGCTGGGCGGGATCGACGAACTGCACGGCGAGGGCCTGGTCCGGCCCGACGGCGGGGCCGGTACGCGCTTTCGCTTCGTGCACCCGGCGGTACGGGCGCTGACCCACCACGCGGCGGGCGCCGGCTGGCGCAGCGTGGCGCTGGGACGCGCCCTGGAGGCGCTGCGCGCGGAGGCCGGCGGGCGGCAGGACGGCGCCGGCGGTGACGGCGCTGGCAGTGACGGCGGCGCCGGTGACGGCGGTTCCGGTGACGGCGGCGCCGGTGACGCGGGGGCCGCGGCCCGCCACGCGCTGGCCGCGCACCTCGAACACGCCCCCGAGATCGGGCTGGAGGACATCCGCTCCCTGGCGCTGAGCGCCCGCGCGGGCCTCTACACCCGGCCCGCCCGCGCCGCCGCCGCGCTGCGCCGGGTGATGGCGGCGGGCGCGGTACCGGTGGAGGTGCGGCTCCTGCTCAACAAGGCGCTGGTGCTGTCGGGCCGGCTGGAGGAGGCGGTTCGCGGCTACGAGGAGACCGGACCCCGCTCGCACGAGGACCGGCTGCCCGGCGGCCGGACCGACACGGCGGTGTGGCAGGCCCGGGCCCTGCGCTGGAGCGGCCGCCACGCCCAGGCCCGGTCCGTGCTCGACGGCGACGGCGGCCTGCCCCCCGGCGGTCCCGCCGCCGACGCCGAACGGGCCGCGCTGGCCCTGGAACCACGCGCGGGGGCGGGCCCGGAGGAGTCCCGGCGCGCGGCCGAGCAGGCCCTGCGGACCGCTCCGGCGGACGATCCCGGGGCGCGGGGGCACGCGTACGCCCTGCTCGCCGCCGCGTGCGCTGCGGCCGGTGACGGCCCGTCGGCCCGGGTGGCGGCGGACGAGGCGCAGGCGCTGCTGGCGCGGCCCGGGGGCACGGAGCCGGCCGCCCGCCTGGAGGCGCTGCGCTGGCTGGGCGCCGCCGAGACGGAACTGGGCGAGCCCGAGCGGGCGCGCCGGCACCTGGAGCCGGGCCTGGCGGCGGCGCTCGGCCACGGGCAGGCGCATCTGGCGGGGCTGCTGGCGCTGGGCCTGGTGGAGGCCGACCTGGCGGCCGGGCACGCCAAAGGTGCCCGGGAGCGCATCCGGCTGACGGACGATCTGGCGAAACAGACCGCCGTGCCCGCCCTCGCCGCCGCCGCGCGGGAGGCGGAGCGCCGCATCGGGTCGCACGCGGGTGAACCCCTCGACGCGAGCCGGATGTCACTGCTCAGTGAACGGGAACGCGTCGTCACCGCACTGGTGGGGGAAGGCCGGACGAACCAGCAGATAGCGGTGAGGCTGGACATCAGTGTGAAGACCGTGGAGACGTATATGGGCCGGATCTTCAAGAAGCTCGGTATGAATTCCCGCACACAGGTCGCTCACATCGTCGGACTCAGTGCCAATAACCGCTGACTACCGGTAGATGCAAGTGCCATGGGCAGTATGTTTCTGGTGATGTAAATCCCTTTCAAGCCGAAACCCCGCTGGTTTCGGAAAAGTTTTTCCGAAACCAGCGGGGTGAACGGCCCGGCTCTACCGGCGGGGGATCCGGGAGCCCGTGCTCCGGATCCTCCCCCTACGCGCTTGTGGCCTGCTAAAGGACGCGGCTAGTAGCCGCTGCTCACGGGCAGCCGGCGTGCCACTCGTCGTCCTGCAGGCAGTTCAGAACGGGCTGGCTCACGCTCAGGCCGGCGATGGAGCCCGCCGCGGCGACCGTGATTCCGGTTCCGGCCTCGGACGCCTCCGCGGTGCCGGCGGCGGCACCCCACAGTCCGAACAGGAGAACGAGTGCAGTGGCAGTCTTTCGCATGGCAACGCTGTTCATGTCTAACCCCCGTGTCGACAACTTTCGTTTGCAGGAACATCCTGACCAGCGGACACGGATCACTCCAAGCCAAATGGGCAGGCGTAAAGTTGCCTGGCAGCAAGTCCTGTCAGCACATGGGGGTGGCAAACGGGATGTCAGGAAGTTCCCTGCAGGGGTCCGCGTTCGGCGAGTTGGATGACATAAGCGCATCCGCTTATCACCACGCCGTCCTGTTGGGCCGGTTCGTCCGAACCGAGATCGCGGCCGCGCTGGACCTGCCGGAGGCAGAGGCCGCCCGGATCGAGGAGGCGCTCGGCGAGCTCCGCCTGCTGCGCCCGATGCCGGGCCGCCCGGACGCGCTGGTGCCGGTGAGCCCCGATGCCGCGGCCGCGGACCTCGTGGGACCGGTGGAAGCCGAGATCCGCGAGAAGCAGCAGTCGGTGACCGGGGTGAAGACCCAGATGCTGGCGCTGCTGCCGGCGTACTTCGAGAACCGCCGAAGACGCAATCAGACGGAGGCCTTCGACGTCGTCAGCGACGTCGGTGTGCTCCAGAAGATGCTGGACGAGTGCGGGGCCCGCTGCCGCGACGAGCTGCTGACGGCCATGCCGGGAGGGTCCCGCAACGCCCAGCGCATGGACGCGGCCCGGCCCAAGGCCCTCGACCGGCTCCGGCGCGGCGTCCAGATCAAGCACCTGTACCAGCACACCGTCCGCAGCGACCTCGCGACCGCCGACTACGTCCGCGCGATCACGGGCGAGGGCGCCGAAGTGCGCACCACCGACGAGGTGATCGACCGGATGGTGGTCTACGACCGGGAGGTGGCCTTCCTTCCGGAGCAGCACGTGGAGGGCCGCTTCCCGGGTGCGATCGTGGTCCGCGAGCCCACGCTCGTCGCCTTCCTGTGCAAGGTCTACGACCACATGTGGGCCGGGGCCACGCCGTTCACGCCCGGCGCCGAGGACACCGCCGACATCGCCGACGACCTGAAGCGGTCGATCATCCGGCTCATGGCGCAGGGCCACAAGGACGAGATGGTGGCCCGCCGGCTCGGCATGTCGGTACGCACCTGCCGCCGGCACATCGCCCGGATCATGGAGGAGATGGAGTCCACGAGCCGTTTCCAGACCGGCGTGAACGTCGCGCTGTACGGGCTGCTCGACGCCGACTTCGTCCCCTCGGGCGCGGGCACTAGCTGACGGGCAGCAACCTGCCAGGTTCCATGGCTGGTTACCGCCGCCGGCCCCCCGGCAGCCTGGGCGTGAGGCCTCAGCACCCGGTGGGGGCCGGAGGGAGGGCCAGCCATGGACACCGCCGTCATCGCCGCGGGACCGACTACCGCCCGGGCTGCCGCACGGCACCTGGTGCACCGTCCGCAGCCCTGGGAGCGGCACGGCCGGGCCGCCGCGCCGCCCGTGGCGGAGGAGTTCGTCCTGCTGGGCGACCTGACGTCCGGTCACCCGCTGCTCGACGACGGCCCGGGGCACTTCCACGACGTGGTGGCGGCGGCCGACATGGTCCGCGAGGTCGGCGAGTTCATCGGCCGCACCCACTTCCGCGTGCCCGGCAAGCGCACGGGGATCTTCTACCAGGTGGGCATCGAGGTGACCGACATCGGGCTGTGGCGCACCCGGCCCGGGGCCGCCCCCGGGCGGCTGGCCACCACGATGAGCGTCCGCCCCGACAAGGTCATCGACGGGGTGCCGCGCGCGCTGGAGTTCCGTACCACGCTGGAGATCGACGACGTGCGCTGCGGCACGGGCACGGCGAACCTGGTCTTCCTCGCCCCGATGGTGCACCGCAACCACCGCGAGCACAGCAGGCTGGCCGCGCTCTCCTCGATGGCCGGACAGGACCGCGCGGCACCCGCCGGCGCCCCGGTCGAGGCAGAGGAGGTGGGGCGCCGCGATCCGGCCAACGTCCTGCTGCACGACCCCTCCGGACCCCGCGACGGCCGGCTGTCCGTCGGGGTGGCCGTGCCCCCGCACTGGCTCGGCGAGAGCGCCGCGCGGGACGGGCACGTGCCCGCCCCGGCGCTGCTGGAATCCCTGCGCCAGACCTCCCTGCTGGCCGTGGGGCGCGGCTACGGCTTCGAGCCCGGGCGCAGCGCCCTCGCCTCGCTCCAGGTCCACGTCCGCGGATACGCCGAGGCCGACCTGCCGCTGCGCTGCGCCGCGGTGACCGGCAGGCCGGGGCGGGACGCCGCGGGCCGGCGTACGGCGCCCCTCACCCTGACCCTCACCCAGGCGGGCCGTACCGTCCTGGAGGCGATCACCGTGGTCGTGGAGGACCACTGACGGGGCCTTGACGGCAGGGCCTAGGGGGCGGTCAGCCGGCTGCGGCCCGCAGCGCCCGCCCCAGGGCCTCGGCGGCCTCGGCGTCGAGCATCGTGGTGATCTCGGTGTCGAGGGTGCGGCCCAGCCCCGCGTCGTAGACGGCCGCGCTGACGCAGAACGCGACGCCGCCCACGTCGAGGTAGTACGTACGGAAGGCCCATTCGGCGCCCGCGCCCGGGGTGCCGTCCGGCCGGTGCACGCGCACCGGCCGGCCGTCCGGCCCGAAGCCGAACTCGGTGAACCGGAACTGCATGCCCTGCCCGATGGCCTTGCTGTAGGCCTCCTTCAGGGTCCACAGCCGCACCAGCCGCGGATTGCGCTCCGCCGGGTCCAGCTCGGCGAGGTTCAGGCGCTCGGCCGGGGTGCAGATGTGCCGGTCCAGGCCCTTGCTGTAGATCTGGCGGTCCGTGAGCTCCGCGTCGACGCCGATGAGCCCGCGCGTGGTCAGGCCGACCAGCAGCAGGTTGCCGGTGTGGCTGAGGCTGATGTCGATCTGGTCGCAGCCGCGCAGGTACGGGCGCCCCGTGGGTCCGTAGGTGAGTTCGAGGTCCGCCGCGTCCGCGTGCAGGGCCGCCGCCGCCGCGTGTTTGAGCAGCCGCCGCGAGGCCGCGTACCGCTCCCGGATGTCCTCGTGCGCCATGCCGCTGTAGCGGGCCCAGTCGCGGCCCAGTACGGCGCGCAGCGCGGGACCGTCGGCGTCCTTCGGGCGCCAGTCGTCGAGGGTGCCGTGCACCAGGGCCGTGCCGTAGGTGCGCAGGTCGGCGCGGACCGCCTCCCAGTCGGTGCCGTCGGCGCGCACCGCGATCGGCTCGCCCGGCGCCACGGACGCCGGACCGTTCACAGCAGACCGCCCGGGGTCAGGGCCCGGCCGCCGGTGACGGCCAGCACCTCGGCGTGGATCTGCGCGATGCTGCGGGCCCGCAGCACGGCGGAGACGGGCACGCGGCGCCCCGTCTCCTGCTCGATCAGCATGACCAGCCGGAGCAGGTGCACCGAGTCCCAGGACGGCAGGGTGTCCAGGTCGGCGCGGGCCTGCTCCTCGGTCAGTTCCAGTCCGAGTTCCTCACCGATCAGGGCGAGGAAGCCCGGGAGATCAGCGGGTGGTTCCGGCAGGCTCATCGTCGTCCCCTCCGAGGCGTGAATCGGTCGTCAAGTGGTCGGGTACGGGGGGCAGTCGCGCCAGGTCGTGGCGGTAGTGCAGCGAGCCGTCAGGGTCCCTGGCGGTCTCGGTGAAGCCCAGTGAGGGGTAGAAGCCGGCCGCCCTGGTGTTCTTGGCGGTCGGCCGGTGGAGGGCGTGTACGGCGGGCAGGCCGCGGCCGGCCGCGTGCGCCAGCAGGGTCGCGAGGACGGCCTGTTCGACCCCGCGCGCGAAGACCCGGCAGCTGAGCCAGAAACCGTCCAGGCGCAGCCCGTCCGCGGCGTACCGGGCGCGGACCGCGCCGGCCAGGCCGCTGTCGCCGAACCGGTCGCCGACGTGCACCGCGAGCAGCAGGCCCGCGGGGTCGGCGGCGAGCGCGGCGACGCGGTCCGCGCCGAGCCGTTCGCCGGTGAGGTTGAACTGGTTGGTGCGCAGCGACAGCTGGGCGATCCGGTCGAGCTCGTGCGGCTGCGGCGGCGCGATGCGCACGCGGACGCCCAGGTCGCGCAGGTATTCCTCGTACGATCCGCTGCCGCGCTCCAGCTCCCCGCGGGCGGCCGCCTCGTGGTAGCGGGCGGTGCGGGCGAGGTCGTCGCCGGTCAGCCGGGGCGTGTCGAACCAGCCGTCGGCCAGCAGTCGGCCGACGTGCAGGGCCGGCTCCGTGCCCAGCGCCACGACGGCGGCGCCGGGGACCCGGGCCCGCACCAGGGCGCGCTCGGCGGGGGAGTCGTCGGCGAAGACCAGCGCGTCGGTGCCGATGCCGAGGGCGGCGGCGATCTCCCGCAGGTTGCCGTCCTTGGGCTGCCAGTTGGCGTGGATCCGTACGAAGTCCCGCTCGCGCAGCACCATGTCCGGGTGGTCGCGGAGCACGCCGAGGACCGGTCCGGTGTCGTTCTTGCTGCTGACGGCGAGCAGCACGCCCTGGGCGGCGAGCTGGCGCGCGGTGCGCTGCAGGGCCGCGTGCGGCTCCCCGGCCAGGGTGCCCGCGGCGGCGGTGATCCCCTCGGGTCCGTCGTCGCCGAGGATACCCGCCCACAGGGTGTCGTCGAGGTCCAGGACCAGGCACTTGCGGGTCATGCCGCGGCGGGCGCGCAGCACGTGCACGGCCTCCCGGGCGTAGGCGGCGAGCAGTTGCTCGGTGTACGGGGCGCGGGTGTACAGGGCCAGGCGCGGGTCGGCGGCCGGGCCGCCGTCGGCGATCAGCGGATCCAGGTCGACCACGGCCGCCGTGGGGTGCTCGGCCGCCAGTCGCAGCAGCCGGGCGTTGAACTCCCGCCACACCGCGCCGAGCAGGGCCCGCTCCCGCTGTCCGACGAGCTGCTGGAGCCGGGTGCGGGGCAGGGGCAGGGTGTTCAGCACGAGGGTGCCGGCGGCGTCCGCGGCGTGGGCGGCCGTGACCGAGCGCAGCCGCTCCAGCAGCCGGGCGCAGCCGGCCTCCACGTCCTGCCAGGTCCAGGGCTCGGGGAGCTCGTCGAAGACGGCGCCCGCGTCGAGGACGCACAGGGTCAGGTCGGCGCGGTGGCGGCGCAGTTCGCCGTCGGGGTCGTGCAGGTCGCGCAGGTAGGCGCCGTGGTCCCCGTGCACCACCCGGGAGAGCAGCCCGTGCCGGGCCAGCTCGGCGACGAGCGGGTCGGTGAGCTGGACCAGGGTGGAGTGCCCGGTGACGGCCACGGTGACCAGGGGCGTGTCCGGGTGCGCGGCGAGGACCCCGGCCGCCGGGAGCGCGGCCAGGACCCGGCCGGCGCGCACCAGGTCGGTGCGGACGGCCTCGGGCTCCCGGTCCCCGTGGTCGGTCAGCTCGGCCAGCAGCGGGGCGACGCGGGGCCAGGCCTCGGCGAGCCGGCCCGCGCGGTGCAGCGCGCGCAGCTCGCGCACCGGGTCGGCCGGGCCGGTACGGGAACCGGCTGCGGGCGCGGCTGCCCCGGCCCCGGCCCCGGTGGCGGCGGCGGTGGGTGTCGTGGGGGCGGTCATCCGGTGCAGTCCGTCTCCGGGACGCGCTCCAGCGCCAGCCCGCCCTTGATCCACTTGCTGGACTCGACGATCACGGCCAGGGCCCGCTCCCCCTCGCCCAGCTCTCCGGCGAGCCGGTCGAGCTGGATCAGCGGCAGGGCGTTGCCCGTGTTCCCGGTGTCGGCCACACAGGACACCTCGCGCAGCTCCGGCACGTCCAGGTGCTCGGTGATGCGGGCCGTCATCCGGCCCGACAGCTGCGGGGGCAGCACGTAGTGGAGGTCCTCGCGGCTCCAGCCGGTGGCGGCCAGCAGCTCCCAGAAGATCTCCGAGGCCATGGGCGGCACGCTCTCCTCGATGGCCTTGTAGTCCTCGAACAGCATCTGCCGGCCCGCGTCGTGGCGGGCGACGCCCTGCCAGTCGACGATCTGGCCGGGGGAGCGGCCCCGCCCGGTGAACCGGTGCAGCAGGCTCCGTACGGCGATGGCCTCGCCGACGGGCTCCGTGCCGACCACGGCCGCGCCCGCCCCGTCGCCGAACAGCACGTAGTTGACCAGCTCCTCGGTCGGCAGGCTGAGCGCCTCGCGCCCCGGGTCGAGGAACCGGTCGGTGACGTCCCCGCCGACCACGAGGCCCGCGCGGTGGCCGCCCGCGAGCAGCGCGCGGGCTACGTCCAGCGCCTGTACGGCGCCCGAACAGCCCGCCTGGAGCTGGAAGGCGGGCAGGTGGCTGAGGCCCAGCCGGTCGGCCACCACGGTCGCGGTGGTGGGCAGCAGGGTGTCGGGCGTGGCGGTGGTCAGGATCAGGAAGTCGAGGTCGGCGGGGGCGAGCCCGGAGTTGGCCAGGGCCCGCCCGGCGGCCTCGGCGCACAGGTCGGCGAGGCTGTGGGTGAGGGTGCCGGTGCCCAGGTCCCAGCAGAAGTGGCGGGTACGGGTCCCCACGAAGAGGTCGATCCACTCCTCGCTGATCCCGAACATCTTGCCCAGCCGGGTGTTGTCCACCGGGTCGCCGGGCAGGGCGGTGCCCGTGCCCGCCACGTACAGGGCGGTCTCGGTCACTGCTGTCACGGTCGTACCCCCACACTGATCCACTCGCCGACGAAGTCGGCCAGGGTGCCCACCGAACGCAGCGCGGGCAGCAGTTGCTGCACCGCGATACCGCCGGCCTGTGGCAGCGCGGTCTCGATCCGGTCCTTGAGTTGCATGATCATCACAGAATCGAAGCCGAGGTCCTCGTAGAAACGGGACCGGCGCCCGACGCGTTCGGGCGGATAGCCGCCCACCTCCACGACGGCCCGCACCACGGCGGCCAGCACCGGGTCCTGGCTCCCCTCGCCCTCGCCCTCGCCGTCGTCGGGGCGGGTCCGCTCCGGGGCCGCCGGGGCGGGTCCCGGCGCGGACGGGGCCGCGGGGGCCTGCGGGCGGGCGGTCGCGGTGTGCCAGAAGCGGTGCTCGGTGGAGAAGGCGTACGGGGGCAGCCGCTCGGTGGTGCGCCAGGCGGGCTCGTACAGCTCGTCCCACTGCGGCTCCAGCCCGGAGCGGTACAGGGCGGCGACGGTCTCGGCCAGGTCGCGGGCCGTCGCATCCCGGCCCGGCGCCGGATGCAGCAGCCGGATCCCGTCGGCCAGCCCGGACCGGCCCACCAGCTGGATCAGCTGCGGCGCCGGGCCGATCTCCACGAGCGCGGTCGGGGCGGTCCGTGCCACCAGGTCGGCCAGCGCGTCCGCGAACAGCACCGGCCCGGCCGCCTGCCCGGCCCAGTAGGCGCCGTCCATCGGCTCGTCGGCCAGCAGCCGCCCGTACCGGGTGGAGGCGACGGGGATGCGCGGCGCGGCGGGCGTGATCCCCGCGGCGGCGGCGGCCAGCGGCTCCAGGACGGGAGCCATCAGCGGCGAGTGGAAGGCGTGCGAGACGCCGACCGTACGGCAGTGCGTGCCGCGCTCGCGGAGCACGCCGGCGACCCGCTCCAGCTCCGCGAGCCCGCCCGACAGGACCGTGTTCCGCGGGCCGTTGACCGCGGCGAGGGACACCCCCGGACCGGTGGTGAGGAACTCCTCGACCGCTTCGCGCCCCGCCCGCACCGACAGCATGCCGCCGCCCTCGGGCAGCGCGTCCATCAGCCGTGCCCGCTCCGCGACCAGCCGGGCCGCCTCGTCCAGCGTGAGCACCCCGGCGGTCACGGCGGCCGCGAACTCCCCGACGCTGTGCCCCAGTACGACGTGCGGCCCCGCGCCGAGGCCGCTCAGCGTGGCCGCCAGCGCATGGCCGACGGCGAACAGGGCGGGCTGCGCCCAGCGGGTGCGGTGCAGGGCCGGATCCCCGCCGAGGATCAGGTCGCGCACCGAGCCGCCCAGGTGCGGGGCGAGCGCCGCGTCGGCCTCGTCGAGCCGGCGCCGGTACAGCGGCGACTGCCGGTACAGGGCGGCCGTCATCCCGGGCTCCTGGACGCCCTGGCCGGTGAAGAGGAACCCGATGACCGGCGGACGCCAGGCCCGGTCGGCGATCCCGGCGGCGAGCCGCCCGTCCTCGGCCGCCCCGCGCAGCGCCGCCGCCAGCTCGACGGTGTCGGTGGCGGTGAACGCCGCCCGGTAGGGCAGCCCGGTCTTGACCCGGTTGCTGGTCCAGCACAGCGCGGCGGCGTCCCCGCGCGGGCGGGCGGCCACCGCCTCCGCCTGCGCGGCGAGGTTGCGGCGCAGCGCCTCCGGGGTGTCGGCCGAGACCGTGAACACCCCGGCCGGCGCGGCCGCCGCCCGGCGGCGCCCGGTGCGGGCCGTACGGGGCGCGGCGGCGAGCACCGCGTGCGCGTTGGTCCCGCCCATGCCGAAGCTGCTCACGCCCGCCACGACCTCGCCGGCGGGCAGCCGCACCGGGACCTTCAGCAGGGCCAGCCCCCGTTCGGCGAGCCGCAGCTGGGGGTTCTCGCGGTCCGCGAACCGGCTCGCGGGCACGATCCGGTGGTGCAGCGCGAGCGCCACCTTGATCAGCCCGGCGATGCCCGCGGCCCCCTCCGTGTGCCCGAGATTGCCCTTGACGGAGCCGATCGCGCACGGCTCCTCGCGCGGTACGTCGTGCACCTCGCCCAGGGCCCCGCACTCGATGATGTCGCCGAGCGCCGTGCCCGTGCCGTGGGCCTCGACGAACCGCACCTGGTCGGGGGTGACCCCGGCCCGGCGGTACGCGGCCGCGACGACCTCCCGCTGGGAGTGCCGGTTCGGCGCGGTGACGCCGTTGCTGCGCCCGTCCTGGTTGACGGCGGTGCCCCGGATGACGGCGTAGACCCGCTGCCCGTCGGCGAGTGCGTCCTCCAGCCGCCGCAGCACCACCACCCCGACGCCGTCACTGCGGGCGATGCCGTTCGCGTCGGCGCTGAAGGGCCTGCACCGGCCGTCCGGCGAGGCCAGCCCCATCTGCCCGTACACCAGCCCCAGCGCCGGGGTCAGGATCAGGTTGACCCCGCCGGCCAGCGCCGTCCCGCACTCCCCGGACAGCAGTGAGTTGACCGCCAGGTGCACGGCGACCAGCGAGGAGGAGCAGGCCGTGTCCACGGACAGGCTCGGCCCCTTCAGGTCGAGGTGGTACGAGATGCGGTTGGCGGCCATGCCGGCGCTGGACCCGGCGCCCAGCTGCGGGGTCACGCGCCCGTAGTCGCCCAGGTGCAGCTGGCCCCACTCGCTGCCCATCATGCCGACGAACACCCCGGTGTCGCCGCCCGCCAGGGACCGCGGGGAGCGCCCCGAGTCCTCCAGGGCCCGCCACGCGCACTGGAGCAGCAGCCGCTGCTGCGGGTCCATCGCCGCGGCCTCGCGCGGCGAGACGGTGAAGAAGTCGTTGTCGAACACGTCGGCGTCGTCGATGAAACCGCCGCGCACCGGCGTCTCGTACCCCGGCCCGAACCTGCGCGGGCCGGGCTGCTCCCCGGTCGCGTCGCCGCCGCGCATCAGCAGGTCCCAGTAGGCGTCGGGGCCCGGCGCGCCCGGGAAGACGCAGTCGAGCCCGACCACGGCGACGGAGGCGGAGCTCACGGGGAGACCCCCGCGGCCGGAACCGTCACGCCCCGGGCGGTGAGGTGGGCGACCAGCGCGACGACGGTCGGGTGGTCCCAGGCCAGCGACGGGTCCACGGCGATGTGGAACGTGTCCTCGATGTCCCCGCACAGGCTCAGCGCCCCCACCGAGTCCATGCCGTACTCGGCGAGCGGCACGGTGGGGTCGATGCTGTCCGGCAGCCGGTCGAGGTAGACGGCGAGGCGGTCGGTCAGCCAGTGGTGCAGCGGGGCCGCGCTGTGCGGCGACACGGGCAGGGACATCCCTGGACTCCTTGCGTGCGGGCGAAGGGGGAAGCGGTGGTCGGGGCCGTTGCCCGTCAGCCGGGAAGCGGGGTGTTGTGCAGGTCGTAGCTGCGCCGGTCCCCGAAGCGGGCCAGGACCTCCTGGTGGACGCGCGCCAGGCACTCGGGGGGCAGCTCCACGGGCTCGGTGCCCAGTCTGCACGTGATGCGGTGCAGGGCGGCCGCCGCCCAGGCCGGATCGGCCAGGAACGGGTCGAGGCCGTGGCGGTTGTGGCGGCGGACGCCGAGCACGGCCGCCGCCGCCAGGACCAGGACGTAACGGTCGGTCAGCGCGAACCAGGCCGGTCCCACCGGCGTCCCGCCGTCCAGCGGCGGCAGCGCGAGCACCCGCCGGCGCAGATCCCGCAGCTCCTCGACGAGGTGCTCCGTCATCGTGCGCAGGGCCCGCTCCACCGGGTCGCGGCCCGGCAGTTCCGCGGCGGCGGCCAGCAGCGAGGCGCTGAGGCTGTCGCGTCCGCTGGCCAGCGCGAGCGCGTCGTAGCGGAACGCCGGCAGGGGCGCGTCGGGCTGGAACAGCGCGGCGGGGGCCTCCTCCTCGGTGAACCAGGAGCGGCTCGCCAGCTGCTTCAGCTGCGGGATGATCGTCGCCTGGCAGGCGACGGTCCCCGCGTGGCCGAGGCTGATCACCGGCACGTCCCGGATGTGCTTCTGCAGGACGCCGACGGTGCCGTCCCGCGTGTACAGCTGCGAGCCCAGGACGGTGGACAGGTCGTACATCGTCTCGATCAGCACCCGCGGCAGCAGCAGCTTCACGGCCGCCGAGTACACGCTGGTCTCGGCCGGCAGCAGGTGCAGCGCCCGGGTGGCGACGACCGCCAGGCAGTCGTACAGGAGCAGGTTCACGAACGCCCCGGTCAGGGTGTTCGCCGTGTGCTGCGGGTCCACCGGCGCCGTGCCGGCCGCGCCGGGCCCCCGCTGACGGTCCACCAGCACGGCCGTGCGCAGGCTCGCGTCCACGGCGGCCACCGACAGGGAGGCCATCAGCGTACGGCTCATCTGGAACGACTGGAGCGAGGTCGCGACCCCGCTGCCGGGCGCGCCGAGCAAGGCGTCGGCGGGCACCGGGCAGTCGTCGAAGCGCACGCCCGAGAAGAAGCAGGACCGCAGGCCCACCGCGGCGGGCCGCCGCTCGGTGCGGTAGCGGTCCGCGGGCAGGGTGTGCGGGTCCAGCAGCAGGGCGCTCTGCGTCCCGCCGGGGAAGTGCCCGCCGGTACGGCAGAACAGCACCAGGGCGTCGGCCCGGTGCAGGTTGTTGACCACCGGCTTGGCCCCGGTGACCGACAGGCCGCCGCCGGGGGCCGGGTCCGCGGAGATCTGGTTGCGGACGAAGTCGTTGGTGTGCGCGGTCTCGTGCTGGGCTATCGCCGCCTTCGAGCCGCCCAGGAGCAGGCCGCCCAGCCACGACCGCTGCTCCTCGTTGCCGCGCATCCACACGTCGGAGGCGGCCATGAAGGTGGTCATGCCGTAGCCCATGCCGAGGGACACGTCCCGGCGGAACACCGGCCGCATCACCCGCAGCAGGCCCTCGGGGGAGTCGAAGCGGCCGCCGAGCTCGCGCGGAACGAACTCGCGGTGCATCCCGAAGTCGTCGAGCAGCCCCTCCGCCTCCGGGGACAGCGCGGCCGCCTGGTCGGAAGCGAGCAGCGCGCGGTGCCCGGCCGGGTTGCCGGGCGCCGCCGGGTCGCCGAGCAGGGCCTCCAGCGCGGCGGCCCGGACCCGGCCGCTCGTCGACTCCGGGGACGGCGCGGGCCGCCGCACCGGCGCCCGGGGGGCCGGCCCGGCGGCGACGGCGACGGCGCTCACCACGCCGTCTCCGCGGCGGCGCGGGCGGAGGGCCGCAGCAGGTCGTTGCCGAGCAGCGTGTCGCGCGGACGGACCAGGGCGCGCACGGCGGGGTCGAGGACCTCGTACTCGCCGCTGACCTCGCCCTCCAGGAACAGCTTGCGGATCAGGGTCCGCTGGATCTTGCCGCTGGTGGTACGGCGCAGGGTGCCCGGCCGCACCAGGAGCACATTGGCCGCGGGCACGTCGAAGTCCTGGCCGATGAGGATCTGGATGCGCCGGGCGAGGGCGCGCAGCGTCTCCCAGTCGGCGTTCTCGGGGCGCACCTCGTGCACGACGACGAGCTGCTCGCGGTCCGCGTCCACGGTGAACACGGCGCCCTGGCCCGCCCCGAGGGCCGGCTCCGTCTCGCGCACCGCCCACTCGACGTCCTGCGGATAGATGTTGCGCCCGTTGAGGATGATCATTTCCTTGAGCCGGCCGGTGACGTACAGCTCGTCCCCGTCGATCACCCCGAGGTCGCCGGTGCGCAGGAAGCCGCTGTCCCCGTCGTCCACCATGGCGTGGAAGGTACGGGCGGTGTCGGTGGGACGGCGCCAGTAGCCCTGGGCGACGCTGTCGCCGCGCACCCAGATCTCCCCGACCCGGCCCGCGGGCACCTCGCCGCCGATCACCGGCTCCACGATCCGCACGGCGAAGTCGCGTACGGTGCCGCTCCCGACCAGGGTCCGCACCGGCCGGCCGGGGCGCGGCGGGCGCAGCTCGTCGTACTCGAGGCCGGCCGCGTCGACGGTCAGGGTGCGCGGGCCTTCGCCGGGCGTGCCGCCGGACACGACGAGCGTGGCCTCGGCGAGCCCGTAGGCCGGGAAGAGGCTCCCGCGGCGGAAACCGGCCGCGGCGAAGCGCTCGGCGAAGGCCTCCAGGGTCTGGTGGCGCACCGGTTCGGCGCCGTTGATCGCCAGCCGCCAGCTGCTCAGGTCCAGGCCGGCGAGCTGCTCGTCCGTGATCCGGCGCAGGCACAGGTCGTAGCAGAAGTTGGGGCCGCCGCCGATGGTCACCCCGTACTCGCCGATCGAGCGCAGCCAGCGCACCGGCCGCTTGACGAAGGCGGTGGGGGACATCTGCACCGACGAGGTGCCCAGCCACAGCGGGTGCAGCAGATGGCAGATGAGTCCCATGTCGTGGTAGTGCGGCAGCCAGCTGCCGAACACGTCCTCGGCGGTGGAGCCCAGGACGTTGCGCATGGCCTCCATGTTGGCGAGGAGGTTGCGGTGACTGACCATCACCCCGCGCGGCCGGGAGGTCGAACCCGAGGTGTACTGGAGGAACGCCAGGTCGTCCGGGCCGGTGCGGGGCGGCTGCCAGGCCTCGGCGTTCAGCCCCTCCTCCACGTCGGTGGCCAGGCACACCGTCTCGCCCCGGCCCGCCATGGCGAGCCACAGCGACACGTCGGGGGCGTGGGCGGAGTCGGTCAGCACCAGCTGCGCGCCGGTGTCGCGGATGATCCCCGACACGCGCTGCAGCCGCTCGCCCCGGTCACCGGGGAGCGGGGCGGGCACGGCGACGGCGCCGGCGTACAGACAGCCGGCGAACGCCTTCAGGAACCCGGGGCCCGGCGGGTACAGCAGCAGCACCGGCTGCCCCAGGGCGCCGTGCTCGCGCAGCCGCACCGCGATGGCCCGGGCCGCCCGGTCCAGCTCGCCGTACGTGAGGTGCTCGGCGGCGGCGCCCGGGGCGTCACCGAGGAACACGTGAGCGTCGCGCTCGCCGAGTTCCGCGGCCCGGCCGCGGAGCACATCGGTGAACGTAGCGAATCCAGTCAACGTCAGCCCCCTTCTGGCGCATCCGGGGCAACTGCCGAACGCCCGGCGCCCCTGCCGCCAACGCCTCGGCATGCTCCTCGCCGCGCCTAAAGCATGGCTTGCGGGTCCCCGGCCGCCCCGGGCCAGGGTGCGCGTCGCCGGATCAGGGGTCCGGCTGTCCGAAGCCGGGGGTGCGCCCGGCCCTAGGGTGACGAGGGCCGGGCAGCTGGGGGAGTCTGCCGCCACCCGTGCCACCGGAGTGCCGAGGAACGGGGGCTGCATGCGATTTCGGGTGTTGGGGCCACTGGAAGTGGACGCGGCCGGCCGGCACGCGCACCGCGTGACGCCCCGCGCGGCGAAGATGCGCGTGGTGCTCGCGACGCTGCTCGTACGGGCCAACGAGATCGTGTCCGTGGGCAGCCTCATCGACGAACTGTGGGGCGAGGACCCGCCGCGCACCGCGACGACCACGCTCCAGGTCTACATCTCGCAGCTGCGCAAGCTCCTGCACGCCGCCGACCCCGACGCGGGCCGCGACGGCCTGGTCACCCGGCCGCCCGGCTACCTCATGCGGCTGGACCCGGACCGGCTGGACCTGACCGCCTTCGAGGACCTGCACGCCCGGGGCCGCGCCGCCATGGCCCGCCAGGACGCCCCGGCCGCCGCCGACCTCCAGCGCCGCGCGCTCGCGCTCTGGCGCGGCCCCCTGCTGTCCGACACCCCCCACGGGGCGCTGCTCGACAGCACCGCGATCCGCCTCGGCGAACTGCGCACGGCCGCACTGGAGCAGCGCATCCGGGCCGACCTGCAACTGGGCCGCCACCACGACCTCGTCGGTGAACTCCAGGCTCTCGCCACCGAACTGCCGATGCGCGAGGAGTTCCACGCCCACCTGATGGTGGCGCTCTACCGCACCGGCCGGCAGGCCGACGCGCTGGAGGCCTTCGCCCGGCTGCGGCGCACCCTCGTCGACGAACTGGCGATCGAGCCGGGGCCGCCCCTCCAGCAGCTCCACGGCCGGATCCTCGCCGGGGACACCGCACTGCAGCGCCCCTCGGGCGCCGTACCGGACCGCGCCGACGCGGCGCGGTCCGCGGCGACCGCGGGCGGGCGCGCCACGGCCGCACCCGCCGCGATGCCGGCCGCCGGGCCGTTCGCGACGCCGGCCGCCGGGCCGGATCCCGTACTGCCGCCGGCCACCGGGCCGGTCGGTGAAATCCCGCCGTCCGACCCGCTGTTCACCGGACGCGACGAGGACCTCGCCGCGCTGGAGACGCTCCTGCGGGACGTCCCGGCGGGCGGCTGCGTCGCGCTCACCGGTCCCGCCGGCGTCGGAAAGACCGCCCTCGCCCTGGCCGCCGCGCACCGCGCCGGCGACCTCTTCCCCGACGGCCGGGTGTTCCTGCCCCTGCGCGACGACACCGGCGAACCGCTCGGGCCCGCCGCCGCCCTCACCCTGCTGCTGCGCCGCTGCCGCGTCACCGGGCCGCTGCCCGACGACCTCGACGGGCTGCGCCGCACCCTGGACCGGCTCACCCTGGGCCGGCGGATGCTGTTCGTGCTCGACGGCGCCGCCGGCGCGGAGCAGGCCGGCCCCCTGCTGCCCACGACCCCCGGCAGCACCGCGCTGCTGACCGGCCGCAGGGCCCCGGCGGTCCCGGTCACCCGGGTGCACCTGCTGGACGTCCTCGCCCCGGCGCAGGCCCGCCGGCTGCTGCTGGCCGCGTCGGGCCGCGACGGGGAGGACGACGGCCCCGACGGGGCCTGCGCCGCCGTCGTCGGGGCCTGCGGGCGGCTGCCGTCGGCCGTACGGGCCCTCGCGGGCCGGCTGGCCGCGCGCCCGCACTGGACCGTGGCCTCCCTGGCCGCCCGACTGTCCGACGAGCACGCCCGGCTCGCCGAACTCCGCTCCGCGCAGCCCGGCCTGGACGCGGCCCTGCGGGGCGCGTACGACGAGGCCGGCGAACCGTTGAAGCGCGCCTTCCGGCTGCTCGGACTGCTGCCCGACGGCCCCTTCCCCACCGCCGACGCGGCCGCCCTGTTCGGTACGCCCGAACCGGCCGCCGAAGCCGTGCTGGAGAGCCTCGTGGAAGCCGGGCTGCTACGGGCCGAACCCCGCGGCGCCTACCGCCTGCACGTGCTGTGGCGGCTGCTGGCCGGCGAGCTCCTCACCGCCGAGGAGCCCCCCGGCGAGGTGGCGCGGGCCGTGGCCCGGCTCGCCGACGCCCTGGCCGCCGAGGCGCGGGAGGCCGACGGACTGCCGCACGCCGCCGAGTGGTTCGCGCACCGCCGCACCGCACTGACCTCGGCCCTGGGCCGGGCCCACGCGGCCGGACTGTGGGTCCACACCGTGCGCCTCGCCGACGGCCTCACCGCCCCCCTGGAGGCCCACGCGGCCTGGGACGACTGGGAACGCGCGCACACCCGGGCCCTGGACGCGGCCGAACGCTCCGGCGACCTCGGCGCCCAGTCCCGGCTGCTGTGCTCGCTCGGCGACCTGGCCTGGCAGCGCCGCCGGACCGACGCGGCCCGCGGGCTCTACCGGCGGGCCCTGAGGGCCGCCGACGGCGCCGACGCCCGGCCCGAACGCGACCGCGCCCTGACGGGCCTGGCCGAACTGAGCCTGGACTCCTCGGCCGTCACGGACGCGGCCCGGCTGATCGGCCGGGTCCTCGACGCGGCGCCCGCCGACCCCCGCGACCACTACGAGGCCCGCCGGGTCCGGGCGCTGCTCGCCCTGGAGACGGAAGGCCCCGCCGCCGCGGAGCCGCACTTCGCGCAGTGCCTGGCCCTGGCGGCGCGGCTCGGCGACCGGCGGCGCGAGGCGTACGCGGTCCGCTGGCTGCGCCAGGTGCGCGGCGGCCTCCCGCTGCCGGACTGGACGGAGACCCGGCCCGGGGTGTGGCGCCTGCGCGCCGCCGCCTGAGCCGCACGCCGCCGCACGCAGCCGCACCGCCGAAGGACCGCCGAAGGACCGACCGACGCGTCACGCGTCACCACGTACCGACGTAAGGAGAGATGCCCGTGCTCACGGCGCTGCAAGGGGTGTACGGGGACCGTGCGGACGCGGTCACCGTCGCCGGCCGGACCGCCTCGTACGAGGAACTGCTCGGCGCGGCCGGAGCGGTGGCCGCCGACGTGGCGGGCGCCCCCGCCGTCGCGGTCGAGGCCACGGCCTCCCTGGAGACCGTCGCCGCGGTGGCCGGCTGCCTGCTGGCCGGGGTGCCCGTGGTGCCCGTACCGCCCGACGCGGGCGTCGCCGAACGCGAGCACATCCTGCGTGACTCGGGCGCCTGCCCCGTCACGGTGGACTTCGCCCGCCGGGCCGCCTGGAGCGGCCCCGCACCGGCGGCCGACGCCCCCGCGATGATCCTCTACACCTCCGGGACCACCGGCGCGCCCAAGGGCGTCGTCCTCGGCGGCGCCGCCATCGCCGCCGGTCTGGACGCCCTCGCCGAGGCCTGGCAGTGGAACGCCGAGGACACCCTGGTCCACGGGCTGCCGCTGTTCCACGTCCACGGCCTGATCCTCGGCGTCCTCGGCGCGCTGCGCACCGGCAGCCGCCTCGTGCACACCGGCCGGCCCACCGCGGCCGCGTACGCCGAGGCGGGCGGCAGCCTGTACTTCGGGGTGCCCACGGTGTGGTCCCGCGTCGTCGGGGACCCGGAGCGGGCCCGGGCGCTGCGCTCCGCGCGGCTGCTGGTCTCGGGCAGCGCCCCGCTGCCGGAGCGGGTCTTCCGCGGGCTGGAGGAGCTGACGGGGAGCCGGCCGGTCGAGCGGTACGGGATGACGGAGACCCTGATCACGGTGAGCGGCCGCGCGGACGGCCCGCTGCGGCCGGGCGCGGTGGGGACGCCGCTGCCCGGGGTCCGTACGCGGATCGCGGCCGGGCCGGGGGAGGAGATCGGCGAACTCCAGCTGACCGCGCCCACGTTGTTCTCCGGCTACCTGGGGCGTCCCGAGGCCACGGCGGCCTCGTACACCGAGGACGGCTGGTTCCGTACGGGCGACATCGCGGCGATCGACGCGGACGGCACCCACCGCATCGTGGGCCGGGCCTCCGTCGACATGATCAAGTCGGGTGGCTACCGGATGGGGGCGGGCGAGATCGAGAACGCGCTCCTGGACCACCCGCGCGTGGCCGAGGCCGCGGTGGTCGGGGTGCCGGACTCCGATCTGGGCCAGCGCGTCGTGGCGTTCGTCGTGGCCTCGCAGGTGACCGGGGCCGAGCTCACCGACTTCGTCGCCGCCCGCCTCTCGGTGCACAAGCGGCCGCGCGAGGTGCGGTTCGTCGCCGCGCTGCCGCGCAACGCGATGGGCAAGACCCAGAAGCGGCTGCTGCTGTCGGGGGAGGGGTGAGGTGACGCCGGCGCGGCCCTCAGCGCGGCCCCGGGGCCCCGGCGGGCACCGGCTCGGCCTCGGGGCGGTAGTGGCGCAGGAACAGCTCTTCGAGGGTCGGGGGCCGGCTGACGAGGCTGCGTACGCCCGTCTGGGACAGCACCCGCAGGAGCGTGCCGAGGTGCTCGGGGTCGACCTGGGCGCTGACCTCCGTGCCGTGCACCTCCAGGCCGTGGACCCCGGGCAGTTCCTCCAGGCCCTCGACGGGGGCGGCGAGTTCGGCCGTGACGCAGGTGCGCGACAGGTGCCGCATCCGGGCGAGCGTGCCCGTCTCGACCGTGCGCCCGTCCCGGACGATGCTGACGCGGTCGCACAGTGCCTCGACCTCGGTGAGGACGTGGCTGGAGAGCAGGACCGTACGGCCCTCGTCGGTGGCCTCGCCGACACAGCTCTGGAAGACTTCCTCGGCCAACGGGTCGAGGCCCGAGGTGGGTTCGTCGAAGACGAGCAGCTCGGCGTCGGAGGCGAAGGCGGCGACCAGGGCGACCTTCTGCCGGTTGCCCTTGGAGTACGCACGGCCCTTCTTGCCCGGGTCGAGTTCGAAGCGCTCCATCAGCTCCTTGGTGAACCGGGGGTCGGTGTTCTCGCGCAGCCCCCCGAGGAAGCCGAGGGCGTCGCCGCCGGAGAGGTTGCGCCACAGGTTCACGTCGCCGGGCACGTAGGCGACCCGCTGGTGCAGCGCGACCGCGTCGCGCCAGGGGTCGCCGCCCAGCAGCCGCACGCGGCCGCGGTCGGCGCGGATCAGGCCGAGGAGGATCCGCAGGGTGGTGGACTTGCCGGCGCCGTTGGGGCCGAGGAAGCCGTGCACCTCGCCCTTCTCGACGCGCAGGTCCAGGCCCTTCAGCGCGTGCGTGCGGCCGAACGACTTGTACAGTCCGGCAATCTCGATTGCCATCATCATATTTCGGAAGATACCTTAGTTTCAGAATATCGTGAAGCTATCGGAAGGTATCGCCTGACGGGTCGATCACGGGGGAGACGGTGTGGACGCCACTGCCAGCGCCAGCGAAAGCGAACAGCGGGGCTACAGCGAGGAGGTCTCGGCCTTCGTCGAACGGTTCGCCGCCGACCTCGTGGCCGCCGGGGTGCCCCGGATGCCCTCCCGGGTCTTCGCGTGTCTGCTCGCCGAGGACGCGGGCGCGCTGAGCGCCGCGGAGCTCTCGGAGCGGCTGAAGGTCAGCCCGGCCGCGGTCTCGGGCGCGGTCCGCTACCTCGCCCAGGTGCACATGGTCGGCCGGGAGCGGGCGCCGGGCGAGCGGCGGGAGATCTACCGGGTCCACGCGGACCTCTGGTACGAGACGGTCACCAGCCGGGACCAGATGCTCAACCGCTGGGCGGCCACCCTCAAGCAGGGGGTGGAGGCGCTGGGTCCCGATACGCCGGCGGGCATGCGGGCCGAGGAGACGGCCGACTTCTTCAGCTTCGTGAAGCTGGAACTGGACTCGCTGATGGACCGCTGGCGCGCTCACCGCGGCGGGTGACCATCCGGGCGGCGAGGGCGCTGACGGCCACCGTCGCGCCGACCGACACGGCCAGGCCCAGCCAGGCCGTGTCGAACCACCGGTTGCCGAGGTGGCCGAGCGTCACCAGGTAGGCCGCCCACAGGAGTCCGGCCAGCGCGGACCACGTCAGCTGGCGCGGGCGCAGGGCGGGCGAGGTGCCGAGGGCGATGTCCAGCACGGTCCGCCCGGCGGGGACGAAGCGCGCGGCGAGCGCCACCCGGCCGGCGTGCCGGGCCAGACCGCCCTGGAGCCGCGCCGTCGCCTCCCGCCAGGCGGGCCGCCGGTCGAGGCGGGTGTGCAGCCAGGAGGAGCCGCGCCGGGCCAGCAGGACCAGGGCCAGGTCGCCGAGGAAGGACGCGGCGGCCACCGCGAGGACCGGCAGCACCGGGGAGATCTGGTGCTGCGCGGTCCAGGCGGCCGCGGTCACCACGAGGGTGCCGCTGGGCAGCACCGGCAGGAGCGAATCGCCGAACACCGCGGCCAGTGCGAGGGCCAGGATCCACCAGGAGAGCGGAAGGGCGTCGGCTGTCATGTCGAGCTGCATGTATGCCACTCTATCGAACATTCAGAAATTTGTGAACTTACATAATCCGCCAAGGGTGTAGCGGGGGCGGGGCACACCCGTCCCGCCCGCGCTACACCTCTAGTACGTGTGGAAGCCCCGGCCGCTCTTGCGGCCCAGGTACCCCGCGTCCACCAGGTGCTCCAGGTGCCGGGCCGGCACCAGCGACGGCTCCCGGAACGAGGCGTGCAGGCTGTTCTGGATCTGCAGCGACACGTCCAGACCGATCGTGTCCAGCAGCGTCAGCGGCCCCATCGGATAGCCGCAGCCCCGCGTCATCACCGCGTCGATCTCCCCGGCCACCGCCCGGCGTTCCTCCAGCAGCCGCACCGCGCTGTTGAGGTACGGGAACAGCAGGGCGTTGACGATGAACCCGGCCCGGTCGTCGATCCCGACCGGGTGCTTGCCCAGCCGCGCGCACACCTCGTGGACCGTCCCCAGCGCGTCCGGCGCCGTCAGCACCGTGCCGACCACCTCCACCAGCCGCATCACCGGAGCCGGATTGAAGAAGTGCATGCCGAGCACGTCCTCGGGCCGCGAGGTGACCGCCGCGCACTCCACCACCGGCAGGCTCGAGGTCGTCGTCGTCAGTACCGCACCCGGACGGCACACCGCGTCCAGCCCCCGGAAGACCTCCCGCTTGACGGGGAGTTCCTCGGCGACCGCCTCGACCACCAGGTCGCAGTCCGCCACCGCCTCCAGCGAGTCCGCCGGAACCAGCCGCTCCAGCGTGGCCCGGGCGTCCTCGGCGCTGATCCGGCCCCGCTTGACCCCGCGCTCCACGGAGCCGGCGACCTTGTCCAGCGCCGCCTTCGCGCGGACGTCCGTACGGGCCACCAGCCGCGTCGCGTACCCCGACCGGGCGAACACCTCGGCGATGCCCGACGCCATCGTGCCGGACCCGATCACCCCGACGCTGCGCACCGGCCGCGACGGCCGCGCGGAACCTCCCGCCGGACCCCCCTGCGCGCCGGCCGCGGCCCGGGGACCCGCCGGGCCCTCGGGCCAGGTGTGGAACCCCCGGCCCGCCTTCGCGCCCAGCAGCCCCGCCGTCACCATGTGGTCCAGCAGCGGCGGCGGCAGGAACTGCGCCTCCCCCGTCTGCTCGTACAGGCCGCGCAGGGTGTCGCGCGCCGTGTCCAGACCGATCAGGTCGAGGTGGGCCAGCGGCCCCAGCGGCAGCCCGCAGCCCAGCATCATCGCCGCGTCGATGTCGTCGCGCGACGCGTAACGGCGCTCGTACATCGCGACGGCGCCGTTCAGGTAGGCCATCAGCAGCCCCCCGCCCGTGAAGCCCGGCTGGTCGCTGGAGGCCACGGCCATCCGGCCCAGCGCACCCACCAGCTCCTCGGCGGCCCGCCCCACCGACGGATCGGTCAGGGGCGTGGTCACCACCTCCACCACACCGCCGTCCGGGGCGTGCCCGACCGGGTGCAGGCCGACCGTGCGCGGCAGCCGCCCGCACGCCGCCGCCACCCGGGTCACCGACAGCGAGGTCGTCGTCGCGAACACCGCCTGCGGACCGCACAGTCCGTCGGCCTGCCGCAGCACCCGCGTCTTCAGCGCGAAGTCCTCCGGCACCGCCTCCACGACCAGCTCGCTGCCCGTGATGGCCGCGAGATCGGCCGTGTACGTGATCCGGGCCCGGGCCGCCGGATCCTCCAGCCCGCGCTGGACGCGCTCCCGGCCGCCGGCCAGGGCGTCACCGTCAGCCTCCACCGCCACCACCCGGGCGCCCGCCGAGGCGAGCGAGCGGGCCAGCGCGGATCCGACCGTACCGAGGCCGATCACCGCGACCGCGGTGAAGGGCAGGGAACCGGGAAGGGGTGCCGCGGATGCTGCCGTCATGCTGCTGAGTCCTTTCGGGGAGCGGGAGCCGCCTGCTCGTCCCAGCGGACGAGAACCGTGCCCAGGGACATGCCGCCGCCGAAACCGGCGAGCAGCACGACGTCCCGGTCCCGGAACGCCCCGGACCGGTACGCCTCGTCGAGGGCGAGGGGAATGGAGGCGGCACTGGTGTTTCCGTGCTCGGCCACGGTGAGGTGCGTACGGGCGCGGGGCAGGCCCAGGCGGGGCACGGTCTCGCCCAGCATCACGCCGTTGGCCTGGTGCGGGACGAAGTGGTCGACCTCGGAGCGCTCCAGACCGTGCCGGTCCAGCACCTCACCGACCGCGCGCGGCAGTTCGGCGGCCACGAAATCGCGCACGCCGCGCCCGTTCATCCTGAAGTGGTGCAGCCCCTCCGCGACCGTCTTCTCCGAGGCGGGCAGCCGGCTGCCGCCGGCCTCGACGTGGATCAGTTCCGCCTGGTCGCCACGGCTGGCCAGGTGCGAGCCGAGGACCCCGTAGCCGGACCGCACCGGGCCCAGCACCACGGCACCCGCACCGTCACCGAACAGGACGGCGGTGCGCCGGTCCTCGCGGTCGATGATGCGCGAGTACACGTCGGCGCCGATGACCAGGGCGTGACCGCGGACCCCGCCGTCCTGTTCCGGCAGCAGCCGGGCCGCCGCCACCAGACCGAACACGAAACCGCTGCACACCGAATTCAGGTCGAAGGCGGCCGCGTTCACCGCACCGATCCGGTGCTGGACCAGACAGGCCGTGGCCGGCTGCGGGGAGTCCGGGGTGGACGTCGCCACCACGATCCACGACAGCTGCGCCGCCGAGATCCCCGCCGCGTCCAGTGCGGCCCGCGCCGCCTCGACCGCCAGATCGGAGGTGGCCTCGGATTCGGCCGCGTAGCGGCGTTCCCGGATGCCCGTCTTCTGCAGGATCCAGTCCTCCGTGACCCCCGCCCGCTGCGCGACGAGCCGATTGGAGACCGTGTCGGCAGGCAGATAAGACCCGGTGCCCAGAATTCCGATTGCTGTCATGACGGGCGGCTCCTCACCGTGGCGGTGGGCAGAAAGCGCGGGAAAGTGCGGGAAATGCATTCACCGCGGGGTGCTCGAATGGGACATTCAGCAATGGTTCTCGGAGCCCGAGCCGGGCGGTAACCCTTGCTCCGCCCCCTAGCCGCCCCTAGCGATCCGGCAGGCCAGTGACCGGGAACTGTTTTTAGCCGACCTTTAGAGCTGGACGTCAGCGTCTCGACGGTCTGCATGGAATTCCCCCGGTCCTCGGTCCGCCCGCGCGCCCGGCGGATCCCTGAAGACACATCAGGCAAACAGGCGAAGGGGGAGATCGTGGCTGACCCGGTGAATTCGGTACGGCAGACGACGGCGGCTCCGGAGGAGTCCGGCACACCAGGCCGTACCACCGGGCCGATCGCGGTCATCGGCATCTCCTGCCGGTTCCCGCAGGCCGACGGCCCCGCCGCGTACTGGCGGCTGCTGCGCGACGGCACCGACGCCGTCACCGACGCGCCCGAAGCGCGCCGCGACGTCGTCCCGGCAGGGGCCGGTCCGGCCGCCGCCCGCGGCGGCTACCTCGACCGCGTCGACACCTTCGACGCCCGGTTCTTCGGCATCTCGCCGCGCGAGGCCGCCGCCATGGACCCGCAGCAGCGGCTCGTCCTCGAACTCGCCTGGGAGGCCCTGGAGGACGCCGGCATCCGGCCGGGCACCCTCAAGAACAGCGGCACCGGCGTGTTCGTCGGCGCCATCTGGGACGACTACGCCGACCTCGTACGCCGCTCCGGCGGCGCGGGCACCGGGCAGCACACCTTCACCGGGCTCAACCGGGGCGTCATCGCCAACCGGGTCTCGTACACGCTCGGCCTGCACGGACCCAGCCTGACGGTCGACACCGCCCAGTCCTCCTCCCTCGTCGCCGTGCACCTGGCCTGCCAGGCACTGCTCAGCGGGGAGGCCGACCTGGCCATCGCCGGTGGCGTCAACCTGCGCGTCACGCCCGCCAGTTCCGAGATCACCGCCGGGTTCGGTGCCCTGTCGCCCGACGGCCGCTGCCACACCTTCGACGAGCGCGCCAACGGCTTCGTCCGGGGCGAGGGCGGCGGACTCGTCCTGCTCAAGCCCCTCGACCGGGCCCTCGCCGACGGCGACCGCGTCCACTGCGTCCTGCTCGGCAGCGCCGTCAACCACGACGGGGCCACCGACGGCCTCACCGTGCCCAGCCCCACCGCCCAGGCCGACGTCATCCGCCGGGCCCTGGAGGCCGCCGGCACCGACCCCGCCGAGGTCCAGTACGTCGAACTGCACGGCACCGGCACCCCGGTCGGCGACCCCGTCGAGGCCGCCGCGCTCGGCTCCGCCCTCGGCGCGGCCCGCGACGCGGCCGACCCGCTGCCCGTCGGCTCCGCCAAGACCAACATCGGCCACCTCGAAGCCGCCGCGGGCATCGCCGGCCTCATCAAGGCGGCACTCGCCGTCGGCCACCGCGAACTGCCGGCCAGCCTCCACCACCGCACCCCCCACCCCGCCATCGACCTCGACGCGCTGCGGCTGCGGGTGCAGACCGAGGCCGGCCCCTGGCCGCACCCCGCCCGCCCCCTCGTCGCGGGCGTCAGCGCCTTCGGCCTCGGCGGCGCCAACTGCCACGTCGTCCTCGCCGAGGCCCCGGCCCCCGCCGAGACCCCCGCGCCCGCCCCCGCCGCCGGCGGAGACCAGGACTCCGGGACCGGCCGGACGCTGCTCTTCCCGCTCTCCGGCCGCGGCGAGCAGGCCCTGCGTGCCCAGGCCGCCCGGCTCGGCGCGTACGCCGCCACCCACACCGGGACGGCCGCGGACCTCGCGCACGCCCTGGCCGCCACCCGTACCGCCCACGAGGACCGGGCCGTCGTCCTCGCCGAGGACCTCACCGGCCTCACCGCCGGACTCGACGCGCTCGCCGCCGCGGCCGGCTCCCCGCACCTGGTCCGCGGCCGGGCCGGCTCCGGCACCACCGCGTTCCTCTTCTCCGGCCAGGGCAGCCAGCGCCCCGGCATGGGGCGCGAACTGCACTCCGCACAGCCCGCGTTCGCCGCCGCCTTCGACGAGGTGTGCGCCGCCTTCGACGCGCACCTGCCCCGCCCGCTGCGCGAGATCGCCTTCGCCGCCCCGGGCACCGACGAGGCCGCCCTCCTCGACCGCACCGCATGGACCCAGCCCGCGCTGTTCGCCTTCGAGGTCGCCCTCCACCGGTTGCTCGGCCACCTCGGCGTCCGCCCCGACTTCGTCGTCGGCCACTCCATCGGCGAACTCGCCGCCGCGCACGTCGCCGGGATCCTGACCCTGCCCGACGCCGCCGCGCTCGTCGCCGCCCGCGGCCGTCTCATGGACGCCCTCCCCGAGGGCGGCGCGATGGCCGCCCTCCAGGCCGAGGAGGCCGAGGTCGCGCCGCTGCTCGCCGGGCGCACCGACCGGGTGTGCGTGGCCGCCGTCAACGGCCCCCGTTCCGTCGTGGTCTCCGGCGACGAGGACGCCGTCGACGCCCTCACCGCGCACTTCGCCGCGCAGGGCCGCAAGACCAAGCGGCTGCCCGTCAGCCACGCCTTCCACTCCCCGCACATGGACGGCATGCTCGACGCGTTCCGCACCGTCGCAGCCTCCGTCTCCTACGCCCCGGCCCGCATCCCCGTCGTCTCCAACCTGACCGGGCGGATCGTCACCGACGAGGAGATCGGTACCGCCGACTACTGGGTGCGCCACGTCCGCGAGGCCGTCCGCTTCGCCGACGGCATCCGCCACCTCGACGCCGCCGGCGTCACCACGTACGTGGAACTCGGCCCCGACGGCGCCCTGTCCTCCGCCGGACGCGAGTGCGCGGGCGAGGACGCCGCGTTCGTGCCCGTCGCCCGCACCGGCAAGCAGCCCGAGCCGCAGTCGCTCACCACGGCCCTCGCCCGGCTGCACACCCTGGGCGCCGCCCCGGAACTGGACTGGGAGACCCTCCTCGGCACGACCGGCCCGGCTCCCCGGCTGGACCTGCCGACCTACGCCTTCCAGCGCCGCCGCCACTGGATCGACGCGGCGACCGCCGCCCCGGTGGCGGCCCCGGCGTCCGCCCCGGCAGCCGCCTCCGCCTCCGCCGCCGACGACGGCCTGGACGAGGAGACGGACTCCGACGCCGGAGCCCTGCGCGCCCGCCTCACCGCGCTCCCCGCCGCCGACCGCGAGCAGGCCGTCCTCGACCTGCTCCGCGCGGACATCGCGGCCGTCCTGCGCCACGACGACGCCCGCGACATCGACCTGCGCGAGACCTTCCACGAGCTCGGCTTCGACTCCTGGACCGCCGTCGAACTGCGCGACGGCCTCACCCGCAGCACCGGACTGGCCCTGCCCAGCAGCCTGCTGTTCGACTACCCCACGCCCGTCGCCCTCGCCCGCAACCTCGCGGAACGCGCCCTCGGCCACCTCGCCGACCCGGCCGCGACCGCCCGCCGCACCGGCGCCGCGGCCGACGACGAACCGATCGCCGTCGTCGCCATGGCCTGCCGCTTCCCCGGCGGCACCGACTCGCCCGAGGCCCTGTGGGAGGTCCTCGCCGCCGGCCGGGACGTCACCGGACCCTTCCCCACCGACCGCGGCTGGGACCTGGAGGGCCTCTACGACCCCGAGGGCCGGCCGGGCACGCACTACGTGCGGGCGGGCGGCTTCCTCGACGGCGCCACCCTCTTCGACCCCGCCTTCTTCGGCATCTCGCCGCGCGAGGCCGCCGCCATGGACCCGCAGCAGCGGCTGCTGCTGGAGACCTCCTGGGAAGCCCTGGAGCGGGCCGGCTTCGACCCCCTCGCCCTCAAGGGCACGGACACCGGCGTGTTCATCGGCGCGACCTTCCAGGACTACGGCCCGCGCCTGCACGAGGGCACGGAGTCCACCGAGGGCTACCTGATGACCGGCAGCACGCCCAGCGTCGCCTCCGGCCGCATCGCCTACACCCTCGGCCTCGAGGGCCCCGCCGTCACCGTCGACACCGCCTGCTCCTCCTCGCTGGTCGCCCTGCACCTGGCCGCGCAGTCCCTGCGCCAGGGCGAGTGCACCCTCGCCGTGGCGGGCGGCGTCACCGTCATGCCCACCCCCGGCCTCTTCGTCGAACTCACCCGCCAGCGCGCCCTGTCCGCCGACGGCCGCTGCAAGTCCTTCTCCGCCGACGCCGACGGCACCGGCTGGGCCGAGGGCGCGGGCGTCCTGCTGCTGGAGAAGCTCTCCGACGCGCACGCCAACGGCCACCAGGTGCTCGCCGTCATCCGGGGCTCCGCCACCAACCAGGACGGCGCCAGCAACGGCCTGACCGCCCCCAACGGCCCCTCCCAGCAGCGCGTGATCCGCCAGGCCCTGGCCAACGCGGGCGTCACCGCCGACACCGTCGACGCCGTCGAGGCCCACGGCACCGGCACCAAGCTGGGCGACCCCATCGAGGCGCACGCCCTGCTCGCCACCTACGGCCAGGGCCGCGACGAGGACCGGCCGCTGTGGCTCGGCTCCCTGAAGTCCAACACCGGCCACACCCAGCAGGCCGCGGGTGTCGCGGGCGTCATCAAGATGATCCTGGCCCTGCGCCACGGCGTCCTGCCCAAGACCCTGCACGCCGAGGAGCGCTCCCCGCACATCGACTGGTCGGCGGGCTCCGTCGAACTGCTCACCGAGGCCCGTCCGTGGCCCGCTGCCGAGGAGACGGGCCACCCGCGCCGCGCGGGCGTCTCCTCCTTCGGGATCAGCGGTACGAACGCCCACCTCATCCTCGAAGAGGCCCCGGCCCCGGCGTCGGCCCCGGCGTCGGCGTCGCCCGAGCCGGAGCCGGCACCCGCCGTCGCCGGCCCCGTGGCGTGGCTGCTGTCCGCCAAGACCGAGGACGCCCTGCGCGAGCAGGCCGCCCGGCTGCGCACCCATGCGGCCGAGCACCCCGAGACCCCCGCCTCCGCCGTCGCCGCCGCCCTCGCCGGGCACCGCTCGGTCTTCGGCCACCGGGCGGCGGTGCTGGGCTCCTCCAGCGAGGAACTGCTGGCGGGTCTGGAGGCTCCGCTGGTGTCCGGTGTGGCGGACGCGGGCGGCAAGACGGTGTTCGTCTTCCCCGGTCAGGGTTCGCAGTGGGCCGGTATGGGGGTCGAACTCCTCGATTCCTCGCCGGTGTTCGCGGCCCGGTTCGCGCAGGTCGCGGGGGCCGTGGAGGCTCACGTCGACTGGTCCGTGGAGGGTGTGCTGCGGGGGGCCGAGGGTGCTCCGGAGCTGACCCGTATCGAGGTGCTCCAGCCGGTGCTGTTCACCGTGATGGTGTCCCTGGCGGAGCTGTGGCGTGCGGCCGGTGTGGTGCCGGACGCGGTCGTGGGGCATTCGCAGGGCGAGATCGCGGCCGCGGCCGTGTCGGGTGCGCTGTCGCTCGAGGACGCGGCCAAGGTGGTCGTGCTGCGTTCGCAGCTGTTCGCGGACGAGTTGGTGGGCCGTGGCGCGGTGGCTTCGGTGTCGCTGGGTGCGGACGCGGTCCGGGCCCGGATCGCCCCGTACGGGGACGCGCTGTCCATCGCGGGCATCAACGGCCCGGGCACGGTCACCGTCGCCGGTGAGGTCGCTCCTCTGGAGGAACTGGTCGCGGCCCTGGAGGCCGACGGCATCCGGGCCAAGGTCATCCCCTCCACGGTGGCCTCCCACTGCGCCCAGGTCGACCGCCTCAAGGAGCGGATCCTGGACCTGCTGGGCTTCGTGGAGCCGCGGACCGGCTCCGTCCCGCTGTACTCCACCGTCACCGGCGAGGTCCTGGACGGCTCCGAGCTGACCGCCGCCTACTGGTACGAGAACTGCCGGCAGCCCGTCTCCTTCGAGCCCGTCGTCCGCTCCCTCCTGGCGGAGGGCTTCCGGGCGTTCGTGGAGTCCAGCGCCCACCCGGTGCTCACGTACGGGCTGGTGGAGACGGCCGAAGCGGCCGGCGCCGAGATCCTGGCGACGGGCACGCTGCGCCGTGGTGAGGGCGGCCTCGCCCGGTTCACCACCTCGCTCGCCACCGCCTGGACCCGCGGCGTCGACGTCGACTGGAACTCCGTCCTCACCGGCTCCGGCGCCCACGCGGCGACCGAGCTGCCCACCTACCCCTTCCAGCGCGCACGCCACTGGCTCGACGCCCCGGCCACCGGCGGCGCCGACGTGTCCGCGGCGGGCCTCGCCGAGGCGCGGCACCCGCTGCTGGGCGCGTCCGTACGGGTCGCCGACGGCGACCGCTTCCTGCTGACCGGCCGGATCTCCCTGCACAGCCACCCCTGGCTCGCCGACCACGGCGCTCTGGACACCGTCCTGCTGCCGGGCACCGCCTTCGTCGAACTGGCCGTCCGGGCCGGTGACGAGGCCGGCTGCGAGCACCTCGAAGAGCTCACGCTCGAAGCCCCGCTCGTGCTCCCCCCGCGCGGAGCCGTTCAGGTCCAGGCGGTCGTCGGAGCCCCCGACGGCTCCGGCCGCCGCCCCGTCGCCGTCTACGCACGGCCCGACGACGCCGACACGGACGCCGCCTGGACCCGGCACGCCAACGGCTTCCTGGCCCCCACCGCCGCCCCCGCCGGCGCTGTGGACCTGGCCGTCTGGCCGCCGGCCGGTGCGCAGCCCGTCGACATGGAGGGGTTCTACGAGCGGACGGCCGAGGCCGGTTACGCGTACGGGCCCGCCTTCCAGGGCCTGAAGGCCGCCTGGAGCGTGGGCGGGACCGTGTGCGCGGAGGTGGCGCTGGATTCCGCGCAGCGCGAGGAGGCGGCCGCCTTCGGCCTGCACCCCGCCCTCCTCGACGCCGCCCTCCACTCCGAGCAGCTCGTCCGCGCCGCCCGCGGCGAGGACTCCGGCGTCCGGCTGCCCTTCGTGTGGAGCGGCGTGTCCCTCCTCGCCACCGGCGCCACCTCCCTCCGCCTGCGCATGACCCCGCTCGGCACCGACACGGTCGCGCTGGACGTCGCCGACGCCGAGGGCCGCCCCGTGGCCCGCGTCGAGTCGCTCGTACTGCGGCCCGTCGCCGAGGGAGCCCTGCGCGGCGCACACCGCGACGGACTCCACCGCGTCGAGTGGTCGGCGGTTCCCGCGACCGTGGGCGACGTCGCGCTCCCCGACTGGACCGAGCTGGGCGGCGCCGCCTACCCGCGCCTCGCCGACCTCACCGCCGCCCTCGACCAGGGGCTCGCCGTCCCCTCGACGGTCGTCTTCTCCTGCGCACCCGCCACGGGTGCGGACACGGACGAAGCCCGGACCGCCGAAGCCGCCCGTGCGGCGACGGCCGCCGCCCTCGGCCTGGTCCGGGACTGGCTCGCCGAGGACCGGCTGGCCGCCGCCCGGCTGGTGATCGTCACGCGCGGAGCCGTCTCCGTACGCGCCGGCGAGGACGTCACCGACCTCGTGCACGCCCCGCTGTGGGGTCTGGTGCGCTCCGCCCAGACGGAGAACCAGGACCGCTTCGTCCTGGTCGACCTCGACCCGTGGGACAGCGGCAGCACCGACCTGGCCGCCGCGCTCGCCACCGGGGAACCCCAGCTCGCCGTCCGCGACGGCTCCCTGCTCACCCCGCGCCTCGTCCGGGCCACCGAGCCGGCCGCCCGCCGCCCCCTCTGGAAGCCGGAGGGGACGGTGCTGGTCACCGGGGGTACCGGTGCGCTGGGTGCGCTGGTGGCCCGGCATCTGGTGACCGAGCACGGGGTGCGGCACCTGCTGCTGACGGGCCGTCGTGGCCCGGAGGCGCCGGGTGCTCTGGAACTGGCCGACTCCATACGGGAGTTGGGTGCCGGTGTGGAGGTCGTGGCGTGTGACGCGGCGGACCGGGAGGCGCTGGCTTCGCTGCTGGCCGCGATCCCGGCGGACCGTCCCCTGACGGGTGTGGTCCACGCGGCCGGTGTCCTGGACGACGGACTGGTCACCTCGCTCACCGACGAGCGCCTCGAGGCGGTGATGCGTCCCAAGGTGGACGCCGCGTGGAACCTCCACGAGCTGACCCGCGACCTCGACCTCACCGCCCTCGTCTTCTTCTCCTCCATCGCGGGTGTCTTCGGCAACCCCGGCCAGGCCAACTACGCGGCCGCCAACGCCTTCATGGACGCCCTCGCCCACCGCCGGCACGCCCAGGGCCTGCCCGCCACCGCCCTCGCCTGGGGCCTGTGGGAGCAGTCCAGCGGCATGCTCGCCCACCTCAAGGACGGCGACCTCGGCTGGATGACCCGCGCCGGCATCCTGCCGCTGGCCTCCGACCACGCCATCGCACTGCTCGACTCCGCGCTGCGCGCACCCGGCGAACCCCTGCTGGTCCCCGTACGCCTGGACGCGGCGACCCTGCGCACGCGCGCCGCCTCCGGCATGCTGCCCGCACTGCTGCGCTCCCTGGTCCGCACCCCCGCCCGGCGCACCGTCGAGGCGGCCGCCCCGGAGGCCGAGGTCTCCTCGCTGGTCCGCCGCCTCGCCGCCCTCGACGGAGCCGAGCGGGAACGCGAACTCCTCGACCTCGTGCGCGGCCGGGTCGCGGCGGTGCTCGGCCACGCCGACCCCTCCGCGATCCGCCCCGACAAGGCGTTCAAGGAGCTCGGCTTCGACTCCCTCACCGCCGTCGAACTGCGCAACCAGCTCGGCGCCGCCACGGGCCTGCGGCTGCCCGCCACCATCGTCTTCGACCACCCCACGATCACCGCGGCCGCCCGCTTCCTGCTCACCGAGCTGCTCGGCGCACAGGACGGAGCACCGGCCGCCGACACCGACGAACCGGCCGCGGCCGCCGCGGTCGCCCCCGACGAACCGATCGCGATCGTCGGGATGGCCTGCCGCTACCCCGGCGGGGTCGGCTCGCCCGAGGACCTGTGGCGGCTCGTCGCCGAAGGCCGCGACGCCGTCGCCGGATTCCCCACCGACCGCGGCTGGGACCTCGCCACCCTCTTCGACTCCGACCCCGAGCGGCTGGGCACCACCTACGCCCGCGAGGGCGGATTCCTCTACGGAGCGGGCGACTTCGACCCCGTCCTCTTCGGGATCTCGCCGCGCGAAGCCCTCGCCATGGACCCGCAGCAGCGGCTCCTGCTGGAAGCCTCCTGGGAGGTCTTCGAGCGGGCCGGGCTCGACCTCGACACCGTGCGCGGCAGCCGGACCGGCGTCTTCGCCGGAGCCATGCACCACGACTACGCCTTCCGCGTCGAGGAGAACCCGCAGCGCGTCGAGGGATACGGCCTGACCGGCACCCAGGGCAGCGTGGTCTCCGGCCGCGTCGCCTACACCTTCGGGCTGGAGGGCCCGGCCGTCACCGTCGACACCGCCTGCTCCTCCTCACTGGTCGCCCTGCACCTGGCCGCGCAGTCCCTGCGCCAGGGCGAGTGCACGATGGCGCTGGCCGGCGGCGTGGCCGTCATGGCCACCCCCGGCGTGTTCGTCGAGTTCAGCCGCCAGCGCGGCATGGCCGCCGACGGCCGCTGCAAGTCCTTCTCCGCCGACGCCGACGGCACCGGCTGGGCCGAGGGCGTGGGCGTGCTCCTCCTGGAGAAGCTCTCCGACGCCCGCCGCAACGGCCACCGCGTCCTCGCCGTCGTCCGGGGGACGGCCACCAACCAGGACGGCGCCAGCAACGGCCTGACCGCCCCCAACGGCCCCGCCCAGCAGCGCGTGATCCGCCAGGCCCTCGCCAACGCCCGGCTCGCCCCGCAGGACGTGGACGCCGTCGAGGCCCACGGCACCGGCACCACCCTCGGCGACCCCATCGAGGCCCAGGCCCTCCTCGCCGCCTACGGCCAGGACCGGCACGAGGACCGGCCGCTGTGGCTCGGCTCGCTGAAGTCGAACATCGGACACGCCCAGGCCGCCGCCGGCGTCGCGGGCGTCATCAAGATGGTCATGGCCATGCGCGAGGGGGTCCTCCCGAAGACCCTGCACGCCGACGAGCCCACACCCGAGGTGCTCTGGTCCGCGGGCGCCGTGGAGCTGCTCACCGAGGCCGTGGAGTGGCCGCAGACCGGCCGCCCGCGCCGGGCCGGCATCTCCTCGTTCGGCATCAGCGGCACCAACGCCCACGTGATCATCGAGCAGGGGCCGCAGGAGCCCGCGCCCGCCACGGAGCAGCAGCCCGAGCCCGCCCAGCTGCTGCCCTGGGTGGTCTCGGCGCGCAGCGCCGGAGCACTGCGCGGCCAGGCCGCACGGCTGCTGGACCTGGACGGCTCCGTCCCGGCCGCGGACGTCGCCACCGCACTGCTGACCACCCGGTCGCCGCTGGAGCACCGCGCGGTGGTGCTCGCCGAGGACCGGGACGGCTTCGCGGCCGGACTCCGCGCCCTCGCCGAGGGCACGGGCGCGCCCGGCGTGACCCAGGGCCTCACGGGCACCGGCGAGCGGCTCGCCTTCCTGTTCTCGGGTCAGGGCGCGCAGCGGCCGGGGATGGGCCGTGAGCTGTACGAGGCCCAGCCGGTGTTCGCGGCGGCCTTCGACGAGGTGTGCGGACACTTCGACTTCCCGCTGAAGGACCTCGTCTTCGGCGGCGGGGAGGAGGTCCACCGTACGGAGTTCACCCAGCCCGCCCTCTTCGCCATCGAGGTGGCCCTGTACCGCCTGGCCGAGTCTCTGGGTCTGCGCCCCGACTTCGTGGCAGGTCACTCCATCGGCGAGATCGCGGCCGCGCATGTGGCGGGGGCTCTCTCCCTTGCTGACGCGGCCCGTCTGGTCGCGGCGCGTGGTGCTCTGATGGGCGCCCTGCCCGAGGGCGGGGCGATGGTCTCCGTACGGGCCACCGAGGACGAGGTCCGCCCGCTGCTGAGCGGCGATGTCGACATCGCTGCGGTCAACGGCCCGGAGTCCGTGGTGATTTCGGGCGCGGAGGCGACTGTCCTGGAGGTGGCTGCGCAGCTGGCCGAGCAGGGTCACAAGACCAAGCGCCTCACGGTCTCGCACGCTTTCCACTCGCCCCTCATGGAGCCGATGCTGGAGGCCTTCCGCGAGGTCGCGGAATCCCTCACCTACACCGCTCCCGCGATCCCGGTCGTCTCGAACGTGACCGGCGGGCAGATCACCGAGTTCACGGCCGACTACTGGGTGGAGCACGTCCGTGGCGCCGTCCGTTTCGCCGACGGGGTCCGGTACCTCGCCGAGGAGCAGGGTGTGGGCCACTTCCTGGAGCTGGGCCCCCAGGGCGTCCTCGCCGCGATGGCGGGGGAGAGCCTGCCCGAGGCCTTCTCCGGGCTGCTGACCCCCGTCCTGCGCAAGGACCGTCCCGAGCCGGAGGCCTTCCTCGGCGCCCTCGCCGAGGCCTGGACCCGCGGCCTGCCCGTCGACTGGACCCCGCTCCTCGCCGGCCGCCCGGCCCGCCGGGTGGACCTCCCGACGTACGCCTTCGAACACGAGCGGTTCTGGCTCGCCCCCTCCCGCACCTCGAACGGCGCGGCGGCCGGACTCGGCCTCACCTCCGCCGCCCACCCGCTGCTCGGCGCCTCGGTCGACCTGGCCGACGGGGACGGGCTGGTCCTCACCGGCCGGCTGTCCGCCGACACCCTTCCGTGGGCCGTCGACCACGCGGTGGCCGGCACGGTCCTGCTGCCCGGCACCGCCTTCGTGGAACTCGCGCTCCGCGCGGGCGACGAAGCGGGCTGCGGCCGCCTGGAGGAGCTGACCCTGGAAGCCCCGCTCGCGCTCCCGGAGCACGGCGCGGCCCGCCTCCAGATCGCCGTGGGCGCCCCGGACGAGGAGTCGGGCTCCCGCAGCATCGTGATCCACTCGCGGCCGGAAGGCGCCGAGGCGGCCCTGCCGTGGACCCGGCACGCCACCGGTACCCTCACCGCCGCCGGGCCCGCGCCGAGCGGCGCGGAGTTCGCGGTGTGGCCGCCGGCCGGGGCCCGGCCCGTCGACCTGCGCGGGTTCTACGAGGGCCTCGCCGAGGCCGGTTACGCCTACGGGCCCGCCTTCCAGGGCCTCAAGGCCGCCTGGCGGTCCGGCGAGGAGGTCTACGCCGAGGTCGTCCTCGACCCGGACCGGCAGGAGGAGGCCGCCGCCTTCGGCGTGCACCCGGCCCTGCTCGACGCCTCCCTGCACGGCATGCTGCTCGACGTCGCGTCCGGTGCCGACAGCGGTCTGCGGCTGCCCTTCGCCTGGAGCGGGGTGACCGTGCACGCCGAGGGGGCCTCGGCCGTACGGGTCCGCCTGGTGCCCGCGGGCGCCGACGCGGTGGCGGTCACCGTCGTGGACCCGGCCGGGCTGCCGGTCGCGACCATCGACTCCCTCACCCTGCTGCCGGTCTCCCACGACCAGCTGCACCGGGCGAGGTCGGCCGACCAGGACGCCCTGTACCGGGTCGACTGGACGACGGTCACCGCCGCCGACGCACCGCAGCTGAACTGGGCGGTGCTCGGCTCCCCGGCCGACCCCGACGAGGGGGGCCTGCCGGCCCACCCCGACCTCGAGGCGCTGGCCGCCGCCGTCGCGGGCGGCGCCCCCGCCCCCGACGCGGTGCTGCTGCCGGTCGCCCGGACGCGTACCGCCGTACGGGCGGACGGCGTACGGGAGGCCACCGAAGGTCTGCTGAGCACGCTCCAGCACTGGCTCGCCGAGCCCGCGTTCGCCTCGTCCCGCCTGGTCGTGGCGACGCGCGGCGCGGTCGCGGCCCGCCCGGGCGAGGACGTCACCGACCTGACGCACGCCGGGCTGTGGGGCCTGGTGCGCTCCGCGCAGGCCGAGAACCCCGGCCGGCTCGTGCTGATCGACACGGACACCGCCGTCGAGGACGCCCCGGTGATCCCGGCCGTCGCCACCGGCGAGAGCCAGATCGCCGTCCGCGACGGGGAGTTCCTCGTCCCGCGCCTGGCCCGCGCCGACGCGGGGGCCCTGCTCGCCCCGCCGCAGGACGCCCCGTACTGGCGGCTCGACACCACCGGCGGCGGCACCCTGGAGAGCCTGGCCCTCGTCCCGTTCCCGGAGGCGGCCGAGCCGCTGGCCCCCGGCCAGGTGCGGCTCGCGGTCCGTGCCGCCGGTCTGAACTTCCGTGACGTCCTGATGGCGCTCGGCATGTACCCGGACAAGATCGTCCTGGGCAGCGAGGCCTCCGGCGTCGTCACCGAGACGGGCCCGGGCGTCACCCACCTCGCCCCCGGCGACCGGGTGATGGGCATGGTCCCGCACGCGTTCGGCGAGGCGGCCGTCGCCGACGCGCGCATGGTGGCGCGGATGCCCGAGGGCTGGTCCTTCGAGCAGGCCGCCTCCGTGCCCGCGGTGTTCCTGACCGCCTACTACGGGCTGGTCGACCTGGCCGGGCTGAAGGCCGGGGAACGCGTCCTCGTGCACTCGGCGGCCGGCGGCGTGGGCATGGCCGCCGTCCAGCTGGCCCGCCACCTGGGTGCCGAGGTGTTCGGCACGGCCAGCGAGGGCAAGTGGGACGTACTGCGCCGGCAGGTCAGGCTGGAGGGCGCCCACTACGGGTCCTCCCGCTCGACCTCCTTCGAGCAGCGGTTCACGCACGCGACCGGCGGCCGGGGCATGGACGTGGTCCTGGACTGCCTGGCCGGGGAACTGGTCGACGCCTCGCTGAGGCTGCTGCCGCGCGGCGGCCGCTTCATCGAGATGGGCAAGACCGACATCCGCGACCCGCAGGACGTGGCCGACGCCTACCCGGGCGTGCGCTACCAGGCCTTCGACCTGATGGAGGCCGGTCCCGAGCGGATCGGGGAGATGCTGACGGAGCTCGCCCGGCTGTTCGAGGCGGGCGTACTGCGGCCGCTGCCGGTCCGTACGTGGGACATCCGGCGGGCGCCGGAGGCGTTCCGGTTCATGAGCCAGGCCAAGCACGTGGGCAAGATCGTCCTGACGGTCCCGCAGGGCTGGGACCCGGCCGGCACCGTCCTGATCACGGGCGGTACGGGCACCCTGGGCGCGCTGGTCGCCAAGCACCTGGTCACGACGCACGGCGTACGGAACCTGATGCTGGCCGGCCGACGCGGCCCGGACGCCCCCGGGGCAGCCGAACTGGTCGCTGAAATAGCCGAGTTGGGTGCCACGGCCGAGGTGGTGTCCTGCGACGCCGCCGACCGCGACGCACTGGCCGCCCTGCTCGCCGCCGTCCCCGCCGACCGGCCGCTGCGCGGAGTCGTCCACACCGCCGGAGTCGTCGACGACGGCGTCCTGGAGGCCCTGACCCCGGACCGGCTGGCCCGCGTACTGCGGCCCAAGGTCGACGCCGCCGTCAACCTGCACGAACTCACCCACGACCTGGACCTGACCGCCTTCGTCCTCTACTCGTCGGCGGCCGGCGTCCTCGGCAACGCGGGCCAGGCCAACTACGCGGCGGGCAACTCCTTCCTGGACGCCCTCGCCCAGCACCGGCGCGCCCACGGACGGCCGGGCATCTCCCTCGCCTGGGGCCACTGGGCCGAGTCCAGCGGTATGACCGCCGGACTCGACACCACCGACCTCGCCCGCCTCGGCCGGTCCGGCTTCCTGCCCATGACCAACGAGCAGGGCCTGGCCCTCCTCGACGAGTCCCTGCGCCAGGACGAGGCGCTGCTCGCCCCCGTCCGGCTGGACCTGGCCGGCCTGCGCGGGCAGGCCCGCGACGGCTCCCTGCCCGACGTGCTCAAGGGCCTCGTACGCGCCCCGGCACGCCGCATCGCCGGACCGGCCGTCGCCGAGGGCGCCGAGCCGTTGGGCCGGCGGCTCGCCGCCCAGCCGGAATCGGAGCGGGAGCACCTGCTGCTGGAGCTGGTGCGGACCAACGTCGCCACCGTCCTCGGACACGGGGCGCCCGCCGCCGTCGGCGCGGACCGCACCTTCAAGGAACTCGGCTTCGACTCGCTGACCGCCGTCGAGTTCCGCAACCGGCTGGGGGCCGCCACCGGACTGCGGCTGCCCCCCACGCTGATCTTCGACTACCCGACGGCCAGCACGCTCGCCAAGCACCTGCTGAACGAGCTGGTACCCGAGGAGGCCGCCGCCACCCCCGGCGCCGACCTGCTCGCCGAACTCGGCCGCTTCGAAGTGGCCGTGCTCGCCGCCGACCCGGAGGCACCCGGACACGACGAGGTGACCGGCCGCATCGAGGAACTCCTCCAGCGCTGGAAGGCGGCCGCGTCCGCCTCCGCACCGACGGCGTCCGCCGGCGGGGAGGACGTGGCGGACCGGCTCCAGTCGGCCTCGGCCGACGAGGTACTCGACTTCATCCAGAACGAGCTCGGGGTCTCCTGATCCCCGGCGACCGCGAGAACAGGGAAGGACACGCCGCGATGGCGAACGAGGACAAGCTGGTCGAGTCCCTCAAGCGAGTGGCCGCCGAGCTCCACGAGACCCGGCAGCGGCTCAGTGAGGCCGAGAGCCGGGGCAGCGAGCCGATCGCCCTGGTGGGCATGGCCTGCCGCTACCCGGGCGGGGTCCGCTCCCCCGAGGAGTTGTGGCGGCTGGTCGCGGAGGGACGCGACGCGATATCCGGGTTCCCGGCCGACCGGGGCTGGGACCTGGACACCCTCTACCACCCGGACCCCGATCACCCCGGGACCACGTACACCCGCTCCGGCGGCTTCCTGCACGACGCGCCGGAGTTCGACCCCGGCCTGTTCGGCATCTCCCCGCGCGAGGCACTGGCCATGGACCCGCAGCAGCGGGTCCTGCTGGAGACCTCCTGGGAGGCGCTGGAACGGGCCGGGCTCGACCCCGGCACCCTCAAGGGCACCCAGACCGGCGTGTACGTGGGCGCGGCGACGCCCGCCTACATCGTCGGAGGCCACAACACCCAGGGCGGCGCCGAGGGCTACTCCCTCACCGGCACCTCCGGCAGCGTCGTCTCCGGACGGCTCGCCTACCACTACGGCTTCGAGGGCCCGGCCGTCACCGTCGACACCGCCTGCTCCTCCTCGCTGGTCGCCCTGCACCTCGCCGCCCAGGCGCTCCGCAACGGCGAGTGCTCGATGGCGCTCGCCGGCGGCGTGAGCGTCATGTCCGTCCCCGGCCTGTTCGTCGAGTTCAGCCGCCAGCGCGGCCTGTCCGAGGACGGCCGCTGCAAGGCCTTCGCGGCCGCCGCCGACGGCACCGGCTGGGGCGAGGGCGTCGGCGTGATCGTCCTCGAACGGCTCTCCGACGCCCGCCGCAACGGTCACCGCGTCCTCGCCGTCATCCGGGGCTCCGCCACCAACCAGGACGGCGCCAGCAACGGCCTCGCCGCCCCCAACGGCCCCTCCCAGCAGCGCGTCATCCGCCAGGCCCTGGCCAACGCCCGGCTGCGCGGGCGGGACGTCGACGTCGTCGAGGCGCACGGCACCGGCACCACCCTCGGCGACCCGATCGAGGCGCAGGCCGTCATCGCCACCTACGGCCAGGACCGGCCGCAGGACGCCCCGCTGTGGCTGGGCTCGCTGAAGACCAACATCGGACACACCGCCGCGGCCGCCGGCATCGCCGGTGTCATCAAGATGACGATGGCGATCCGCAACGGCGTCCTCCCCAAGACCCTCCACGTCGACGAGCCCACCCCGCACGTCGACTGGTCGGCCGGCGCCGTCGAACTCCTCACCGACGCCCAGGAGTGGCCCGACCGCGAACGCCCCCGCCGGGCCGCCGTCTCCGCCTTCGGCATCAGCGGCACCAACGCCCACCTCATCCTGGAGCAGGCCGCACCCGCCGAGGAGGACGCCCCCGCCGCGGCGGCCGGCCCCGCCCCCTTCACGGCCGAGGCCCCCACGCCCTGGCCGCTCTCCGGCCACAGCGAGGCCGCCCTGCGCGGCCAGGCCGGCCGGCTGCACGCCTTCGCCGCCGGTACGGACGCCGGTACCGACGCCGGCGCGGACGCCCCGCGCCCCGCCGACACCGCCCTCTCCCTCGCCGTCACCCGCTCCGCACTGGCCCACCGCGCGGTCGTCGTCGCCGGCCCGGACACCGGCGCCGACGGCGGAACCGACGCTGGCGCGGACGCCCGGCTGGACGCGCTCGCCCGGCTCGCCGCCGGCGAGAGCGCCGCC
Organism: Streptomyces sp. NBC_00091; assembly: GCF_026343185.1. Classification (GTDB taxonomy): domain Bacteria; phylum Actinomycetota; class Actinomycetes; order Streptomycetales; family Streptomycetaceae; genus Streptomyces. The sequence continues at coordinate 202,110 of NZ_JAPEMA010000003.1, read as the reverse complement.
CGGCTCGTCGAGGGCACCGCCGACATCGAGGGCAAGACCGCCTTCGTCTTCCCCGGGCAGGGCTCCCAATGGGTGGGCATGGCCGTCGAACTGTACGGCTCCTCCCCGGCGTTCGCCGCCCGCCTCGACGAGTGCGCCGCGGCCCTCGCCCCGTACACCGACTGGTCCCTCCTCGCCGTCCTGCGCCAGGAGGACGGCGCACCCGGCTTCGACCGCGTCGACGTCGTCCAGCCCGTCCTGTGGGCCGTCATGGTCTCCCTCGCCGAGCTGTGGCGGGCGAGCGGCATCGAACCCGCCGCAGTCGTCGGCCACTCCCAGGGAGAGATCGCCGCGGCCGCCGTCTCCGGCGCCCTGTCGCTCCAGGACGCCGCGAAGGTCTCCGCGCTGCGCGCCAAGGCCCTCCTCGCGCTGGCCGGCAAGGGCGGCATGATGTCCGTCGCCGACACCGCCGACGCCGTCGCGGAACGCATCCGCGCCTGGGGCGACCGGCTCGCCGTCGCCGCCGTCAACGGCCCCCGCTCCACCGTCGTCTCCGGCACTCCGCAGGCCCTCGACGAACTGCTCGCCGCCTGTGAGGCCGACGGCGTCCGCGCCCGCCGCGTCAACGTCGACTACGCCTCCCACGGCCCCCAGGTCGAAGAGATCCGCGAAGCCGTCATCGGCGCCCTCGCCGGCATCACCCCGCGCAAGACCCGCGTGCCGTTCCTCTCCACGGTCACCGGACGGCCCGTCGACGGCACCGAACTCGACGCCGAGTACTGGTACACCAACCTGCGCCGGACCGTGCGCTTCGAGGACGGCATCCGCGCCCTCCTCGAACGCGGCCACGGCTTCTTCATCGAGGTCAGCGCCCACCCGGTGCTCACCGTCGGCGTCCAGGAGACCATCGACGCGGCCGGCGTGCCCGCCGTCGCCCTCGGCTCCCTGCGCCGCGACGAGGGCGGCCCGCAGCGCTTCCTCACCTCCCTCGCCGAGGCCTGGACCCGGGGCGCCTCCCCCGACTGGCCCGCCGTGCTCGCCGGACACGCCCCCCGTACGGCCGACCTGCCCACGTACGCCTTCCAGCGCCGCCGGTACTGGGCCGAGGCGGCGGCCGGCGGCGCCGACGTGTCCGCCGCGGGACTGGCCGACGCCGGACACCCGCTGCTGGGCGCGTCCGTACGCGCCGCCGACGGCGACCGCTTCCTGCTCACCGGCCGGATCTCCCTGCACAGCCACCCCTGGCTCGCCGACCACGCCGTCGGTGACACCGTCCTCCTGCCCGGCACCGCCTTCGTCGAACTCGCCGTCCGCGCGGGCGACGAGGCGGGCTGCGGACAGCTGCGCGAGCTCACCCTGGAGACCCCCCTCGCCCTGCCCGCGACCGGCACCGTCCAGCTCCAGCTCGTGGTCGCGGAACCCGCCGCCGACGGCAGCCGCCCGGTGGCCGTCCACGCACGGCCCGACGACTCCGGCGCGGACACCCCCTGGACCCGGCACGCCACCGGCGTCGTCGCCCCCGCCGCCGCCCCCGCCGGCGCCGTGGACCTGGCCGTCTGGCCGCCGGCCGGTGCGCAGCCGGTCGACATCGGGGGGTTCTACGAGCGGACGGCCGAGGCCGGTTACGCGTACGGGCCCGCCTTCCAGGGCCTGAAGGCCGCCTGGAGCGCGGGCGGGACCGTGTACGCGGAGGTGGCGCTGGATTCCGCGCAGCGCGAGGAGGCGGCCGCCTACGGCCTGCACCCCGCCCTCCTCGACGCCGCCCTGCACGCCACCCTCCTCGGGACCGACACCGCTTTCGACGGCGTCCGGCTGCCCTTCGCGTGGAGCGGAGTGCGCCTGCACGCCACCGGAGCGCCCGCCCTGCGGGTCCGCATCACCCCGGCCGCCACCGGCGAACTCGCCGTGGACCTCGCCGACCCCGAGGGCCGGCCCGTCGCCACCGTGGACGCCCTCAGCCTGCTGTCCGTCACCCCCGACCGCCTCCAGGGCGCCCGCACGGACACCCTGCACCGCGTCACCTGGAACGACGTCCCGCTGCCCGCCGACGCGCCCGCCGGCGGCTGGGCCGAGCTCGGCGGCACCGACTTCCCCGACCTCGGCGCGCTGACCGCCGCCCTCGACGCCGGAACCGCCGCCCCCACCCACGTCCTCCTCACCCACCCGGGCCCTGACACCACCGGCCCCGACGCGGACTCCGGCTCCGGTGACGACCCGGCCCGCGCAGCCCGCGCCGCCACGGCCGCGCTCCTGGCCACCCTCCGTGACTGGCTGGCCGACGAACGCCTCGCCGCCCTGCGCCTGGTCGTCACCACCACCGGCGCGGTCCGCACCGGACCCGGCGACCCCGCGCCCGACCTGACCCTCGCCCCCCTGTGGGGCCTGGTCCGCTCGGCGCAGGCCGAACACCCCGACCGCATCCAGCTCGCCGACCTCGACGGCACCGACGCCTCCCGCGCCGCCCTGGAACGGGCCGTCGCCACCGGCGAACCCCAGCTCGCCCTGCGCACGGGCACCGCCCTCGCCCCGCGCCTGGTCCGCGCCACCGCCGCACCCACCGGGGACACCCCCTGGAACCCGGAGGGGACGGTGCTGGTCACCGGGGGTACCGGTGCGCTGGGTGCGCTGGTGGCCCGGCATCTGGTGACCGAGCACGGGGTGCGGCACCTGCTGCTGACGGGCCGTCGTGGCCCGGAGGCGCCGGGTGCTCTGGAACTGGCCGACTCCATACGAGAGTTGGGTGCCGGTGTGGAGGTCGTGGCGTGTGACGCTGCGGACCGGGAGGCGCTGGCTTCGCTGCTGGCCGCGATCCCGGCGGACCGTCCCCTGACGGGTGTGGTCCACGCGGCCGGTGTCCTGGACGACGGTCTGATCGCCTCGCTGACGGACGAGCGTCTGGACGCGGTGATGCGTCCCAAGGTGGACGCCGCGTGGAACCTCCACGAGCTGACCCGCGACCTCGACCTCACCGCCCTCGTCTTCTTCTCCTCCGCCGCGGGTGTCTTCGGCAACCCCGGCCAGGCCAACTACGCGGCCGCCAACGCCTTCATGGACGCCCTCGCCGCCCACCGCCAGGACCAGGGCCTGCCGGCCCGCTCCCTCGCCTGGGGCCTGTGGGAGACCAGCGGCCTCACCGGTCACCTCACCGACGGCGACCTCGGCTGGGCCTCCCGCGCCGGCATCCTCCCGCTCAGCGCGGCCCAGGGCCTCGCCGCCCTCGACGCGGCCGTCGCCGACACCGACACCGATACCGACACCGAACCTGTCCTGGTCCCCGTACGCCTGGACGCGGCGACCCTGCGCACGCGCGCCGCCGCCGGGCTGCTGCCCGCACTGCTGCGCTCCCTCGTCCGCACCCCCGCCCGGCGCGCCGTCGAAACCGGCTCCGACGCCGAGGCCTCCTCCCTCGCCCGGCGGCTCGCCCCGCTCGGCGAGAGCGAACGCGAACGCGAACTCCTCGGCCTCGTCAGCGGCCAGGTCGCCGCCGTGCTCGGCCATGCCGACCCCTCCGCGATCCGCCCCGAGGTGGCCTTCAAGGAACTCGGCTTCGACTCCCTCACCGCCGTCGAACTGCGCAACCGGCTGAACGCCGCCACCGGCCTGAAACTCCCCGCCACGCTCATCTTCGACCACCCCACCCCGGCCGCCCTGGCCCGTCACGTCCTCTCCGGGATCCTCACCCCCGCCACCACCACCCCCGCCCCGGCCACCCCGGCGCCCGCCCACGCCCCCGACGAGCCGATCGCGATCGTCGGCATGGCCTGCCGCTACCCCGGCGGCGTCGGCTCGCCCGAGGACCTGTGGCGGCTCGTCACCGAAGGCCGCGACGCCGTCGCCGGATTCCCCACCGACCGCGGCTGGGACCTCGACGCCCTCTACGACCCCGAGGGACGCCGCCCCGGCACCTCGTACACCCGCAACGGCGGGTTCCTCTACGACGCCGCCGACTTCGACCCCGAACTCTTCGGGATCTCGCCGCGCGAGGCCGTCACCATGGACCCGCAGCAGCGGCTCCTCCTCGAAGCCTCCTGGGAGGCCTTCGAACGCGCCGGACTCGACCCGGCGGAACGCAAGGGCACGCGCACCGGCGTCTTCGCCGGCGTCATGTACCACGACTACGCCAGCCACGTGGAGCGCGCCGCCGACAGCGCCGAGGGCTACCTGCTCACCGGCACCTCCGGCAGCGTCGTCTCCGGCCGCCTCTCGTACGCCTTCGGGCTGGAGGGCCCGGCCGTCACCGTCGACACCGCCTGCTCCTCCTCGCTGGTCGCCCTGCACCTGGCCGCCCAGGCCCTGCGGGCCGGCGAGTGCACCATGGCGCTGGCCGGCGGCGTCACCGTCATGGCCACCCCCAGCGTGTTCGTCGAGTTCAGCAAGCAGCGCGGACTGTCCGCCGACGGCCGCTGCAAGTCCTTCTCCGCCGCCGCCGACGGAGCCGGCTGGTCCGAAGGCGCCGGCGTGCTCCTCCTGGAGAAGCTCTCCGACGCCCAGGCCAACGGCCACCGGGTCCTCGCCGTACTGCGCGGCTCGGCCGTCAACCAGGACGGCGCCAGCAACGGACTGACCGCCCCCAACGGCCCCTCCCAGCAGCGGGTCATCGAACAGGCCCTCGCCAACGCCCGGCTGACCACGCACGACGTCGACGCGGTCGAGGCCCACGGCACCGGCACCACCCTCGGCGACCCCATCGAGGCCCAGGCCCTGCTCGCCACCTACGGCCAGGACCGGCCCGAGGACCGGCCGCTGTGGCTCGGCTCCGTCAAATCCAACATCGGACACGCCCAGGCCGCCGCCGGCGTCGCCGGCGTCATCAAGATGGTCATGGCCCTGCGCGAAGGGATCCTGCCCAAGACCCTGCACGTCGACGAGCCGTCGGCCCACGTGGACTGGTCGGCGGGCGCGGTGGAACTCCTGACCGAGTCCGTGGAATGGCCGCAGACCGGCCGCCCGCGCCGCGCGGGCGTCTCCTCCTTCGGAGCCAGCGGCACCAACGCCCACGTCGTCCTGGAGCAGGCGCCCGCGACGGCGCCCGCCCTCGCCGCCCCCGACACGGACGGCGGCCCGGTCACGTGGACCGTCTCCGGCCGCGGCCCCGAGGCCCTGCGCGCCCAGGCGGCACGGCTCGCCGCGTACGCCCGTACCCACACCGGCCTGGACCCGCGCGCCGTCGCGCACTCCCTCGCCACCACCCGCTCCGCGCTCGAACACCGCGGCGCGGTGACCGCCACCGGCCTGGACGGCCTGCTGGCCGGACTCGACGCCCTGACCGAGGCCACCAAGGCCCCGGTCCAGCCCGGGAAGCTGGCCTTCCTGTTCTCGGGTCAGGGTGCGCAGCGGCCGGGGATGGGGCGTGAGTTGTACGAGGCGCAGCCGGTGTTCGCGGCGGCGTTCGACGAGGTGTGCGGACACTTCGACTTCCCGCTGAAGGACCTCGTGTTCGGGGGTGGGGAGGAGATCGACCGTACGGAGTTCACCCAGCCCGCCCTCTTCGCGATCGAGGTGGCGCTGTACCGCCTGGCCGAGTCCTACGGAATCCGCCCCGACTTCGTGGCCGGTCACTCCATCGGTGAGATCGCGGCCGCGCACGTCGCCGGGGTCCTCTCCCTCGCTGACGCGGCTCGTCTGGTGGCGGCCCGTGGTGCCCTGATGGGCGCCCTGCCCGAGGGCGGTGCGATGGTCTCCGTACGGGCCACCGAGGACGAGGTGCGCCCGCTGCTGTCGGCCGATGTCGACATCGCGGCGGTCAACGGGCCTTCCTCCCTGGTGATTTCGGGCGCCGAGCAGGCTGTCCTGGAGGTGGCCGCCAAGCTGGCCGAGCAGGGTCGCAAGACCAAGCGCCTCACGGTCTCGCACGCTTTCCACTCGCCCCTTATGGAGCCGATGCTGGAGGCCTTCCGCGAGGTCGCGGAGGGGTTGAGTTACGGGACCCCCGCGATTCCGGTCGTCTCCAATGTGACCGGCGAGGAGATCACGGAGTTCACGGCCGCCTACTGGGTGGAGCACGTCCGGGGTGCGGTCCGTTTCGCCGACGGGGTCCGGTACCTCGCCGAGCAGCAGGGCGTGGGCCACTTCCTGGAGCTGGGCCCCCAGGGCGTCCTCGCCGCGATGGCGGGGGAGTCGCTTCCCGAGGCCTTCTCCGGGCTGCTGACCCCCGTCCTGCGCAAGGACCGCCCCGAGCCCGAGGCCTTCCTCGGCGCCCTCGCCGAGGCCTGGACCCGCGGCCTGCCCGTCGACCGGGCGGCCCTGGCCGGCGGTACGGCGGCGGCCCCGGCCGCCGTGGACCTGCCCACGTACGCCTTCCAGCGCAGCCGCTACTGGCCGCGCCCCGCCGCCTCCGCCTCCGCGGACGTCCTCGCGGCCGGACTCGGCGCTGCCGGACATCCGCTGCTCGGCGCCACCGTGACGCCCGCCGACGGAGGGCAGCTGCTGCTCACCGGGCGGCTCTCCCTGCACAGCCACCCCTGGCTCGCCGACCACGCGGTGGCCGGCACGGTCCTGCTGCCCGGCACCGCCTTCGTGGAACTCGCGCTCCGCGCGGGCGACGAAGCGGGCTGCGGCGAGCTGGAGGAGCTCACCATCGAGACGCCCCTGGTCATCCCCGACCGGGGTGGCGTCCTGCTCCAGGTGCTCGTCGGTGCCGTGGACGAGGACGGCGGCCGGCCGGTGAGCGTCCACTCGCGTCCCGAGGACGCCGACGCGGTCTGGACCCGGCACGCCGCCGGACGGCTTGCCCCTGCCCCCGAAACGGCCCCCGAACCCCTGTCCGACCTGGCCGTATGGCCTCCGGCGGACGCCGAGCCGGTCGATCTCGACGGGTTCTATGAGGGGCTCGCCGCAGCCGGTTACGGGTACGGGCAGGCCTTCCAGGGGTTGGCCCGGGCCTGGCGTCGGAGCGACGGTGACGTGGTGTTCGCCGAGGTGGGGCTGCCCGATGCGCAGCAGGATGAGGCGGGCTGGTTTGCACTGCATCCGGCCCTGCTCGACGCTGCGCTGCACGGGCTCGCTGTCGCCGGGCCGGCCACGGACGCGGGGCAGGTTCGCCTGCCCTTCGCCTGGAGCGGTGTGCGTCTGCACGCCGTGGGCGCGTCCAGGCTGAGGGTGCGGCTGACGCCGGCCGGCCCGGATTCCCTCTCGCTCGACATCGCGGACCCGGCCGGCAACCCGGTCGTCTCCGTCGCCTCGCTGGCGACCCGTACGGTCGCCGCCGAGCAGCTGACCGCCGCCGTGGCGGGTGCCGGTCACTCCGACGCCCTGTACCGGCTCGACTGGACCGCCGCTCCGCCGGCCGCCGGCACCGCCGGTGGGCCGCGGGTGGCGATCGGCGGTGCGGGTGCGGACCACGCGGACCTCGCTTCCCTGCGGGCCGCCCTCGACGAGGGCGCGCCGGTCCCCGCCGCGGTCCTCCTGCACGCCGGATCCCTGGCCGTCGCCCCGGCCGGAGGACTGGCCGGAGCCGCGCACGGGACCACCGCCGCGCTGCTCGACACCCTGCAGACCTGGCTGGCCGACGAGCGCCTCGGGGCGACCCGGCTGGTCGTCGTCACGCGCGGTGCGGTGGCCGTACTGCCCGGCGAGGACGTCACGGACCTGGCGCAGGCCCCCCTGTGGGGTCTGGTGCGGGCCGCGCAGGCCGAGAACCCCGGCCGCTTCGTCCTCCTCGACACTGACCCCGACACCGAGACCGACCCCGGCACCGGACTGGCCTTCCCCGACGCGGTGTTCACCGGGGACGAGCCGCAGGCAGCGCTCCGCGACGGCGCGCTGCTCGTACCGCGCCTGGTCCGGGCCGCCGGAGCATCCGCCGCGGGCGGCGCCCCGGTCCTGCCCGCCGGCTCCTCCTGGATCCTCAACAGCACCAAGGCCGGGACGCTCGACAGCCTGGGCTTCGTCCCGTCCCCGGCCGCCGGGATGGAGCTGGCCGAGGGCGAGATCCGTGTCGCGGTCCGCGCCGCGGGCCTGAACTTCCGCGACGTGATGATCGCGCTCGGTATGTACCCGGGTCTGGCCCGTATGGGCAACGAGGGCGCCGGCATCGTCACCGAGGTGGGCCCCGGGGTCACCGGCGTCGAGGTCGGGGACAAGGTCACCGGTCTCATCCGGGGCGCGTTCGGCCCCGTCGCGGTCGTCGACCACCGCCTGGTGGTCCGCATCCCCGACGGCTGGACCTTCGAGCAGGCCGCCGCGATCCCGACCGTGTTCCTCACCGCCTACTACGGGCTCGTCGACCTGGCGGGCCTGAAGGCCGGCGAGCGGGTCCTCGTCCACGCCACCGCCGGAGGCGTCGGCATGGCCGCCGTGCAGCTCATCCGCCACCTGGGTGCCGAGGTGTTCGGTACGGCCAGCGAGGGCAAGTGGGACGTGCTGCGCGAACTCGGGCTGGACGAGGCGCACATCGCCTCCTCCCGTGACGCCTCCTTCGAGGAGCGCTTCTCCGCCGCCACCGGCGGCGAGGGCGTCGACGTCGTCCTGGACTGCCTGGCCGGGGAACTGGTGGACGCCTCGCTGCGGCTGCTGCCGCGCGGCGGCCGCTTCCTCGAGATGGGCAAGACGGACGTACGCGACCCCGAAGAGGTCGCCCGGCTCCACCCCGGAGTGACGTACCAGGCCTTCGACATGGTCGAGGGTGCGGGTCCGGAGCGGATCGGGGAGATGCTCGCCGAGCTGGGCCGGCTGTTCGAGGCGGGCGTGCTGCGGCCGCTGCCGGTCCGTGCGTGGGACATCCGGCGGGCCCCGGAGGCCTTCCGGTTCATGAGCCAGGCCAAGCACGTGGGCAAGATCGTCCTGACGGTCCCGCAGGGCTGGGACCCGGCCGGCACCGTCCTGATCACGGGCGGTACGGGCACTCTGGGCGCGCTGGTCGCCAAGCACCTGGTCACCGAGCACGGCGTACGGAACCTGCTGCTGGCCGGCCGACGCGGCCCGGACGCCCCCGGGGCCGCCGAACTGGTCGCCGAGATAGCCGAGTTGGGTGCTACGGCCGAGGTGGTGGCCTGCGACGCCGCCGACCGCGACGCGCTGGCCGCCCTCCTCGCCGCCGTCCCCGCCGACCGGCCGCTGCGCGGCGTCGTCCACACCGCCGGAATCGTGGACGACGGAGTCCTCGGCTCGCTCGACGCCGACCGGCTGGCCCGCGTACTGCGGCCCAAGGTCGACGCCGCCGTCAACCTGCACGAACTCACCCGCGACCTGGACCTGACCGCCTTCGTCCTGTACTCCTCCGTGGCCGGCGTCATGGGCGGCCCCGGCCAGGGCAACTACGCCGCAGCCAACGCCTTCCTGGACGCCCTCGCCCAGCACCGGCGCGCCCAGGGCCTGCCGGGCGTCTCCCTCGCCTGGGGCCAGTGGGCCGAGTCCAGCGGCATGACCGCCGGACTCGACACCGCCGACCTCGCGCGGATGAGCCGCAGCGGCGTCCTGCCGCTCGCCACCGAACAGGGCCTGGCCCTGTTCGACGAAGCGGCACGCCACGACGAGGCCCTGCTGGCCGCCGTACGCCTGGACACCACGGCGCTGCGCGGCCAGGCCGACGCGGGCCGGCTGCCCGGTGTGCTCAAGGGGCTCGTACGGGCCTCCGTACGCCGGGCCGCGGGCGAGGCGGCCGCCGCCCCGGGGGCCTCGGCCCTCGCGGAGCGGCTGTCCCGCCTCACCGGCGCCGAACGCGCCGAAGCCCTCCTCGACCTGGTCCGCAGCCAGGTGGCCACCGTCCTCGCCCACCCCAACCCGGCGGCCATCGACACCGAACGCGGTTTCCTCGACCTCGGATTCGACTCGCTGACGGCCGTGGAACTGCGCAACGGACTCGGCGCGGCCACCGGTCTCCGGCTCCCGACCACGCTGATCTTCGACTATCCGTCGCCCGCCGCCCTCGCCGGTTTCCTGCACACGGAACTGGACCCGGGCGAGGGCTCCCGGGAGGCCGCGGTGCTCGACGCCATGGCCGGCTGGGAGGCGGCCGTCGCCGCGCTGCCGGAGGGCAGCGACGGCAGGGAACGCGCCGTCAACCGGCTCCGCTCGATCCTGTGGAAGCTCGAGCAGACCGACACCGAGACCGACACCGACGACGAAGCACAGACCTCCGACGGGACCGCGGAGATCACCTCGGCGAGCGACGACGAGATGTTCGCCCTCATCGAGAAGGAACTCGGTCTCAGCTGATCCCCGACCCGTCGTCCTGACCGTCCCACCGGAGGCACTGCCACGATGGCCAGCAGTAACGAAGACAAGCTCCGCGACTACCTGAAACTCGTCACCGCCGACCTCCAGCAGACCCGCAAGCGTCTGCAGGCCGCGGAGGCGAAGGAGCAGGAGCCGATCGCCATCGTCGCCATGGCCTGCCGCTATCCGGGGGACGTCGGTTCGCCGGAGGACCTGTGGCGGCTGGTGGCGGAAGGCGGCGACGGCATCGTCGCCTTCCCCACCGACCGCGGCTGGGACCTCGACGGCCTCTACGACCCCGACCCGGACGCCCACGGCAGCAGCTACGTCCGGGAGGGCGGATTCGTCCGCGACGCGGCCGGGTTCGACGCGGGCTTCTTCGGGATCCCGCCGCGCGAGGCCCTCGCCATGGACCCCCAGCAGCGGCTCTTCCTGGAGTCCTCCTGGGAGGTCTTCGAACGCGCCGGGATCGACCCCGCCACCCTCAAGGGCAGCCGTACCGGCGTCTTCGTCGGCGCCGGAAACCCCGGCTACCTGGGCGGGGGCACGGGAACCCCGCACCGCGAGGTCGAGGGCTACACCCTCACCGGCAACGTCAACAGCGTCATCTCCGGCCGCGTCGCCTACACCTTCGGGCTGGAAGGCCCGGCCATCACCGTCGACACGGCCTGCTCCTCCTCCCTCGTCGCCGTCCACCAGGCCACCCAGGCCCTGCGCGCCGACGAGTGCTCCATGGCGATCGCCGGCGGCGTCACCGTCATGCCCAACCCGTGGCTGTTCCAGGAGTTCAGCCGCCAGCGCGGCCTGGCCGCCGACGGCCGCTGCAAGGCGTTCTCCTCCACCGCCGACGGCACCATCTGGGGCGAGGGCGTCGGCGTCCTCCTCCTGGAGAAGCTCTCCGACGCCCGCCGCAACGGCCACCGCGTCCTCGCCGTGGTCCGCGGCTCCGCCGTCAACCAGGACGGCGCGAGCAGCGGCCTGACCGCCCCCAACGGGCCCTCCCAGCAGCGGGTGATCCGCCAGGCGCTGGCCAACGCGCGGCTCGCCCCGCAGGACGTGGACGCCGTCGAGGCGCACGGTACGGGCACCGCGCTGGGCGACCCGATCGAGGCCCAGGCCCTGCTGGCCACGTACGGCCAGGACCGGCCGGAGGACCGGCCGCTGCTGCTGGGCTCGATCAAGTCGAACATCGGCCACACGGCCGCCGCGGCGGGGGTCGCGGGCATCATCAAGATGGTCATGGCGATGCGGGAGGGCGTGCTGCCGCGCACCCTCCACGTGGACGAGCCCACCCCCCAGGTCGACTGGTCGACGGGCGCCGTCGAACTGCTCACCGAGCAGGTCACATGGCCGGAGGCGGACCGTCCGCGCCGGGCCGGCGTCTCCTCGTTCGGCATCAGCGGCACCAACGCCCACGTGATCGTGGAGCAGGCGCCCGCCGGCGCACCCGAGGCACCGCAGACTCCGACCACCGCCGAACCGGCCGCCGGGCTGCTGCCGTGGGTGGTCTCCGCGCACAGCGCGCAGGCGCTGCGCGGCCAGGCCGAGCGCCTCCTCGGCCTCGACCCCGCCACACCGGCGGCGGACGTCGCCGCCGCGCTCGTGACCACCCGCTCGGCGCTGGAGCACCGCGCGGTGGTCCTGGCCGAGAACGCCGGCAACACGGACGGCTTCCGCTCCGGCCTGCGGGCCCTCGCGGACGGCACCCCGGACGGGTCACTGTCCGAGGGCACGGCACGCCCGGGGAAGTTCGCCTTCCTGTTCTCGGGTCAGGGTGCGCAGCGTCCCGGCATGGGCCGTGAGCTGTACGAGGCGCAGCCGGTGTTCGCGGCGGCGTTCGAAGAGGTGTGCGGACACTTCGAGTTCCCGCTGAAGGAGCTCGTCTTCGGCGGCGGGGACGAGGTCGACCGTACGGAGTTCACCCAGCCGGCGCTCTTCGCGGTCGAGGTGGCCCTGTACCGGCTGGCCGAGTCCTTCGGTCTGCGTCCGGACTTCGTGGCGGGTCACTCGATCGGTGAGATCGCGGCCGCGCACGTCGCCGGGGTCCTCTCCCTCGCTGACGCGGCCCGTCTGGTGGCGGCGCGTGGTGCCCTGATGGGTGCGCTGCCCGAGGGCGGGGCGATGGTCTCCGTACGGGCCAGCGAGGACGAGGTGCGCCCGCTGCTGTCGGCCGATGTCGACATCGCTGCGGTCAACGGCCCGCAGTCCGTGGTGATTTCGGGTGCCGAGCAGGCCGTCCTGGAGGTGGCCGCGCAGCTGTCCGAGCAGGGTCACAAGACCAAGCGGCTGACCGTCTCGCACGCCTTCCACTCGCCCCTCATGGAGCCGATGCTGGAGGCCTTCCGCGAGGTCGCGGAATCCCTCACCTACACCGCTCCCGCCATTCCGGTCGTCTCCAACGTGACCGGCGGGCAGATCACGGACTTCACGGCCGCCTACTGGGTGGAGCACGTCCGGGCCGCCGTCCGCTTCGGCGACGGCGTCCGGCACCTCGCCGCGCGCGGCGTCACCCACTTCGTGGAACTCGGCCCGGCCGGGGTGCTCGCCGCGATGGCCCAGGAGAACCTCCCCGAGGACTTCGACGGCCTGGTCACCGCCGCCCTCGACAAGAACCGCCCCGAGCCCGCCGCGTTCCTCGGCACCCTCGCCGAGGCCTGGACCCGCGGCCTGCCCGTCGACTGGACCCCGCTCCTCACCCCGGGCGACCCGGCGCGTTCCGTCGAACTGCCCACGTACGCCTTCCAGCACCGCCACTACTGGCTGACCCCCCAGACCGCAGCCCCCCGCGACGCGGCCGAGGAGCGGTTCTGGCAGGCCGTGGACGAGGAGGACGTCGACACCCTCATCGCCACCCTGGACATCGACGGCGACAAGCCGCTGCGCGAGGCCCTCCCCGACATGGCCTCCTGGCTGCGCCGCCGCCGCGCCCCCGAAACCCTCACCGCCCTCGCGGCCCTGCACGGCGCACCCGACGCGGAGGCCGATGAAGCCGCCGGGTCGGCGCTTCGCGAGAAGCTCCGCGACCTCCCCGAGGCCGAGCAGCTCCGCACCACCCTGGACCTCGTACGCGCCCATGCCGCCGCCGTGCTCGGCCACGACGGGCCGGCCGCCATCGACCCGCAGCGGGCCTTCAAGGAGCTGGGCTTCGACTCGCTCGCCGCCGTCAACCTGCGCAACCGGCTGAACACCGCCACCGGACTGCGGCTGCCCACGGCCTTCGCCTTCGACTACCCGACCCCCGCCGCCGTCGCCGCCTACGTCCGCGCCGAGGTGCTCGGAGAGAACACCGGCGCCGTCACCGGCCACACCGCCGGCGCGGCGGCGCACGACGAGCCCATCGCGATCGTCGCCATGGCCTGCCGCTACCCCGGCGGGGTCCGCTCGCCCGAGGACCTGTGGCAGCTCGTCGACACGGGCGCCGACGTCATCTCCCCCTTCCCCGTCGACCGCGGCTGGGACCTGGAGGCCCTCTACCACCCGGACCCGGACCACCCCGGCACCACCTACGTCCGCGAGGGCGGGTTCCTCCACGACGCCGCCGACTTCGACCCGGCCTTCTTCGGGATCTCGCCGCGCGAGGCCGTCGCCATGGACCCGCAGCAGAGGCTGCTCCTGGAGGCCTCCTGGGAGGCCTTCGAGCGGGCCGGCATCGACCCGACGAGCGTGAAGTCCGCGCCCATCGGCGTCTTCGCCGGCGCCACCCAGCCCGGCTACTTCGGCGGGCTCCGGCAGATGGGCGCCGAGGGCGCCGAGGGCTACTCCCTCACCGGCAACCTGACCAGCGTCATCTCCGGCCGCATCGCCTACAGCTTCGGGCTGGAGGGCCCGGCCGTCACCGTCGACACCGCCTGCTCCTCCTCCCTCGTCGCCCTGCACCTCGCCGCGCAGTCACTGCGGCAGGGCGAGTGCACGATGGCCCTGGCCGCCGGTGTCACCGTCATGCCGACGCCCGACCTGTTCGTCGAGTTCAGCCGCCAGCGCGGCCTGGCCGCCGACGGCCGCTGCAAGGCGTTCTCCTCCTCCGCCGACGGCACCGCCTGGTCGGAGGGTGCCGGCGTGCTCCTCCTGGAGAAGCTCTCCGACGCCCAGGCCAACGGCCACCGGGTCCTGGCCGTCGTCCGGGGGACGGCGACCAACCAGGACGGCGCCAGCAACGGCCTCATGGCCCCCAACGGGCCCTCCCAGCAGCGGGTGATCCGCCAGGCGCTGGCCAACGCGCGGCTGACGGCGCAGGACGTGGACGCCGTCGAGGCGCACGGTACGGGCACCGCGCTGGGCGACCCGATCGAGGCCCAGGCCCTGCTGGCCACGTACGGCCAGGACCGGCCGGAGGACCGGCCGCTGCTGCTCGGCTCGATCAAGTCCAACATCGGCCACACCTCGGCCGCCGCCGGTGTCGCCGGCATCATGAAGATGGTCATGGCCATGCGGCACGGGGTGCTGCCCAAGACCCTGCACGTCGACGAGGCGTCCCCGCACGTGGACTGGTCCGCGGGCGCGGTGGAGCTGCTCACCGAGGCCGCGGAGTGGCCGCGGACCGGCCGCCCGCGCCGGGCCGGCGTCTCCTCGTTCGGCGTCAGCGGCACCAACGCCCACGTGATCATCGAAGAGGGCCCGCAGGAGCAGGAGCAGGAGCCCGTGCCCGCCCCGGAGCCCGCGCCCGGCGAGCTGCTGCCCTGGCTGGTCTCCGCCCGCACCCCGGACGCCCTGACCGAGCAGGCGCGCCGCCTGCGCGACCTCACCGAGGCGTGCCCCGGGCTGGACACGGCGAGCACCGCCTCCGCGCTGCTGGCCTGGCGCGCCCAGCTGGAGAGCCGCGCGGTGGTGCTGGCCGACAGCCGGGAGGGCTACCTGGAGGGCCTCGACGCCCTCGCGGCCGGCGCCTCGGCGCCCGGCACCTTCCGGGGCGAGTCCGTCCCGGGCGCCCGTACCGCCTTCCTGTTCTCGGGTCAGGGCGCGCAGCGGCCGGGCATGGGGCGTGAACTGTACGAGGAGCAGCCGCTGTTCGCGGACGCCTTCGACGAGGTGTGCGCCCACTTCGACCTGCCGCTGAAGGAGCTCGTCTTCGGTGGCGGGGAGGAGGTCCACCGCACGGAGGTCACCCAGCCCGCGCTGTTCGCCATCGAGGTCGCGCTCTTCCGGGTGCTGGAGTCCTACGGACTCCGTCCGGACTTCGTCGCCGGTCACTCCATCGGTGAGATCGCGGCCGCGCACGTCGCCGGGGTCCTCTCCCTCGCTGACGCGGCTCGTCTGGTGGCGGCCCGTGGTGCCCTGATGGGCGCCCTGCCCGAGGGCGGGGCGATGGTCTCCGTACGGGCCACCGAGGACGAGGTGCGCCCGCTGCTGTCGGCCGATGTCGACATCGCGGCGGTCAACGGGCCTTCCTCGCTGGTGATTTCGGGCGCCGAGCAGGCTGTCCTGGAGGTGGCCGCCAAGCTGGCCGAGCAGGGTCGCAAGACCAAGCGGCTGACCGTCTCGCACGCCTTCCACTCGCCGTTGATGGAGCCGATGCTGGAGGCCTTCCGCGAGGTCGCGGAATCCCTCACCTACACCGCTCCCGCGATCCCGGTCGTCTCGAACGTGACCGGCGGGCAGATCACGGAGTTCACGGCCGACTACTGGGTCCGGCACGTCCGGGGCGCGGTCCGCTTCGGGGACGGTGTCGCCCACCTCGCCGGACAGGGCGTCACCCACTTCCTGGAGCTGGGCCCCCAGGGCGTCCTCGCCGCCATGGCGGGGGAGTCGCTTCCTGAGACCTTCTCCGGGCTGCTGACCCCCGTGCTGCGCAAGGACCGTCCCGAGCCGGAGGCTTTCCTCGGCGCCCTCGCCGAGGCCTGGACCCGCGGCCTGCCCGTCGACTGGACCCCGCCGCTCGCCGACCGGCCCGCCTGCCGGGTGGACCTCCCCACGTACGCCTTCCAGCGCAGCCGCTACTGGCTCGACGCCGCCCCCGCCGGCGGGGGCAGCGGCCCCGGCGCACAGGACGAGGTCGACACCGAGTTCTGGGCGGCCGTCGAACGCGAGGACCTCCAGGAGCTCGCCGGGACCCTCCGGCTGCCCGACGAGGAGCAGCTGCGCACCGTCCTGCCCGCCCTGTCCCACTGGCGGCGCGGCCGCCGCGAGCAGCACACCATCGATTCCTGGCGCTACCGCATCACCTGGAAGCCCGCCGCCGACCCGGCCGCCACCCGCGCGAGCGGACACTGGCTGCTCGTCGTACCCGACGGCGCGGGCCCCGCCGCCGGGCCGCTCGCCGACCGGGCCGCCGCCGCGCTCACCGCGGCCGGCGCCACCACCACGGCCCTGCGCCTCGACGCCACCGCCGCCGACCGCACCGCATGGGCCGCCCGGCTGCGCGACGGGGCGGGCACCGGCGAGGACCTCGCCGGCGTGCTATCCCTGCTCCCGCTCGACGTCCGCCCGCACACCGCCCAGCCCGGGGTCAGCGCCGCGCTCGCCGCGA
The DNA here is from genome assembly GCF_026343185.1 of Streptomyces sp. NBC_00091. GTDB lineage: Bacteria > Actinomycetota > Actinomycetes > Streptomycetales > Streptomycetaceae > Streptomyces. Next base: position 185,513 of record NZ_JAPEMA010000003.1, on the reverse strand, counting down.
CCGCCGCCCTGGCACAGGCCCTCGGCGACGCCGGCATCGGCGCCCCGCTGTGGAACCTGACCAGCGGCGCCGTCTCCACCGGACCCTCCGACCCGACGGCCGACCCCACCGGGGCCCAGGCCCAGGTGTGGGCGCTCGGCCGGGTCGCCGCCCTCGAGTACCCCGACCGCTGGGGCGGCCTCGTCGACGTGCCGCACGACCTCGACGAGCGGGCCGCCGCCCGCCTCGCCGGCGTCCTGGCCGCGCCCGACGGTGAGGACCAGCTCGCCGTCCGCGGCGCCGGCGTCCAGGTACGCCGCCTGCGCCGCGCCCCCGCACCGGCCGCCCGGCCGGCCGCCGCACCGTGGCGGCCCACCGGAACCGTCCTGGTCACCGGCGGCACCGGCGCCCTGGGCAGCCGCCTCGCCGGCTGGCTCGCCGAAGGCGGCGCCGAGCACCTGCTGCTGGCCAGCCGGCGCGGCGCGGACGCCCCCGGCGCCGCCGAACTCGCCGCCGCACTGCGCGCGTCGGGCACCGAGGTGACCCTCGCCGCCTGCGACGTCGCCGACCGCGACCAGCTGGCCGCCCTGCTGGCCTCCGTACCGGCGGACCGCCCGCTGACCGCCGTCGTCCACGCCGCGGGCGTCTCCGACAACGGGTTCATGGACGAGGTCACCGCCGGCCACCTGGCGCACGTCCTGCGGCCCAAGGCGGTCGCCGCCGACCTGCTCGACGAACTCACCCGCGACCTGGACCTGTCCGCGTTCGTCGTCTTCGCGTCCAGCGCCGGCATGTGGGGCAGCGGCGGCCAGGCCGCGTACGCGGCCGCCAACGCCCACCTCGACGCGCTCGCCGAACGCCGCCGGGCCCACGGCCTGCCCGCCACCGCCGTGGCCTGGGGCCCCTGGGCGGAAGCCGGCATGGCGGCCTCCGAGGACATCGACGAGCACCTGCGCCGCCGCGGCGTGATCGGCATCGCGCCGGACACCGCCATCGCCGCCCTCCAGCAGGCCCTCGACCTCGACGAGACCTGTGTGGGGGTCGCCGACGTCGACTGGGCGCTGTTCGCCCCCACGTACACGGCCATGCGCCACAGCGCCCTGATCAGCGAACTCCCCGACGTGAGGGAAGCGCTGACGCAGGACGGCCCGGAGAACGCGCAGGGCGCCGCCGCTTCGGCGTCCGCCCTCAAGCAGCGGCTCGCCGCCGCCGCGCCCGCCGAACAGCAGCACCTCCTCGTCGAACTGGTCCGCGGACACGCGGCCGCGGTGCTCGGACACCGCACCGCCGACGGGGTCCAGGAGGCACGGCCCTTCAAGGACCTGGGCTTCGACTCGCTCAGCGCGGTCGAACTGCGCAACCGGGTCGCGGCCGACACCGGCCTGAAGCTGTCCGCGACCCTCCTCTTCGACCACCCCACCCCCGCCGCACTCGCCCAGCACCTGCGCGAACACCTGCTCGACGGCGAGATCGAGACGGACCAGTCCGTCCTCGCCGGCCTCGACCGCATCGACGCGGCCCTCACCCGGCTCACCCCGGACGACGGGGCCCGCCACCGCATTGCCGGCCGGCTCCAGGTGCTGCTCACCAAGTGGGGCGGCGCGAACCCGGAGAAGGCCGAAGAAGCCGACGCCCACGACGAGCTGGCGTCCGCCTCGGCCGAAGAGATCTTCGCGTTCATCCACGAAGAGCTCGGCAAGTCGTAGCCCGTGCCGGAACGTCATCCAAGGAGCTCCCGCCAGATGGACAACGAACAGAAGCTGCTCGATCACCTCAGGTGGGTGACCGCCGAGCTGAAGCAGACCCGGCAGCGGCTGCGCGAGGTCGAGGCGGACGAGCCGGAGCCCATCGCCGTCGTCGGCATGGCCTGCCGCTACCCGGGCGGCGTGCGCTCGCCCGAGGACCTGTGGCAGCTCGTCCGCGACGGCCGCGACGCCGTCTCCGGCTTCCCCGCCAACCGCGGCTGGGACCTCGACTCCCTCTACGACCCGGACCCCGACCACCTCGGCACCACGTACGTCCGCGAGGGCGGCTTCGTCCACGACGCGGGCGACTTCGACGCCGACTTCTTCGGGATCTCCCCGCGCGAGGCCCTCGCCATGGACCCCCAGCAGCGGCTGCTGCTGGAAACCGCCTGGGAGGCCTTCGAGCGGGCGTCCGTCGACCCCACCGCGGTCGCCGGCAGCCGCACCGGCGTGTTCGTCGGCACCACCTACACGGGCTACGGCAGCGACCGGGAAGGGGCCGCCGAGAACGTCGAGGGCCACCTGATGACCGGCATCGCGACCGCCGTGTCCTCCGGACGGCTGTCCTACACCTTCGGGCTGGAGGGCCCGGCCGTCTCCGTCGACACCATGTGCTCCTCCTCCCTCGTCGCCATCCACCTGGCGGTGCAGTCGCTGCGCCAGGGCGAGTGCGCGCTCGCCCTCGCGGGCGGCGCGCAGATCATGTCGACGCCCGAGGTGTACGTCGAGTTCAGCCGCCAGCGCGGACTCTCCCCGGACGGCCGCTGCAAGCCGTTCGCGGCCGCCGCGGACGGCACCGGCTGGTCGGAGGGCGTCGGCGTCCTGCTGCTGGAGAAGCTCTCGGACGCCCGCCGCAACGGACACCGGGTCCTGGCCGTCGTCCGCGGCTCCGCCGTCAACCAGGACGGCGCCTCCAACGGCCTGACCGCCCCCAACGGCCCCTCCCAGCAGCGGGTCATCGAGGAGGCCCTCGCCAACGCCCGGCTCTCGCCCCACGAGGTCGACCTGATCGAGGCACACGGCACCGGCACCACCCTCGGCGACCCCATCGAGGCCCAGGCCCTGCTCGCCACGTACGGCCGCAGCCGCCCCGAAGGCCGCCCCCTGCACCTGGGCTCCATCAAGTCCAACATCGGCCACTCGGCGGCCGCGGCGGGCGTCGCCGGCGTGATCAAGGCCGTGATGTCCGTACGCGACGGGGTGCTGCCCCGCAGCCTGCACATCGACGGGCCCACCCCCGAGGTCGACTGGTCCTCCGGCGCGGTGGAGCTCCTCACCGAGGAGCGGGCCTGGCCGACCGCCGAAGGGCCCCGCACCGCCGCGGTCTCCTCCTTCGGCGCGAGCGGCACCAACGCACACGTGATCGTCCAGGCCGCCGGCCCGGACACGGACGCCGAGTCCGCCCCGCAGGCACCCGAACGGGCCCGGCCGCTGCTCCCCGCCGCCGCCCTGCCCTGGGTGCTCTCCGGCCGCACCACCGAGGGCCTGCGCGGCCAGGCGGCCCGGCTGCGGGCCTTCGCCGAGACCGCGGACCCCGCGCCGTCCGAGGCGGCCGTCGGCCTCGCCCTGGCCACGACGCGGGCCGCCCTGGAGCGGCGCGGCGTCGTCCCGGCGGGCTCGCTCGCCGGTCTGGAGGCGCTCGCCGCCGGGCTTCCGGCGGCGGGGGTCGTGGACGGCGGCGTGGTCACGGGCGCGGACCGTCCGGTGTTCGTCTTCCCGGGGCAGGGCTCCCAGTGGCTGGGCATGGCGGTGGAGCTGTACGAGTCCTCGCCGGTGTTCGCGGCCCGCCTGGACGCCTGCGCCGAGGCGCTGGCCCCGCACACCGACTGGTCGCTGCTCGATGTGCTGCGGCAGAAGGACGGCGCGCCCGGCTTCGACCGGGTCGACGTGGTCCAGCCCGCGCTGTGGGCCGTGATGGTCTCGCTCGCCGAACTGTGGCGTGCCGCCGGAGTGGTTCCTGCCGCTGTGGTCGGCCACTCGCAGGGCGAGATCGCGGCCGCGGCCGTCTCGGGCGCGTTGTCGCTCGAGGACGCGGCGAAGGTGTCCGCGCTCCGTGCCCGGGCCATCGTGGCCCTGGCCGGCAAGGGCGGCATGGTGTCGGTGGCGGACGTCGCCGGCGCGGTGGCGGAACGTATCTCCGCCTGGGGTGAGCGGCTCGCGCTGGCCTCGGTCAACGGCCCGCGGTCCACGGTGGTTTCCGGTGATCCGGAGGCCCTGGACGAGCTGATGGCCGCCTGCGAGGCCGACGGGGTTCGCGCCCGTCGCATCAACGTGGACTACGCCTCGCACGGTCCGCAGGTGGAGTCGATCCGCGAGGAGGTCATCGGTCTGCTGGCCGGGATCGAGCCGCGCACCGCCGAGATCCCGTTCTTCTCCACGGTCACAGGGGAGTGGGCCGACGGCTCCGAGCTGGATGCCGAGTACTGGTACACCAACCTCCGGCGCACCGTCCGTTTCCAGGACGCCATCGCCGCTCTCCTGGAGCGCGGCCACGGGCTGTTCGTGGAGTCCAGCGCGCATCCGGTGCTGACCATCGGCGTCCAGGAGACCATCGAGGCCGCCGGCTCCCCGGCCGTCACCCAGGGCACCCTGCGCCGCGACGAAGGCGGCCCGCAGCGTTTCCTGGCCTCCCTCGCCGAGGCCTGGACCCACGGCGCCCCCGTCGACTGGCGATGCGTCTGCGACACCCCGGACGCGCCCGCCGACCTGCCCACGTACGCCTTCCAGCGCCGCACCTACTGGCTCGAGGGCGTCCCGGCAGCCGACCGCGAGCCCGTCGTGGACGAGGCCGAGGCCGGCTTCTGGAACTCCGTGGAGAGCGCGGACGTCACCGCCCTCGCCGACACCCTCGCGCTCGAGGACACCGGGCCGCTCCAGGAGCTGCTGCCCGCCCTGTCCGCCTGGCGCCGCGACCGCCGTGAGGCGAGCGCGCTCGACGCCCGCCGCTACCGCATCACCTGGAAGCACCTGCCCGACGCCGCACCGGCCCGTCTCGGCGGCGACTGGCTGCTGCTGGCCCCCGAAGGCACCGCCGCCGCCGGGCCCTTCGAGGAGCTGCTCACCGCCCACGGCGCCCGCGCCCACCTCCTCACCCTCGACCCCGCCCGGGCCGACCGGGACGCGTGGGCCGGGGCCCTGCGGACCGCGCAGGACGGCCACGAGCCGTTCGCCGGAGTCCTCTCCCTGCTCTCCACCGACGAGAACGCCGGTCTCCTCGGCACCCTCGTCGCCACCCAGGCACTCGACGACGCCGGCATCGAGGCCCCCCTGTGGGCCCTCACCCGCGGGGCCGTCGCCGCCGGTCCCGAGAACGCTCCGCGCAGCGCCGTACAGGCACAGGTCTGGGGCCTCGGCCTCGTGGCCGCACTGGAACGGCCGCGCGGCTGGGGCGGCCTCGTGGACCTGCCCGCCGACCTCGACGAGGCCGCCGCGGCGCGCCTCGCCGGGGCCCTCGCGGGCCGGGACGGCGAGGACCAGATCGCCATCCGCACCGCCGGCACCTACGTACGCCGGCTCGTCCGGGCCGCCCTGCCCGACGGCCCGCCCGCCCGCGACTGGCAGCCGTCCGGCACCACCCTGCTCACCGGCGCCGCGGGCCCCCTGGGAGCCGAGGCGGCCCGCCGCCTCGCCGCCGCGGGCGCCGGCCACCTCCTGCTCACCGCGGCCCCCGAAGAGTTCACCCCCGCGCTCGAAGCCCTCGCCGGCGAACTCGCCGCCGACGGCACCGGGGTCACCCTGGAGGAGTGGGACGGCGCGGACCCGGCGGCGCTCGCCGCGCTGACCGTTCGCGCGGAGCAGGCGGGACGGCCGGTCCGCACCGTCGTCCACGCCGCCGCGCACGTCGAACTCACCCCCCTCGCCGCCACCACCGGCCGGCACCTCGAGGAGGCCCTCGCCGCCAAGGTCACCTCCGCCCGGGCCCTCGACGAGGTGTTCGGCACGGACGGCCCCGCCCTGGACGCGTTCGTACTGTTCTCCTCCGTCACCTCCTACTGGGGCGGCGGCGAGCACGCCGCGTTCGCCGCGGCCAACGCCCACCTGGACGCCCTCGCCCAGCAGCGCCGCGCCCGGAACCTGCCGGCCACCGCCGTCGGCTGGGGCGTATGGGACCTGTTCGACGCCGAAGCCCACCCCGACGAGGCGCGCGAACTCCACGAGCGCTCCGCCCAACGCGGCCTGCCGCTCCTGGACCCCGCGGCGGCCCTCCAGGCCCTGCGGCGGATCCTCGACCACGACGAGACGGCCGTGGCCGTCGCCGACGTCGACTGGGACCGCTTCCTGCCCCTGTTCACCTCGGCCCGTACGGGACGCCTCACCGAGGACGTCCCGCAGGCCCGCCGGATCCTCGCGCAGGCCGGCCACGGCGGCGACGAGGACGCCGGGGACACGGGAGCGGCCGACGCGCTGCGCCACAAGCTCGCCGAACTGTCCGGCGAGGAACAGGAACGCGTCCTCACTGACCTGGTGTGCGGCCACGCCGCCGCCGTCCTCGGCCACGCCTCGTCCGGCGCGGTCGACGCCGCCCGGGCCTTCAAGGACCTCGGCTTCGACTCGCTGACGGCCGTCGGCCTGCGCAACGGGCTGAACGCCGCCACCGGGCTAGGCCTGCCCGCCACGATGGTCTTCGACTACCCCACCCCCGGCGCGCTCGCCGGCTACCTGCGCGGCCTGCTCCTGGACGGCGGCGCCCGGCGCGAAGAGGCGACCACGGACTCCGTGCACAGCGACCTCGACCGCATCGAGTCCGACCTGCTGTCGCTGGCACCCGGCCAGGACGAGCGCAAGAACCTCACCCGCCGCCTGGAGGCACTGCTCTCCCGCTGGAAGGACGCGCAGGCCGCCGCGGACGCCGAATCCGTCAGCGGAAAGCTCGAGGCCGCGTCCGACGAAGAGATATTCGCATTCATCCGCAAGGAATTCGGCCGCCCGGAGTAAGGGCGTCCTCCGGCCAGTCGGTCACACGAATTCCAGCTCTATCCGAGAGGTCCAAAGAGGTCCCCATGGCGACGAACGAAGAGACGCTCCGCGATTACCTCAAGTGGGTCACCACCGATCTGCACGAGACGAAGCAGCGGCTGCGCGAGGTCGAGGATGCCGGGCACGAGCCGATCGCGATCGTCGGCATGGCCTGCCGCTTCCCCGGTGGCGTCGCGTCGCCGGAGGACCTGTGGCGCCTGGTGTCGGACGGCGGGGACGCCATCGGCCCCTTCCCCGAGGACCGCGGCTGGGACCTCGACGCGATCTACGACCCGGACCCCGAGCGCTCCGGCCGCACCTACGTGAAGGAAGGCGGATTCCTCTACGAGGCCGGCGCGTTCGACCCGGGCGTGTTCGGCATCTCGCCGCGCGAGGCCCTCGCGATGGACCCGCAGCAGCGCCTCGTCATGGAAGCCGCCTGGGAGGCGTTCGAGCGGGCCGGAATCGACCCGCAGTCCGTGAAGGGCAGCCGCACCGGCACCTTCGTCGGCTGCTACAACCTCGACTACTGCTGGTCCCTGCCCTCCATCCCCGAGGGGTACGAGGGCCACCTGACCACCGGCAGCGCGGCGAGCGTCGTCTCCGGCCGCGTCGCCTACACCTTCGGCCTGGAGGGCCCGGCCGTCTCCGTCGACACCGCCTGCTCCTCGGGACTCGTCGCCCTGCACATGGCCGCGCAGGCGCTGCGCGCCGACGAGTGCTCCATGGCCCTCGTCGGCGGCGTCACCGTCATGTCCACCCCGCTGGAGTTCATCGGCTACAGCGAGCAGCGCGGCATGGCCGCCGACGGCCGCTGCAAGGCCTTCTCCGAGGGTGCCGACGGCATGGCGCTCGCCGAGGGCGCCGGCATCCTGCTCGTCGAGCGGCTCTCCGACGCCGTGCGCAACGGCCACGAGGTACTGGCCGTCGTACGGGGTTCGGCGACCAACCAGGACGGCGCCAGCAACGGCATGACCGCCCCCAACGGCCCCTCCCAGCAGCGCGTCATCAAGCAGGCCCTCGCCAACGCCCGGCTGTCCACCCACGACGTCGACGTCGTTGAGGCGCACGGCACCGGAACGGCCCTCGGCGACCCGATCGAGGCCGGGGCGCTGCTGGCGACCTACGGCCAGCGGCCCGCGGACGCCACACCGCTGCGGCTGGGCTCCGTGAAGTCCAACATCGGCCACACGCAGGCCGCTTCGGGCATCGCCGGCGTCATCAAGATGGTCATGGCGATGCGCAACGGCGTCCTTCCCAAGACCCTCCACGTCAACGAGCCGTCCCCGCACATCGACTGGTCCTCCGGCGCGGTGGAACTCCTCACCGAGCCCGCGGACTGGACCGTCGACGGCCGCCCGCGCCGGGCCGCAGTCTCCTCGTTCGGCATCAGCGGCACCAACGCCCACATCATCCTGGAGCAGCACCTCGCACAGGACGGGGCCGAGGGCGACGCCGAGAGCGCCGAGCCCGGGGCGCCCGCCGAGACCGTCGTCACCGGCGGCCTGGTCCCGTGGACCGTGTCCGGCAAGACCACCGAGGCCCTGCACGGGCAGGCGGCCCGGCTGCGCGCCTACGCGGAGTCCGACACCGCCGTCGAACCGGCCGTGGTGGCCGGGGCGCTGACCACGACGCGGGCCGCTCTGGAGCGGCGCGGCGTCGTACTGGCGGGGGAGCGGGACGGCTTCCTGACCGGCCTGGACGCCCTGGCCGCCGGGCTTCCGGCGGCGGGGGTCGTGGACGGCGCCGTAGTCAAGGGCGCGGACCGTCCGGTGTTCGTCTTCCCGGGGCAGGGTTCGCAGTGGCTGGGGATGGCGGTGGAGTTGTACGACTCCTCGCCGGTGTTCGCGGCCCGCCTGGACGCGTGCGCCGAGGCTTTGGCCCCGTACACGGACTGGTCGCTGCTGGATGTCCTGCGGCAGGAGGACGGTGCGCCCGGTTTCGACCGGGTGGATGTGGTCCAGCCGGCGTTGTGGGCGGTGATGGTGTCGCTGGCGGAGCTGTGGCGTGCGGCGGGGGTCGTTCCGGCGGCTGTCGTGGGTCACTCCCAGGGCGAGATCGCGGCCGCGGCCGTCTCGGGCGCGTTGTCGCTGGAGGACGCGGCGAAGGTGTCGGCGCTGCGTGCCAAGGCGCTGCTGGCGCTGGCGGGCAAGGGCGGCATGGTGTCGGTGGCCGACACCGCCGATGCGGTGGCGGAACGTATCTCCGCTTGGGGTGAGCGGCTCGCGCTGGCTTCGGTGAACGGCCCGCAGTCCACGGTGGTTTCCGGTGATCCGGAGGCCTTGGACGAGCTGATGGCCGCCTGCGAGGCCGACGGCGTCCGCGCCCGTCGCATCAACGTCGACTACGCCTCGCACGGTCCGCAGGTGGAGTCGATCCGCGACGAGGTCATCGGTCTCCTGGCCGGGATTCAGCCGCGCACCGCCGAGATCCCCTTCTTCTCCACCGTCACGGGGGAGTGGGCCGACGGCTCCGAGCTGGACGCCGAGTACTGGTACACCAACCTCCGCCGCACCGTCCGCTTCCAGGACGCCATCGCCGCCCTCCTGGAGCGCGGCCACGGGCTGTTCGTCGAGTCCAGCGCCCACCCGGTGCTGACCATCGGCGTCCAGGAGACCATCGAGGCCGCCGGCTCCCCGGCCGTCACCCAGGGCACCCTGCGCCGTGAAGAGGGCGGCCCGCAGCGCTTCCTCGCCTCCCTCGCCCAGGCCTGGACCCACGGCGCCCCCGTCGACTGGCAGACCGTCTACGCCTCCCAGGAGGCCGCGCGCGTCGACCTGCCGACCTACGCCTTCCAGCGCGAGCACTACTGGCTCGAGGTGGCCGACTCCGGTTCCGGCGACGTGACCGCCGCCGGTCTCGGCGCCGCCGACCACCCCCTCCTCGGTGCGACCGTCCGCCTCGCCGACGGAGACCAGGCCGTCCTCACCGGGCGCCTGTCGCTGCGCACCCACCCCTGGCTCGCCGACCACGCCGTGAACGGCACGGTCATCCTCCCCGGCACCGCGTTCGTCGAGCTGGCCGTCCGCGCCGGCGACGAGGCCGGCTGCGACACCCTCGACGAACTGACCCTGGAAGCCCCGCTCGTCCTGCCCCCCGAGAGCGCGGCCCGCCTCCAGCTCGTCGTCGGCGGCCCCGAATCCGACGGCCGCAGGCCCGTGGCCCTCTACTCCCTCCCCGAGGACGCCCCCGAGGGCACCCCGTGGACCCGCCACGCCACCGGTCTGCTGCTCGGCGCCCGCCGCGAACCGGCCTTCGACCTCTCCGCCTGGCCGCCGCCCGGCGCCGAACCCGTCTCCCTCGACGGCTTCTACGAGGCCCTCTCCGGGGCCGGCTACCAGTACGGGCCCGCCTTCCAGGGCCTGAGCGCGGTGTGGAAGCAGAGCGACGGCGACGAGATCTACGCCGAGGTCGCCCTCGCCCACGAGCAGCACGACGACGCCGCCCGGTTCGGCCTCCACCCCGCCCTCCTCGACGCCGCCCTGCACGCCGGCCTGGTGCCGGCCGCCCGCGGCGAGGCCGAAGGCGTACGCCTGCCGTTCTCCTGGAACGGGGTCACCCTCCACGCGGTCGGCGCGACCGCGCTGCGCGTGCGGATCTCCCCGGCCGGGGAGGACGGCGTCGGCCTGGAGATCGCCGACGCCACGGGCCGACCCGTCGCCACCGTCGGCGCCCTGGTGTCCCGGGCCGTCACCGCCGCGTCCCTCGACTCCGGGCCGGCCACCGACGACTCCCTGTTCCGGCTGGACTGGACGGCCGTGGACACGGACGGCCTCCCGCAGGACGCCGCGCCGCACGACTGGTTCGTGCTCGGCGAGGACCGCCTCGGCGTCGAGGCCGCCTTCCAGCGGCTCGGCGCGTTCCCGCAGATCTTCGACGACGTGGCCACCCTCGGCGACGCCGTCGCCGCCGGACTGCCCGCCCCCGAGGTCGTCGTACTGCCCGTCGGCAGCGCCCCGGCCACGTCGGCCGGCTCCGCCGCCGCGCTCGCCGACGCGGTCCGCGAGGAGACCGCCCGGATCCTCACGGTCCTCCAGGACTGGCTCGCGGACGAGCGGCTGGAGGGCGCCCGCCTGGCGGTCGTCACCCGCGGCGCCGTCTCCGTACGACCCGGCGAGGACGTCACCGACCTGGTGCACGCCCCGCTGTGGGGCCTGGTCCGCTCCGCGCAGGCCGAGAACCCCGGCCGGCTGCTGCTCGTCGACCTCGACGCGGCCGAGGACGCCGCCGCCGCGCTCCCGGCGGCCGTGGCCGCCGCGCACCGGGCCGGCGAACCGCAGGCCGCCGTGCGGGACGCGGCCGTGCTCGCGCCGCGCCTGGTCCGGGGGACCGCCCCCGGCGGCACCCTGACGCCCCCGCGGTCCGCCGCGCACTGGCAGCTCGCCGCCTCCGGCGGGACCCTGGACCACCTGGCCCTCGTGCCCGCCGGGACCCGGCCGCTCGCCGAGGGCGAGATCCGTGTCGCGGTCCGCGCCGCGGGCCTGAACTTCCGCGACGTGATGATCGCGCTCGGCATGTACCCGGGCGACGCGACGATGGGCAACGAGGGCGCCGGCGTCGTCACCGAGGTGGGCTCCGGCGTCAGCGGACTCGCCGTCGGCGACCGGGTGATGGGCCCGGTCCCGGGCGCTTTCGGCCCGGACACGGTGGCCGACCGGCGCGTCGTCACCCGTATCCCCGACGGCTGGACCTTCGAACAGGCCGCGTCCGCGCCGACCGCGTTCCTCACCGCGTACTACGCGCTGGTGGAGCTGGCGGGGCTGAAGGCCGGCGAGCGGGTGCTGGTGCACGCCGCGGCCGGTGGTGTGGGTTCGGCGGCGGTGCAGATCGCCCGGCACCTGGGTGCCGAGGTGTTCGGTACGGCCAGCGAGGGCAAGTGGGACGCGCTGCGCGCGGCCGGTCTCGACGACGCCCACATCGCCTCCTCCCGTGACGCCTCCTTCGAGGAGCGCTTCTCCACCGCCACCGGCGGCGAGGGCGTCGACGTCGTCCTGAACTCCCTCGCCGGCGAACTCACCGACGCCTCGCTGCGGCTGCTGCCGCGCGGCGGCCGCTTCGTCGAGATGGGCAAGACCGATGTCCGCGACCCGCAGGACATCGAACGGGACCACACCGGCGTCGCCTACCGGGCCTTCGACCTCGCCGAAGCCGGACCGGAGCGCATCGCCGAGATGCTCGCCGAGCTGGGCCGGCTGTTCGAGGCGGGCGTGCTCCAGCCGCTGCCGGTCCGTACGTGGGACATCCGGCGGGCGCCGGAGGCCTTCCGGTTCATGAGCCAGGCCAAGCACGTGGGCAAGATCGTCCTGACGGTCCCGCAGGGCTGGGACCCGGCCGGCACCGTCCTGATCACGGGCGGTACGGGCACCCTGGGCGCGCTGGTCGCCAAGCACCTGGTCACCGAGCACGGCGTACGGAACCTGCTGCTGGCCGGCCGACGCGGCCCGGACGCCCCCGGGGCCGCCGAACTGGTCGCCGAGATAGCCGAGTTGGGCGCTACGGCCGAGGTCGTGGCCTGCGACGCCGCCGACCGCGACGCACTGGCCGCCCTCCTCGCCGCCATCCCCGCCGACCGGCCGCTGCGCGGAGTCGTCCACACCGCCGGAGTCCTCGACGACGGGGTGATCGCCTCCCTCGACGCCGACCGGCTCGGCGCCGTCCTGCGCCCCAAGGCGGACGCGGCCGCGCTCCTCCACGAGCTCACCCGCGACCTGGACCTCACCGCCTTCGTCCTGTTCTCCTCCGCGGCAGGGGTCATCGGCGGCCCCGCCCAGGGCAACTACGCCGCCGCCAACGCCTTCCTGGACGCCCTCGCCCAGCACCGCTGCGCCCAGGGCCTGCCCGCCACCTCACTCGCCTGGGGCCTGTGGGACAAGGCCAGCGGCATGACCGGCCACCTCTCCGAGGAGGACGTGGCCCGCATGGCCCGCTCCGGCATGGTCGCCTTCTCCCCGGCCGAGGGCCTCGCGCTCCTCGACGCGGGCGTCACCGGCGGCGCACCCCTGCTGGTGCCCGTACGCCTGGACGCGGCCGCCCTGCGCACCATGGCCACCGGCGGCACCCTGCCCGCGCTCGCCCGCGGCCTGGTCCGCGTACCGGGCCGCCGCACCGTCGAGAACGCCGACGGCGCGGGCGGCTCCGCGCTCGCCCGCCGACTGACCGCACTGACCCCCGACGACCAGCTGCGGACCCTGCTCGACCTGGTCCGCACCCACGCGGCCGCCGTCCTCGGACACTCCGCCGCCGAGGCCGTCGGCGCCGAGAAGGCCTTCAAGGAGCTCGGCTTCGACTCGCTGACCGCGGTCGAACTGCGCAACCGGCTCGGCGCGGCCACCGGACTGCGGCTGCCCGCCACCATCGTCTTCGACCACCCCACCCCGGCCTCCCTCGCCCGCCAGCTGCGTACCGCACTCCTCGGCGACGCCGAGCGGGAGCAGCAGGACAACGCCCCCCTCACCGCCCCGGCCGCCGACGGCGACCCGGTCGTGATCGTCGGCATGGCCTGCCGCTTCCCCGACGGCGTGGACTCGCCCGAAGCGCTGTGGCGGCTCGTCGCCGAAGGCGGCGACGCCATCGGCGCCTTCCCCGCCAACCGCGGCTGGGACCTGGACGCCATCTACGACCCCGAGCCCGGCACGCCCGGCCGCACCTACGTGAAGGAAGGGGGATTCCTGCACGACGCGGGCCGCTTCGACGCCGAGCTGTTCGGGATCTCCCCGCGCGAGGCCCTCGCCATGGACCCGCAGCAGCGGCTCGTCCTGGAAGGCGCCTGGCAGGTCTTCGAACGGGCCGGCATCGACCCCGCCACCCTCAAGGGCACCCGCACCGGCGTCTTCGTCGGCGCCGTGCCGTCCGGGTACGCCACCGAACTGTGCGAGATCCCCGAAGGCGTCGAGGGCTACTTCGGCACCGGCCTCTCCAACAGCGTCATCTCCGGCCGCGTCGCCTACAGCTTCGGCCTCGAGGGCCCCGCCGTCACCGTCGACACCGCCTGCTCCTCCTCGCTGGTCGCCCTGCACCTGGCCGCGCAGTCCCTGCGCCAGGGCGAGTGCTCGATGGCCCTCGCGGGCGGCGTCGCCGTCATGTCGACCCCCGCCGAGTTCCTGGAGTTCGGACGCCAGCGGGCGCTGGCCGCCGACGGCCGCGCCAAGGCCTTCGCCGGAGCCGCCGACGGCACCGCCTTCTCCGAGGGCCTCGGCGTCCTCCTCCTGGAGAAGCTCTCCGACGCCCGCCGCAACGGACACCGCGTCCTGGCCGTCGTCCGCGGCTCCGCCACCAACCAGGACGGCGCCAGCAACGGACTGACCGCCCCCAGCGGCCCCTCCCAGCAGCGCGTCATCCGCCAGGCCCTGGCCTCCGCCAAGCTCGCCGCACAGGACGTCGACGCCGTCGAGGCCCACGGCACCGGCACCAAGCTGGGCGACCCCATCGAGGCGCACGCCCTGCTCGCCACCTACGGCCAGGGCCGCGACGAGGACCGGCCGCTGTGGCTCGGCTCCCTCAAGTCCAACATCGGCCACACCCAGGCCGTCTCCGGCATCGCCGGCGTCATCAAGTCCGTGATGGCCCTGCGCCACGGCGTCCTCGCCAAGACCCTGCACGTCGACGAGCCCTCCCCGCACGTGGAATGGTCCACCGGCTCCGTCGAGCTGCTCACCGAGCAGCGCGCCTGGCCCGAGACCGGCCACCCGCGCCGCGTCGGCGTCTCCTCCTTCGGCCTCAGCGGCACGAACGCCCACGTCATCCTGGAGCAGTCCCCCCTGGCCGCCACGGACCACGACCGGGCGCCCGAGGACACCGGGCGCCCCGCCGTGGCCGGAGTGCTGGCCGCCACCGTGCCCTGGACCCTGACCGGCAAGAACCCCGCCGCCCTCCAGGCGCAGGCCCAGCGGCTGCACGACCACCTCGCCGCCGACGTCGACCTGTCCCTGTCCGACGTCGCGCTGTCCCTGGCCACCACCCGGGCCCGCCTGGACCACCGGGCCGCCGTCGTCCTCGGCAGCCGCGAGGAAGCCCTCGCCGGACTGGCCGCGCTGGCCGCCGGAGCGCCCGCCGGACAGACCGTCACCGGCGCCGCCGACATCGAGGGCAAGACGGTGTTCGTCTTCCCCGGCCAGGGCTCCCAGTGGGCCGGCATGGGGGCCGAACTCCTCGACGCCTCGCCGGTGTTCGCGGCTCGGTTCGCGGAGGTCGCGGCGGCTGTTGAGGCTCACGTCGACTGGTCCGTGGAGGGTGTGCTGCGGGGGGCCGAGGGTACTCCGGAGCTGACCCGTATCGAGGTGCTCCAGCCGGTCCTGTTCACCGTGATGGTGTCCCTTGCCGAGCTGTGGCGTGCGGCCGGTGTGGTGCCGGACGCGGTCGTGGGTCACTCGCAGGGCGAGATCGCGGCCGCGGCCGTGTCGGGTGCGCTGTCGCTGGAGGACGCGGCCAAGGTGGTCGTGCTCCGCTCGCAGCTGTTCGCGGACGAGTTGGTGGGCTGTGGCGCGGTGGCTTCGGTGTCGCTGGGTGCGGACGCGGTCCGGGCCCGGATCGCCCCGTACGGGGACGCGCTGTCCATCGCGGGCATCAACGGCCCGGGTACGGTCACCGTCGCCGGTGAGGTGGCCCCGCTGGAGGAACTGGTCGCGGCCCTGGAGGCCGACGGCATCCGGGCCAAGGTCATCCCCTCGACGGTGGCCTCCCACTGCGCCCAGGTCGACCGCCTCAAGGACCAGGTGATCGAACTCCTCTCGTTCGTCCGGCCGCGCGCCGGCTCCGTCCCGCTGTACTCCACCGTCACCGGCGAGGTCCTGGACGGCTCCGAGCTGACCGCCGCCTACTGGTACGAGAACTGCCGGCAGCCCGTCTCCTTCGAGCCCGTCGTCCGCTCCCTCCTGGCGGAGGGCTTCCGGGCGTTCGTGGAGTCCAGCGCCCACCCCGTCCTCGTGTACGGAGTCCTGGAGACCGCCGAGGCCGCCGGATCCGAGGCCCTGGCCCTGGGCACCCTGCGCCGCGAGGAGGGCGGCCTCGCCCGCTTCTACACCTCGCTCGCCGCCGCCTGGACCCGGGGCATCGACGTCGACTGGCGCTCCGTCCTCGCCGGACGCGGCGCGCGCCCCGTCGAGCTCCCCACGTACGCCTTCCAGCAGCAGCGCTACTGGCTGGAGTCCGGCCCCGCCGAGGCCACCGCCCCGCAAGGCGCGGCCGAGGAGACCGAGGGCGCGTTCTGGTCGGCCGTGGAGGCCGGAGACCTGGACTCCCTCGCCGAGACCGTCGGCCTCGACGGCGACCGTCCGCTGCGCGACCTGCTGCCCGAGCTCGCCACCTGGCGGCGCGGCCGCCGCGAGCGCTCCACCGTCGACTCCTGGCGCTACGACGTCGACTGGACCCTGCTGCCCGAGGACGCCACCGACCGGCTCACCGGCGGCTGGCTCGTCGTGGAACCGCTGCACGCCGCCGACCCCGGCCGCACCGGGGCCACCGTCGCCGCGCTCGCCGCGCAGGGCGCCGAGGTCCACCGGATCGTCCTCGACCCGGCCGAGGCCGACCGCACCGCCTGGGCCTCCCAGCTGCCCGACGGCCCCCTCACCGGCGTGGTGAGCCTGCTCGGCGACGCCGCCGACCGGGACGCCGTCGCCACCGGCACCCTCGTCCTCGTCCAGGCCCTCGGCGACGCCGGCGTCACCGCACCCCTGTGGGTGCTCACGCACGGCGCCGTCGCCACCGGGCCGGCGGACGCGCCCGCCGACCCCGTCCAGGCCCAGCTGTGGGGCCTCGGCCGGGTCGTCGGCCTCGAACAGCCCCGTACCTGGGGCGGCCTCGTCGACCTGCCGGCGGAGCCGGACGAGCGGGCCGCGGCCCGGCTCGCCCGGGTCCTCACCGGCCTCGGCGACGAGGACCAGGTCGCGGTCCGGGCCGGCGGTGCCTTCGGCCGCCGCCTGGTGCGCTCCCCGCTCGGCGACCGCGAGCCGGTCCGCCGCTGGGAGCCGTCCGGGACCGTCCTGGTCACCGGCGGCACCGGAGGCGTCGGCGCCCGCGTCGCCCGCCGGCTCGCCGCCACCGGCGCCGCCCACCTCGTCCTCACCAGCCGGCGCGGCGCCGACGCCCCGGGAGCCGCCGAACTCGCCGCCGAGCTCCGCGCCCTGGGCGCCGACGTCACCATCCCGGCCTGCGACGTGTCCGACCGCGAACAGCTCAAGGCGGTCCTCGACGCGATCCCGGCCGGGCAGCCCCTGACCGCCGTCGTCCACGCCGTCGGCATCGTCCAGTCGACCCTCGTCGACGAGATGACCACCGACGAGTACCGGAAGATCAACGAAGGCAAGATCGACGGCGCCCGCCACCTCGACGAGCTGCTCGGCGACACCGCACTCGACGCGTTCGTCCTGTTCTCCTCGAACTCCGGTGTCTGGGGCAGCGGCCGGCACGGCGGCTACGCCCCCGGCAACGCCTACCTCGACGCGTTCGCACAGCAGCGCCGGGCCCGCGGCCTGACCGCCACCTCCCTCGCCTGGGGCGCCTGGGGCGGCGGCGGCATGATGGAGGGCGAGGGCGTCGAGGAGTACATGCGCCGTCGCGGCGTCATCGAGATGGACCCCGAACTCGCCCTGAACGCGATGGTCCAGGCCGTGGAGCACGACGAGGTGTTCCGTGCCGTCGCCGACGTCGAATGGGAGCGCTTCGCCCGCGGCTTCACCTCCGGCCGCCCCAGCCCGCTCATCCAGGGCGTCCCCGAGGCCCGCGCCGCCCTGAAGGCCGCCGAAGAGCCCACGCAGACGGCGGCGGCCGCCACCGGGGCCGCGGCCCGGCTCGTCGAAGAGCTCACCGCGGCGAACCCCGCCGAGCGCGAGACGATCCTCCTCGACCTGGTGCGCGAGAAGGTGGCCGGGGTCCTGGGCCACGACTCGGGCGACGCCATCGAACCCGGCCGCGCCTTCAAGGGCCTCGGCTTCGACTCGCTGACCGCCGTCGAACTGCGCGACCGGCTCGGCGCCGCCACCGGCCTCAAGCTCCCCGCCACGATCGTCTTCGACTACCCCAACCCGGCGGCCCTCGCCGGACACCTGCGCGGCGCCCTGCTGCCGGAGTCGACGGCACCCGTCGGATCGGTCCTCGACGAACTCGACCGCCTCGAAGGCGCGCTCGCCGCCACCGACCCCGACACCGACACCCGCACCAAGCTCAAGCAGCGCCTCGAGGCACTGCTGTGGACCTGGGGCGGCGCGGACGCCACCCCCGACGAGAGCACCGGCGAGGGCCTCACCACGGCCACCGCCGACGACATGTTCGCCCTGCTCGACAAAGAGCTGGGCACCTCCTGACGCACCTCCGGGAGGGGTGCCTTCCCGACCGGGCCCCGGCCCGGCCGGGGAGGCACCCCTTCCCCCATCCCACCCGCCGGCCAGCGATCCGCCCCACGGGGCCCACGGAGATACCGACCATGGCGAACAACGAAGAAAAGCTCCTCGAATACCTCAAGCGGGCGACGGCCGACCTGCAGCAGACCCGCAAGCGGCTGCAGGCCGCCGAGTCGGCCGGCCACGAACCGATCGCGATCACCGGCATGGCCTGCCGCTATCCGGGCGGGGTGAGCTCCCCCGAAGACCTGTGGGAGCTGGTCGCGGCCGGCGGCGACGCCGTCGGCGGCTTCCCCGTCAACCGCGGGTGGGACATCGAATCCCTCTACGACCCCGACCCCGACAAGCCGGGCACCAACTACGTGCAGGAAGGCGGCTTCCTGCACGACGTCGACGAGTTCGACGCCGGCTTCTTCGGGATCTCCCCGCGCGAGGCCCTCGCCATGGACCCCCAGCAGCGCCTGCTCCTGGAGACCGGCTGGGAGGCCGTCGAACGCGCCGGGATCGACCCCGCCACCCTCACCGGCAGCCTCACCGGCACCTTCGTCGGCTTCAGCGCCATCGACTACACGACCGGCATCCTCGAGGCCCCGGACGAGCTGGAGGGCTACCTCGGCACCGGCAACCTCGCCAGCGTCATGTCCGGCCGGCTCGCCTACTCCCTCGGCCTCGAGGGCCCGGCCGTCACCATCGACACCGCCTGCTCCTCCTCCCTCGTCGCCCTGCACATGGCCGCCCAGGCCCTGCGCACCGGCGAATGCTCCATGGCCCTCGTCGGCGGTGTCACCGTCATGTCGAACCCCGCCGGGTTCGTGGAGTTCAGCCGCCAGCGGGCGCTCGCCGCCGACGGCCGCTGCAAGGCCTTCGCCGCCGCCGCCGACGGCTTCGGGCCCGCCGAGGGCGTCGGCATGCTCCTCGTCGAACGGCTCTCCGACGCCCGCCGGGCCGGCCGCCGGATCCTGGCCGTGGTCCGCGGCACGGCCGTCAACCAGGACGGCGCCAGCAACGGGCTCACCGCCCCCAACGGGCCCGCCCAGATGCGGGTCATCAAGCAGGCCCTCGCCAGCGCCCGCATCGCCGCCGCCGACGTCGACGCCGTCGAGGCGCACGGCACCGGCACCACCCTCGGCGACCCGATCGAGGCCCAGGCCCTGCTCGCCACGTACGGGCAGAACCGGCCCGCCGACCGGCCGCTGTGGCTCGGCTCCGTGAAGTCCAACATCGGCCACACCTCGGCCGCTTCGGGCGCGGCCGGCGTGATGAAGATGGTCATGGCGATGCGCAACGGCCTGCTCCCGCAGACCCTGCACGTCGACGCGCCCTCCCCGAAGATCGACTGGGCCTCGGGCGCCGTGGAGCTGCTGACCGAGGCCCGTGCCTGGCCGGAGACCGGCCGTCCGCGCCGGGCCGGCGTCTCGGCGTTCGGCATCAGCGGCACCAACGCCCACGTCATCCTGGAACAGACCCCGCAGGAGGTCGAAGCCGACGCGGACGGCGAGCCGGCCGAGACCGGACCCGGCCGCCCCGCCGTCCTGTCCGCGCCCGTCGCCGGCACCCCCTGGCTCCTCTCCGGCCGCACCGCCGCCGCCCTGCGCGGCCAGGCCGGACGGCTCGGCGCGCACGCCGAGCGGTACGCCGACGGGCACACCGCCACCGGCGTCGCCCTGGCCACCGCCCGGGCCGCCTTCGACCACCGCGCGGCGGTCACCGCCCAGGCCTCCCCGCAGGACACCGTGCGCGCCCTCGCCGCCCTCGCCGCGGGCGACACCGCGACGGGCGTGCACCAGGGCCAGGCGGGCACCGGGAAGACGGTGTTCGTCTTCCCGGGGCAGGGTTCGCAGTGGCTGGGGATGGCGGTGGAGTTGTACGACTCCTCGCCGGTGTTCGCGGCCCGCCTGGACGCGTGCGCCGAGGCTTTGGCCCCGCACACGGACTGGTCGCTGCTGGATGTGCTGCGGCAGGAGGACGGTGCGCCCGGTTTCGACCGGGTGGACGTGGTCCAGCCGGCCCTGTGGGCGGTGATGGTGTCCCTGGCGGAGCTGTGGCGTGCGGCGGGGGTCGTTCCGGCGGCCGTCGTGGGCCACTCCCAGGGTGAGATCGCCGCCGCGGCCGTCTCGGGCGCGTTGTCGCTGGAGGACGCGGCGAAGGTGTCGGCGCTGCGTGCCAAGGCGCTGCTGGCACTCGCCGGCAAGGGCGGCATGGTGTCCGTCGCCGACACCGCCGAGGCCGTGGCGGAACGTATCTCCGCTTGGGGCGAGCGGCTCGCGCTGGCTTCGGTGAACGGTCCGCAGTCCACGGTCGTC
This sequence comes from Streptomyces sp. NBC_00091, assembly GCF_026343185.1. GTDB lineage: Bacteria > Actinomycetota > Actinomycetes > Streptomycetales > Streptomycetaceae > Streptomyces. The sequence continues at coordinate 165,197 of NZ_JAPEMA010000003.1, read as the reverse complement.
TCCGGTGACCCGGAGGCCCTGGACGAGCTGATGGCCGCCTGCGAGGCCGACGGGGTCCGCGCCCGTCGCATCAATGTGGACTACGCCTCGCACGGTCCGCAGGTCGAGTCCATCCGCGACGAGGTCATCGGCCTGCTGGCCGGGATCGAGCCGCGCACCGCCGAGACCCCGTTCTTCTCCACCGTCACGGGGGAGTGGGCCGAGGGTTCGGAGCTGGATGCCGAGTACTGGTACACCAACCTCCGCCGTACCGTCCGTTTCCAGGACGCCATCGCCGCTCTCCTGGAGCGCGGCCACAAGGTCTTCGTGGAGTCCAGTGCCCACCCGGTGCTGACCATCGGCGTCCAGGAGACCATCGACACCACGGACTCCGCCGCCGTCACCCTCGGCTCCCTGCGCCGTGAAGAAGGCGGCCCGCAGCGCTTCCTGGCCTCCCTCGCCGAGGCCTGGACCCACGGCGCCCCCGTCGACTGGCCGGCCGTCTACGCCGGCCAGGACGCCTCCGGCGCCGACCTGCCCACCTACGCCTTCCAGCGCGAGCGCTACTGGCTGACCGCCACCGGCGCGGGCTCCGGCGCCGCCGACGTGGCCGCCGCCGGTCTCGGCGCCGCCGACCACCCCCTGCTCGGCGCGGCCGTCCGCCTCGCCGAAGGCGGCCAGACCGTCCTCACCGGGCGCCTGTCGCTGCGTACCCACCCCTGGCTCGCCGACCACGTCGTGGCCGGAGCCCGGGTGCTGCCCGGCGCCGCGTTCGTGGAGCTGGCCGTCCGCGCCGGCGACGAGGCCGGCTGCGACACCCTCGACGAACTGACCCTGGAAGCCCCGCTCGTCCTGCCCGACGAGGGCCCCGTACTGCTCCAGATCGTCGTCGGCCCCCCTGACACGGCCTCCAGGCGCACCGTCGCGGTGTACGGCCGCCAGGACGCCGCAGACGGCCCCTGGACCCGCCACGCCCAGGGCGTGCTCAGCCGCGCCGAGACCCCGCAGCCGGGCCGCGAGCTCACCGTCTGGCCCCCGGCCGGCGCCGAGCGCGTGGACCTCGAGGGCTTCTATGAGGGGCTGTCGGGGTCGGGGTACGGGTACGGCCCGGCCTTTCAGGGGTTGGCCGAGGTCTGGCTCCCGGGCGACGGTGTCGGGGTGTACGCCGAGGTGGTGCTGCCCGAGGATCAGCAGGAGGACGCCGGCCGGTTCGGCCTCCATCCGGCCCTGCTCGACGCCGCGCTCCACGCGCTGGCGGTGAGCGGGCCGGAAACGGAGGACGGAACGGCCTGGCTGCCGTTCGCGTGGAGCGGAGTGCGCCTGCACGCCGCGGGAGCCTCGCGCGTGCGCGTGCACCTGACCCCGGCCGGCCCGGACGAGGTGGCCCTCACGGTCGCCGACGCCACCGGCCGCCCCGTGGCCTCCATCGCGTCGTTCGCGTCGCGGCTGGTGTCCGCCGGGGAACTGTCCGCCGCCGCGGCCGCCGCCGGAGCCACCGGTGGGGCGAGCGCCGTGACGCGTACGCCCGTACGCCGGACGGCCGCCTCGCAGGACGCGGCGGAGGCCGAATCGTTCGCACAGCGGCTGGCCGCGCTCTCCCCGCAGGAGCAGGAGCGCACGGTCACCGACCTCGTCCGTACCCGGGTGGCCGCGGTCCTCGGCCACCCGGAGACGGAATCGGTCGAGGCGGAAAGGGCCTTCCGGGAGCTCGGGTTCGACTCGCTGACCGCGGTCGAGCTGCGCAACCGGCTCACCGCCGCGACCGGCCTGTCCCTGCCCGCGACCCTCGTCTTCAGCCACCCGACCCCGCTTGCCCTCGCCCGCCACCTCCTCGACCAGCTGGGCACCGCCCGCGGCGCGCAAGCGCCCGGGCTGCGTGAACTCGCCGCCCTGGAAGCCGTACTGGCGGACGCCGACCCGGACAGCGCCGTCCGCGACAGCGTCGCCAAGCGGCTCGAAGCGCTGCTGTGGAAGTGGCGCGGCACCGAAACGGAGGCGGACGTCCTCGACGACGACGCCCTCGCGTCGGTGACGGACGACGAGATCTTCGCACTGATCGACAAGGAACTGGGAGCTTCCTGACCTGCTCCTCTGTCCCATATCCACTTAGGAGTACCGAGCATGTCGACGAGCAACGAAGAGAAGCTCCGTGATTACCTCAAGCGCGTCACAGCCGATCTGAGCCGTACCAAGCAGCAGCTGCGCGACGCGGAGGACGCCGGGCACGAGCCGATCGCCATCGTTTCGATGGCCTGCCGCTTCCCGGGCGGGGTCACCGACCCCGAGGGCTTCTGGAACCTCGTGGCGTCCGGTACCGACGCGATCGGCCCCTTCCCGGCCGACCGCGGCTGGGACACCGACCTGTACGACCCCGACCCCGACGCCCCCGGCAAGACGTACGTCCGCGAGGGCGGCTTCCTCCAGGGAGCCACCCTCTTCGACCCGGAGCTCTTCGGCATCTCGCCGCGCGAGGCGGCCGCCATGGACCCGCAGCAGCGGCTGTTCCTGGAGACCGCCTGGGAGACCCTGGAGCGCGCGGGCTACGACCCGCTGTCGCTGAAGGGCACCGGGACGGGCGTCTTCGTCGGCGCCGTCGCCTCCGACTACGCCTCCCGGCTGGACGCCCTGCCGGACGGCGTGGAGGGCTACATCGGCACCGGCACCATGTCGAGCGTCCTGTCCGGCCGGGTCGCCTACACCTTCGGGCTGGCCGGCCCCGCCGTCACCGTCGACACGGCCTGCTCCTCCGGCCTGGTCGCCCTGCACCTGGCCGTGCAGGCCCTGCGCCAGGGCGAGTGCTCGCTCGCCCTGGCCGCGGGCGTGGCCGTCATGTCCAGCCCCGCCGCGTTCGTGGAGTTCAGCCGCCAGCGCGCGCTGGCCGCCGACGGCCGCTGCAAGGCCTTCGGCGCCGACGCCGACGGCACCACCTGGTCCGAGGGCGCCGGAGTGCTGCTCGTGGAGCGCCTCTCCGACGCGCGCCGCAACGGCCACCAGGTCCTCGCCGTCATCCGCGGCTCCGCCCTCAACCAGGACGGTGCCAGCAACGGCCTCACCGCCCCCAGCGAGCCCGCGCAGCAGGAGGTCATCCGCCGCGCCCTCGCCAACGCCCGGCTCAGCCCGCAGGACGTGGACGCGGTCGAGGCGCACGGCACCGGCACCTCCCTCGGCGACCCGATCGAGGCCCAGGCCCTGCTCGCCACCTACGGGCAGGAGCACTCCGCCGAGCAGCCGCTGTGGCTCGGCTCGTCGAAGTCCAACATCGGGCACGGCGGTCCCGTCGCCGGCCTCGCCGGCGTCATCAAGATGGTGCAGGCGCTGCGCCACGGCGTGCTCCCCAAGACCCTGCACGCCGACGAGCCGTCGCCGCACATCGACTGGTCCTCCGGCGGCGTCCGGCTGCTGAACGAGTCCCGCGACTGGACGCGCCGCGGCGAGGAGCCCCGCCGGGCCGGCGTGTCCTCCTTCGGCGTGAGCGGTACGAACGCCCACGTCATCCTCGAAGAGGCCGCCCCGGCCGACCAGCCGGCGGCGCCGTCCCCCGAGGACGGCGGCGGCGCGCCCGTGCCGTGGATCCTCTCCGGCCGCACCCAGGCCGCCCTGCGCGAGCAGGCCGCCCGCCTCCTGGCCCACGTCCGCGACGGCGCCGCGCCCGCCTCCACCGGCTTCTCGCTGGCCACCACCCGCAGCGCCCACCCGGTGCGCGGCGCGGTCGTCGCCGCCAAGCACGAGGAGTTCCTCGCCGGGCTCGCCGAGCTCGCCGAGGGCGACACCACCGGAGTCACCGCCGCCGCGGGCGCTGACCGCCCCGTCTTCGTCTTCCCCGGCCAGGGCTCCCAGTGGGCCGGCATGGCCGTGGAACTCTACGGGTCCTCCCCGGTGTTCGCCGCCCGCCTCGAGGAGTGCGCCCAGGCACTGGCCCCGTACACCGACTGGTCGCTGCTGGACGTCCTGCGGCAGAAGGACGGCGTCCCCGGCTTCGACCGGGTCGACGTCGTGCAGCCCGCCCTGTGGGCCGTGATGGTGTCCCTCGCCGAGCTGTGGCGCTTCCACGGGGTGCGCCCGGCCGCCGTGCTGGGCCACTCGCAGGGTGAGATCGCGGCAGCGGCCGTCTCGGGCGCGTTGTCGCTCGAGGACGCGGCGAAGGTGTCCGCGCTGCGTGCCAAGGCGATCGTGGCGCTGGCGGGCAAGGGCGGCATGGTGTCGGTGGCGGACGTCGCCGGCGCGGTGGCGGAACGTATCTCCGCCTGGGGCGAGCGGCTCGCGCTGGCCTCGGTCAACGGCCCGCGGTCCACCGTCGTCTCCGGTGACCCGGAGGCCCTGGACGAGCTGATGGCCGCCTGCGAGGCCGACGGGGTCCGCGCCCGCCGCATCAACGTCGACTACGCCTCGCACTCCGCGCAGGTCGAATCGATCCGCGACGAGGTCATCGGCCTGCTGGCCGGGATCCAGCCGCGCACCGCCGAGACCCCCTTCTTCTCCACCGTCACCGGTGACTGGGCCGACGGCTCCGAGCTGGACGCCGAGTACTGGTACACCAACCTGCGCACCACCGTCCGCTTCGAGGACGGCGTCCGCAGCCTCCTGGCCGCCGGCCACGGCCTGTTCGTCGAGGCCAGCGCCCACCCCGTCCTCACCATCGGCGTCCAGGAGACCATCGACGCCGCCGAGGCCCCGGCCGCCTCCGCCGCCGTCACCCTCGCCACCCTGCGCCGCGACGAGGGCGGCCCGCAGCGCTTCCTCACCTCCCTCGCCGAGGCCTGGACCCGCGGCGCCACCGTCGCCTGGCCCACCGCCTTCCCCGAGGGCGCACAGCGCGTCGAGCTGCCCACGTACGCCTTCCAGCACCGCCCGTACTGGCTCGACGCCGAGCCCTCCGACGCGGCGGCCCCCGACCTCGCCGCGCACGGCGGCGACGAGGTCGACGCCGCCTTCTGGGCGGCCGTGGACAGCGGCGACCTGGCCCCCCTCGGCGTCGGCGCGGACCAGCCCCTCGGCGAGGCGCTGCCCGCCCTGGCCGCCTGGCGCCGCACCCGCCGCGAGAAGTCCGCGATCGACTCCTGGCGCTACCGCACCGTGTGGACGGTCGCCGAGACCGCCGCACCGCAGCTCACCGGCACCTGGCTGATCGTGGAGTCCGAGGGCGGCGACGACTCGCTCGCCGCGGCCGCCGCCGACCGCCTCGCCGCCCAGGGCGCCCGCACCGTCCGCATCCCCGTCGACGTCTGGGCCAGCGACCGCTACACCCTCGCCCAGCAGCTCCACCAGGAGCTCACCGCCGAGGGCGAGGACCGCGTCACCGGGATCCTGTCCCTGCTGTCCCTCGACGAGCGGCCCCACCCCGACCACCCCGAGCTCCCGCTCGGCCTGGCCGGCACGGTCACCCTCGTCCAGGCGGTCCTCCAGGTACGCGAACTCGCCGAGTTCGACGCCCCGGTGTGGTCCCTCACCCAGGGTGCCGTCTCCGTCGGCGACTCCGACCCGCTCACCAGCCCCGTCCAGGCCGCCGTGTGGGGCCTGGCCCGCGTCCTGGTCCAGGAGCACCCGCGGCTGTGGGGCGGCATCGTCGACCTGCCGCAGCAGCCCGACGAGGAGGCCTGGAAGCGGCTCGCCGGAATCCTCACCGAGCCCGGCGACGAGGACCAGCTCGCCGTACGGTCCTGGAACGTCCTGGTCCGCAGGCTGGTCCGGGCGCCGCTCGGCGACGCCGAACCGGCCCGCACCTGGCAGCCGTCCGGCACCGCCCTCATCACCGGCGGCACCGGCGGCCTCGGCGCGCAGACCGCCCGCTGGCTCGCCCGCGCGGGCGCCGAACACCTGCTGCTGATCAGCCGCAGCGGCCCCGACGCCCCCGGCGCCGGCGCCCTGGAAGCCGAACTCACCGAGCTCGGCGCCAAGGTCACCATCGCCGCGGCCGACGTCTGCGACGCCGCCGCCCTCGCCGCCGTCATCGACGCGCTCCCCGCCGACGCCCCGCTGACCTCGGTGTTCCACACCGCCGCCGTCCTCGACGACGGCATGGTCGACTCGCTCACCCCCGACCGCATGGAGCGCGTCCTCGCCGTCAAGGCGCGCGGCGCCCTCAACCTCCAGGAACTGACCCGCGACAAGGAGCTCACGGCCTTCGTCCTGTTCTCCTCCTTCGGCGCCGCCTACGGCTCCGCGGGCCTGGGCAACTACACCCCCGGCAACACCTTCCTCGACGCCCTCGCCGAGCAGCGCCGCGCCCTCGGCCTGCCCGCCACCGCCGTCGTGTGGGGCACCTGGGAGGGCAGCGGCATGGCCGACAACGGCGTCGGCGAACGCGCCCGCCTCCAGGGCGTCTGGGAGCTCCCCCCGGAGCTCGCCACCGCCGCGCTCCAGCAGTCCCTCGACCACGAGGAGACCGGCCCGGTCATCATCGACATCCGCTGGGACAGCTTCTCGCTGGGCACCAACACGGAGCGCAACAGCCCCCTGTTCGAGATGGTCCCCGAGGCGGCGAAGCTCCTCGCCCAGGCCGAGGCCACCGCCGCCGCCGAGGCCGAGGAGGCCGACGGCGCCGCCGACGCCCTGCTGCGCCGCCTCACCGGCCTCCCGGCGGCCGAGCAGGACCGCGTCCTGCTCGACCTGGTCCGCAAGCAGGCCGCCTCCGTCCTGGGCCACGGCACCGCCGGCCCGGAGGCCCTGGCCGCCGTCGGCCCCCAGCGGGCCTTCCGCGAGCTGGGCTTCGACTCCCTCAGCGCGGTCGAACTGCGCAACCGGCTCGGCGCCGCCACCGGCCTGAGCCTGCCCTCCACCCTGGTCTTCGACCACCCGACGCCCGTCGAGCTCGCCGCCCTGCTGCGCACCGAACTCCTCGGCGACACCGAGGGCCTGGACCCGCTGCTCGACGAGATCGACCGGCTCGGCGGCGCCCTGGCCGGGGCCGCACAGGCCACCCCCGAAGACCGCGGCCGGATCAGCAGCAGGCTCCACGAGCTGCTCGCCGCCTGGAACGCCACCGCAGCGGACGCGGCGCCCGCCTCCGACGCCGACCTCGACTCGGCCTCGGACAGCGAGCTCTTCGACCTGCTCGACGACGAGTTGGAGACGCAGTGACCCCGCGCCCGCAACGACCGCGCCGTGTTGGCTTCCCGTTCCCGGTAGGTGAGTGACGTTGAGCACGAACAATGAAGACAAGCTCCGCGAGTATCTGAAGCGGGCCACCGCCGACCTGCGCAACGCGCGCCGGCGCGTCAAGGAGCTCGAAGAGCCCGAGCCCGTGGCCATCGTCCGCATGGCCTGCCGCTTCCCCGGACAGGTCGCCACGCCCGAACAGCTGTGGGACCTCGTCGCCGACGGCCGTGACGGCATCGGCGGATTCCCCGAGGACCGCGGCTGGGACCTGGACGCCCTCTACGACCCCGACCCCGACCGGATCGGCACCTCGTACACCAAGCAGGGCGGTTTCCTCCAGGACGTCCCGCGCTTCGACGCGCAGCTGTTCGGCATCTCGCCGCGCGAGGCCCTCGCCATGGACCCGCAGCAGCGGCTGCTGCTGGAGGCCTCCTGGGAGGTCATGGAGCGCGCCGGATACGACCCGACGTCGCTCAAGGGCAGCCGCACCGGCGTGTTCGTCGGCGCCTCCTCCTCCAGCTACGCCACCGACCTCGACTCCGTCCCCGACGACGTCGAGGGCTACCTCGGCACGGGCAGCGCGGCCGCCGTGGTCTCCGGGCGCCTCGCCTACACCTTCGGGCTGGAGGGTCCGGCGGTCACCGTCGACACCGCCTGCTCCTCCTCGCTCGTCGCCCTGCACCTGGCCGTACAGGCCCTGCGCCAGGACGAGTGCTCCCTCGCCCTGGCCGCCGGCGTCACCGTCATGTCCACCCCCGGTCTGTTCGTCGAGTTCAGCCGCCAGCGCGGTCTGGCCGCCGACGGCCGCTGCAAGGCCTTCGCCGACTCCGCCGACGGCACCGGATTCGCCGAGGGCATCGGCGTCCTGCTGCTGGAGCGGCTCTCGGACGCGCGCCGCAACGGCCACGAGGTCCTCGCCGTCATCCGTGGTTCGGCCGTCAACCAGGACGGCGCCAGCAACGGCCTGACCGCCCCCAACGGCCCCTCCCAGATCCGCGTCATCAAGCAGGCCCTCGCCAACGCCCGCCTCGGCGCCCAGCAGATCGACGCCGTCGAGGCCCACGGCACCGGCACCACCCTCGGCGACCCCATCGAGGCGCAGGCCCTGCTGGCCGCCTACGGCAAGAACCGCCCCGAGGACCGGCCGCTTTGGCTCGGCTCCGTCAAGTCCAACATCGGCCACACCCAGGCCGCCGCCGGCATGGCCGGCGTGATGAAGATGGTCATGGCCATGCGCCACGGCCTGCTGCCCCGCACCCTCCACGTCGACGCGCCCACCAGCCAGGTCGACTGGTCCGCCGGCTCCGTACGGCTGCTGCGCGAACCCGTCGAGTGGACCTCCCGCGACGGCGGCCCGCGCCGCGCCGGCGTCTCCGCCTTCGGTGTCGGCGGCACCAACGCCCACGTCATCCTCGAACAGGACGCCCACGACGGCCCCGACGCCGACGCGGACACCAGCCGCGCCGGCGACGGGAGCGCCGCCGCCCCGGCCACCGTCCTGTCCACCCCGCTGATCCCGTGGGCCCTCTCCGGCCACACCCCGGGCGCCCTGCGCGCCCAGGCGGACCGGCTGCGCGCCTTCGCCGCCCGCGAGAGCGCGCCGGGCCCCGCCGACGTCGCCCACTCCCTGGCCACCACCCGCGCCGCCCTGGAGCAGCGCGCCGTGGTCGTCGCCGTCGGCGACAACGGCTTCCAGGAAGGCCTCGCCGCCCTCGCCGACGCCGCACCCGGCTCCACCACCGTCGTCCGCGGCGCCACCCTGCCCGGCTCCGGGACCGTCCTCGTCTTCCCCGGCCAGGGCTCCCAGTGGGCGGGCATGGCCGAGGAACTGTACGAGGCGTCGCCGGTGTTCGCGGCCCGCCTGGACGCCTGTGCCGAGGCGCTGGCCCGGTACACCGACTGGTCGCTCCTCGACGTCCTGCGTCAGGAGGACGGTGCGCCCGGTTTCGACCGGGTGGACGTGGTCCAGCCGGCGCTGTGGGCCGTGATGGTCTCCCTCGCCGAGCTGTGGCGGGCCGCCGGGGTGGTTCCGGCGGCCGTCATAGGCCACTCGCAGGGTGAGATCGCGGCCGCGGCCGTCTCGGGCGCGTTGTCGCTCGAGGACGCGGCGAAGGTGTCCGCGCTGCGTGCCAAGGCGATCGTGGCGCTGGCGGGCAAGGGCGGCATGGTGTCGGTGGCGGACGTCGCCGGCGCGGTGGCGGAACGTATCTCCGCCTGGGGCGAGCGGCTCTCCCTCGCCTCCGTCAACGGCCCCCGCTCCACCGTCGTCTCCGGCGACCCCGAGGCTCTCGACGAGCTGATGGCCGCCTGCGAGGCCGACGGCGTCCGCGCCCGCCGCATCAACGTCGACTACGCCTCGCACTCCGCGCAGGTCGAATCGATCCGCGACGAGGTCATCGGCCTGCTGGCCGGGATCCAGCCGCGCACCGCCGAGACCCCCTTCTTCTCCACCGTCACCGCCGGATTCCTCGACGGCACGGAGCTCGACGCCGAGTACTGGTACACCAACCTGCGCACCACCGTCCGCTTCGAGGAGGCCGTCCGCGCCCTCCTCGCCGAGGGCCACGGCATCTTCGTCGAGTCCAGCGCCCACCCCGTGCTGACCGTCGGCGTCCAGGAGACCATCGACACCACGTCCGCCGCCGCCGTCACCCTCGGCTCCCTGCGCCGCGACGAGGGCGGCTCACGCCGCTTCCTCACCTCCCTCGCCGAAGCCTGGGTCCACGGCGCCGGCGTCGACTGGGCCACGCTCGTCGCCCCGCACGGCCCCCGCACCGTGGAACTGCCCACCTACGCCTTCCAGCAGCAGCGCTACTGGCTGGAGGCCACCGGGACCACCGAGGCCACGGGCGGGACACTGCCCGCCGACGAAGCCGAGGCACGCTTCTGGGACGCCGTCGAACGCGAGGACCTCGAAAGCCTCGCCGGCACCCTCGACCTGGAGGAGCGCCGCTCCCTGGGCGAGCTGCTGCCCGCACTGTCCTCCTGGCGGCGCCGCCGCCGCGAACGCTCCACCGTCGACGCCTGGCGCTACCGCGTCTCCTGGGACCGGCTCCCGGAGCCCGCCCCGGCGCCGCTGACCGGCACCTGGCTGGTCGTGCTGCCCGCCGACCCCGCCCACGAGTCCCTGGCCGCCGACTGCGCCGCCGCGCTCGCCCGGCACGGTGCCTCGACGGTGACCGTACGCGTCACCGGCACCGACCGGACCGCGCTCGCCGAACTGATCCGCACCGCCGTCGCCGCCGCCGGGATCACGGGCGTCCTCTCCCTCGCCGGCCTCGGCGCCGACGGCGCCCTGCACAGCCTCGTCCTGGTCCAGGCCCTCACCGACGCCGGCGTCACCGGCGCCAAGCTGTGGACCGTGACCCGCGGCGCCGTCTCCACCGGCCGCTCCGACGACGCCGCCGACCCCGCCCAGGCACAGGTCTGGGGCCTGGGCCGGGTCGTCGCACTGGAACAGCCCCGCAGCTGGGGCGGACTCGTCGACCTGCCGCCGGCCGCCGACGAACGCGCCCTGACCCGGCTCGTCCAGATCCTCGCCGGAGGCGCCGGCGAGGAGGACCAGATCGCCGTCCGCGGCTCCGGCACCTTCGGCCGCCGCCTCGTCCGCGCCGCCCTCGAGGACCGCGAACCGGCCCGCGACTGGCGCCCGCACGGCACCGTCCTCGTCACCGGCGGCACCGGCGGAGTCGGCGCGCACGTGGCCCGCTGGCTCGCCGCCGCCGGCGCCGAACGCCTCGTGCTGGCCGGCCGCCGCGGGCCCGACGCCCCCGGCGCCGCCGAACTCCTCACGGAGCTGCGCGCCCTGGGCGCCGAGGCCGAAGCCGTGGCCTGCGACGTCGCCGACCGCGACGCGGTCGCCGCGCTGCTGGCCGCCGTACCCGCCACCACCCCCCTCACCGCCGTCGTGCACGCCGCGGGCGTCCCCCAGTCCACCGTCCTGGAGGACGTCACGCCCGAGGAGTTCGAGCGGGTCCTCGCCGGCAAGGCCGCCGGCGCCACCCACCTCGACGAACTCCTCGGCGAAACCGCCCTGGACGCCTTCGTCCTGTTCTCCTCCAACTCCGGGGTATGGGGCGCCGCCGGGCACACCGCCTACGCCGCCGCCAACGCCCACCTCGACGCGCTCGCCGAACGCCGCCGGGCCCGCGGCCTCACCGCCACCTCCGTCGCCTGGGGCGCCTGGGGCGGCGGCGGGATCATGGAGACCGCCGGCGCCCAGGAGTACATGAGCCGCCGCGGTGTCCTGGAGATGGACCCGGTGACCGCCCTGTCCGCGCTGCTCCAGGCCGTCGAACACGACGAGGCGTTCGTCGCCGTCGCCGACGTCGACTGGTCCCGCTTCGCGCCCGGCTTCACCGCCACCCGCCCCAGCCCGCTGCTCACCGGCATCCCCGAGGCCCGCGAGGCCACCCGGGCCGCCCGCCCCGACGAGGACACCGACGGGGAGGGCCCCTCGGGAGAGTTCGCCCGGCGCCTGCGCCAAGCCCCCGAAGGCGAGCGGGACACCATCCTGCTCGACCTGGTCCGCCGGGAAGCGGCCGCCGTCCTGGGCCACCCCTCCCTCGACGCGATCGAGCCCGGACGCGCCTTCAAGGCGACCGGCTTCGACTCGCTGACCTCCGTCGACCTGCGCAACCGGCTCACCGCCGCCACCGGCCTCACCCTGCCCGCGACGATGGTCTTCGACCACCCGACCCCACAGGCCGTCGCCGAACTGCTGCGCACCGGACTCCTCGGCGACGGGGACACCGCCACCACGGCCGGCGCCGCCACCACGCGGGCCACCGCCTCCGACGAGCCCATCGCCATCGTCTCCATGAGCTGCCGCTACCCCGGCGGGATCACCTCGCCCGAGGACATGTGGCAGCTCGTCGCCGAAGGCCGCGACGCCATCGGCGGCTTCCCCACCGACCGCGGCTGGAACCTCGACGGCTTCTACGACCCCGACCGCGCCAAGGTCGGTACGAGCTACGTCCGCGAGGGCGGCTTCGTCGACACCGCCACCCACTTCGACCCCGGCTTCTTCGGCATCTCGCCCCGCGAGGCCCTCACCATGGACCCGCAGCAGCGCCTCCTCCTGGAGACCGCCTGGGAGGTCTTCGAACGAGCCGGCCTCGACCCGGACACCCTCAAGGGCAGCAGCACCGGCGTGTTCATCGGAGCCGGATACCCCGGCTACGGCCACGACGTGCAGATGCCCGAAGGCTCCGACGGCCAGATGCTGTTCGGCGCCTCCGCCGCCGTCGCCTCCGGCCGCCTCGCCTACACCTTCGGGCTGGAGGGCCCGGCGGTCACCGTCGACACCATGTGCTCCTCCTCCCTGACCGCCCTGCACCTCGCCGTGCAGGCCCTGCGCACCGGGGACTGCCGCATGGCGCTCGCGGGCGGCGCGATGGTCATGTGCTCGCCCGGCGTCTTCATCGGCTTCAGCCAGCAGGGCGGACTCTCCCCGTCCGGCCGCTGCAAGTCCTTCTCCGAGGACGCCGACGGCACCGGCTGGTCCGAGGGCGTCGGCGTGATCATGCTGGAGCGCCTCTCCGACGCACAGGCCAACGGCCACCAGGTCCTCGCCGTCATCCGCGGTACGGCCGCCAACCAGGACGGCGCCAGCAACGGCCTCTCCGCCCCCAGCGGCCCCGCCCAGCAGCGCGTCATCCGCGCGGCCCTCGCCGACGCCGGACTCGAACCCGCCGACGTCGACGCCGTCGAGGCGCACGGCACCGGCACCACCCTCGGCGACCCCATCGAAGCCCAGGCCCTGCTCGCCACCTACGGCCAGGCCCACACCGCCGAGCAGCCCCTGTGGCTGGGCTCCCTGAAGTCCAACCTGGGCCACTCCCAGGCCGCCTCCGGCGTCGCGGGCATCATCAAGACCGTCATGGCGCTGCGCCACGGCATGCTGCCCAAGACCCTCCACGTCGCCGAGCCGGCCCGCGAGATCGACTGGTCCTCGGGCGCCGTGGAACTGCTGACCGAGGCCCGGCCGTGGCCCGAGACGGGCCGCCCGCGCCGCGCCGGCGTGTCCTCCTTCGGCGGCAGCGGCACCAACGTCCACGTCGTGCTGGAGCAGGCGCCGCAGACCGAGGAGCCCGCCCGCGTACCCGCCGTCCCGGCCTTCCCGGCTGCCGCACTGCCCTGGATCGTCTCCGGGCGCGGTACGGCCGGCCTGCGCGGCCAGGCCGGGCGGCTGCGGGAGTTCGCCGCGGCCGACGGCGCCGAGGCGCTGCGCCCGGTGGACGTCGCCTGGTCGCTGGCCACCAGCCGGGCCGCCCTGGAACGCCGCGGCGCGGTCCAGGCCGACGACCGCGACGGACTCCTCGCCGGGCTCACCGCCCTGGCCGAGGGCACGCCCGGCGTCGGCGTCACCGAGGGCGCCGTCGTCAAGGGCACCGGCCGTCCGGTGTTCGTCTTCCCGGGGCAGGGCTCCCAGTGGGCGGGGATGGCGGTGGAGCTCTACGACTCCTCGCCGGAGTTCGCCGCCCGCCTCGACGACTGCGAGCGCGCTCTGGCCCCGTACACGGACTGGTCGCTCCTCGACGTCCTGCGCCAGAAGGACGGTGCGCCCGGTTTCGACCGGGTGGACGTGGTCCAGCCGGCCCTGTGGGCCGTGATGGTCTCCCTGGCCGAGCTGTGGCGTGCGGCCGGAGTCGTTCCGGCGGCCGTCGTCGGCCACTCCCAGGGCGAGATCGCCGCTGCCGCCGTCTCCGGCGCGTTGTCGTTGGAGGACGCGGCGAAGGTGTCGGCGCTGCGTGCCAAGGCGCTGCTGGCGCTGGCGGGCAAGGGCGGCATGGTGTCGGTGGCCGACACCGCCGATGCGGTGGCGGAACGTATCTCCGCTTGGGGTGAGCGGCTCGCGCTGGCCTCGGTCAACGGTCCGCAGTCCACGGTGGTTTCCGGTGACCCCGAGGCCCTGGACGAGCTGATGGCCGCCTGCGAGGCCGACGGCGTCCGCGCCCGCCGCATCAACGTCGACTACGCCTCGCACGGTCCCCAGGTCGAGTCCATCCGCGACGAGGTCATCGGCCTGCTGGCCGGGATCGAGCCGCGCACCGCCGAGACCCCGTTCTTCTCCACCGTCACGGGGGAGTGGGCCGACGGCTCCGAGCTGGATGCCGAGTACTGGTACACCAACCTCCGCCGCACCGTCCGTTTCCAGGACGCCATCGCCGCTCTCCTGGAGCGCGGCCACAAGGTCTTCGTGGAGTCCAGTGCCCACCCGGTGCTGACCATCGGCGTCCAGGAGACCATCGAGGCCGCCGGCACCTCCGCCGTCACCCAGGGCACACTGCGCCGCGACGAAGGCGGGGCCCAGCGCTTCCTGGCCTCCCTCGCCGAGGCCTGGACCCACGGCGCCCCCGTCGACTGGCAGGCCGTTTACGCCGGCCAGGACGCCGCGCGCATCGACCTGCCGACGTACGCCTTCCAGAACGAGCCCTTCTGGCCGGACCCGCTGCCGCCCTTCTCCGGCGACGCCACCGGCTTCGGGCTCTCGGACGCCGGGCACCCGCTGCTCGGTGCGGCCGTGAGCCTCGCGGGCGGCGAAGGCCTCCTGTTCACCGGCCGGATCGCCCCCGACACCCAGTCCTGGCTCGCCGACCACGCGGTGTCCGGCACGCCCATCCTCCCCGGCACCGCCTTCGTCGAACTGGCCGTCCGCGCCGGCGACGAAGCCGGGTTCACATTGCTGGACGAGCTCACCCTCGAAGCACCGCTGGTCCTCCCGGCCCGCGGCGGTGTCCACCTCCAGGTGCTGGTCGGCCCCGAAGGCGGCTCCGGCACCCGTCCGGTCACCATCCACTCCCGCGCCGAGGACGCCCCCGCCGACCTGCCCTGGACCCGCCACGCCAGCGGTGTCCTCACCCGGGACGCCGGCGCCCCCGGCCACGACCTGACCGCCTGGCCGCCCGTCGGCGCCGAGCCCGTCGACCTCGACGGCTTCTACGCCGCCGCGGCCGAGACCGGCTACCAGTTCGGCCCCGCCTTCCAGGGCCTGCGCGCCGCGTGGCGCCAGGAGTCCACCGGGGACGTCTTCGCCGAGGTCGCGCTGCCCGACAGCCACCAGGGCGAAGCGGCCCGGTACCTCCTGCACCCCGCACTGCTCGACGCCGCGCTGCACGCCA
The DNA here is from genome assembly GCF_026343185.1 of Streptomyces sp. NBC_00091. Lineage (GTDB taxonomy): Bacteria > Actinomycetota > Actinomycetes > Streptomycetales > Streptomycetaceae > Streptomyces. The sequence continues at coordinate 150,000 of NZ_JAPEMA010000003.1, read as the reverse complement.
TGCGGCTCGGCGAGTTCATCGAGCTGACCGGCCAGGCCCGGCTGCCCTTCGCCTGGAGCGGCGTCGCCCTCCACGCGGCCGGCGCCGGCACCCTGCGGGTCCGCGTCAGCGCGGCGGGCACCGACACCATCGCGGTGGACGTCTGCGACGCGGCCGGCGCACCGGTCGCCACCGTCGACGCGCTCGTACTGCGTCCCGTCGACACGGCCACCCTGCGCCAGGGCGGCGACGGCGGCACCGACGGGCTGTTCCGCCTCGAATGGACGGAACTGCCCGCCCACGCCGATGCCTCCGCCGCCGGGAACTGGGCCGTCATCGGCTCCGCCGCACCCGGCATCGCGGCCGCCCTGGAGGGCGCGGGCGCTGCCGTCGACCGGTACGAGGACCTCGCGGCCCTCGCCGCCGCCGACGGCGCGGCCCTGCCGCAGACCGTGGTCCTGCCCTACGGAGCCCCGGACGCGAGCCCGAGCCCGGACGGCGCACTCGCCGAGGTCCACGCCGAGGCGGCCGCCCTGCTCGCCACCGTGCAGGAGTGGGTGGCCGCGGAACGCTTCGCCGGATCCCGGCTGGTCGTCCTCACCCACGGCGCGGTCGCCACCCGTACCGGCGAGGACGCCACCGGCCTCGCGCACTCACCCGCCTGGGGGCTGATCCGCTCGGCCCAGGCCGAGAACCCCGGCCGGCTCCTGATCGCCGACCTCGACACCACCGAGGAGTCCGCCGCCGCCCTGCGGGGCGCGGTCGCCGCGGCCCTCGTCCACGACGAGCCGCAGACCGCGCTGCGCGCCGGCACCGCCCTGGCGCCGCGCCTGGTCCGGGCCGGCTCGGGCACGGCCCTGCCGGTACCGGGCGGCGCCGCTGCCTGGGCCCTGGACACCACCGCCGCCGGAACCCTCGACCACCTGGCCCTGCGGCCCCGGCCGGAGGCGGCGCAGCCGCTGCCCGAGGGTGCGGTGCGCATCGCCGTACACGCCGCCGGGCTCAACTTCCGCGACGTCCTGGTCTCCCTCGGGATGTACCCGGGCGGCGGGTTCATGGGCTGCGAGGCGGCCGGTGTGGTCGTCGAAACCGGCCCGGGCGTCACCCACCTCGCCCCGGGCGACCGGGTGATGGGCATGGTGCCGCACGCCTTCGGCCCCCTCGCGGTCGCCGACGCCCAGATGGTGGCGCGCGTCCCCGAGGGCTGGTCCTTCGAGAAGGCCGCCTCGGTGCCCGCCGCGTTCCTCACCGCGTACTACGCGCTGGTGGACCTGGCGGGGCTGAAGGCCGGCGAGCGGGTGCTGGTGCACGCCGCGGCCGGTGGTGTGGGTTCGGCGGCGGTGCAGATCGCCCGGCACCTGGGTGCCGAGGTGTTCGGCACGGCCAGCGAGGGCAAGTGGGACGCGCTGCGCGCGGCCGGTCTCGACGACGCCCACATCGCCTCCTCCCGTGACGCCTCCTTCGAGGAGCGTTTCTCCACCGCCACCGGCGGCGAGGGCGTAGACGTCGTCCTGGACTGCCTGGCCGGGGACCTGGTCGACGCCTCGCTGCGGCTGCTGCCGCGCGGCGGCCGCTTCGTCGAGCTCGGCGCCACCGACGTCCGCGACGCCGCACAGGTCGCCCTGGACCACCCGGGCGTCCACTACCGCCGCTTCGACCTGGCCGAGGCCGGTCCGCAGCGCACCGCCGCGATGCTCACCGAACTGGCGGGCCTGTTCGAGACGGATGAGCTGCGGCCGCTGCCCACCCGCACCTGGGACATCCGGCGGGCCCCGGAGGCCTTCCGGTTCATGAGCCAGGCCAAGCACACCGGCAAGATCGTCCTGACGGTCCCGCAGGGCTGGGACCCGGCCGGCACCGTCCTGGTCACCGGCGGTACGGGCACCCTGGGCGCGCTGGTCGCCAAGCACCTGGTCACCGAGCACGGCGTACGGAACCTGCTGCTGGCCGGCCGGCGCGGCCCGGACGCCCCCGGGGCGGCCGAACTCGTCGCCGAGATAGCCGAGTTGGGCGCTACGGCCGAGGTCGTGGCCTGCGACGCCGCCGACCGCGACGCGCTGGCCGCCCTGCTCGCCGCCATCCCCGCCGACCGGCCGCTGACCGGGGTGGTGCACGCGGCCGGGGTCGTCGACGACGGAGTCTTCGCCTCGCTCACCCCGGCACGCATGGAGCGCGCCATGCGGCCCAAGGTGGACGCCGCGTGGAACCTCCACGAGCTCACCCGCGACCTGGACCTGAGCCGGTTCGTGCTCTACTCCTCGGCCGCGGGCGTGACCGGCAACTCCGGCCAGGCCAACTACGCCGCCGCCAACACCTACCTGGACGCGCTCGCCCACCACCGCCGGGCCCAGGGCCTGCCCGCCACCTCCCTCGCCTGGGGCATGTGGCACCAGACCAGCGAGCTCACGGCCGGACTCGACGACACCGACCTGGCCCGGTTCAGCCGCGGCGGCGTCACCCCGCTCACCGCGGAACAGGGCCTCGCCCTGTTCGACGCGGCCGTGGACCAGGACGAGGCACTGAGCGTCCCCGTCCGGCTCGACCCGGCCGCGCTGCGCGACTCCGCCGGCGGGGCCGGCCTGCCCGCGCTGTACCGCTCCCTCGTCCGCACCCCGGTGCGCCGGGCCGCGGGAACCGCCGCCACGGCGGAACCGGACGGCTCCGCGCTCACCCGCAAGCTCGCCGGGCTCTCCGCCGAGCGCCGCCGCACCGTGCTGCTGGACCTCGTACGGACCAACGTGGCGGCCGTCCTGGGCCACGCCAACCCCGGATCCATCGAGGCCGACCGGGCCTTCAAGGAGCTCGGCTTCGACTCGCTGACCGCCGTCGAACTGCGCAACCGGCTCGGCGCGGCCACCGGACTGCGGCTGCCCGCGACCATCGTCTTCGACCACCCCACCCCGGTCGAACTCGCGGACCACCTGCGGGACGAACTCGCCCCGGAGACCGGAGCGACGGACACCGGGGCGGACCCGACGGCGACGGGCGCACCGGTCGACGAGGCACACCTGCGGCGGGCCCTGGCCACCCTCCCGCTGGCCCGGCTGAGCGAAGCGGGTGTCCTCGACACGCTGCTGCGGCTGGCGGGCAGCCCGGCGGCCGAACCGCCCACGTCCGACCACACCGGGGCACGGGAGGACTCGATCGCCACGATGGACCTCGACGATCTCGTGTCCCTGGCCCTGGACGGCGACAACCACTGATCCGCGAAGACGAGATCCGGAGATCACATCCATGAGCACCCCCTCGGAAAAGGTCGTCGAAGCGCTGCGGGCGTCGCTGACGGAGACGGACCGGCTGCGCCGGCAGAACCAGCACCTGGTGGACGCCGCGCACGAGCCCATCGCCGTCGTCGCCATGAGCTGCCGCTTCCCCGGCGGCATCGAATCCCCCGAAGACCTCTGGGAGTTCGTCGCCAAGGAGGGGGACGCCGTCTCCGGCTTCCCCGACAACCGCGGCTGGGACCTCGGCGACACGGGAACGGTGCGCGAAGCCGCGTTCGTCCCCGACGTCGACGAGTTCGACGCCGCGTTCTTCGGGATCTCGCCGCGCGAGGCCCTCGCGATGGACCCCCAGCAGCGGCTGCTGCTGGAGGCCTCCTGGGAGGCGCTGGAGCGGGCCGGCATCGACCCGGTCCGGCTCAAGGGCACCCAGACCGGCGTCTACATCGGCGCCTCCCAGCCCTCGTACGCCCAGAGCCTCGGTGACGAGGCCGAGGGCGCCGAGGGGCACCTCGTCACCGGCTCCGTGGCCAGTGTGATCTCCGGCCGGCTCTCCTACACGTACGGCTTCGAGGGCCCCGCGGTCACCATCGACACCGCGTGCTCCTCCTCCCTGGTCGCCGTGCACCTCGCGGCCCAGGCGCTGCGCCAGGGCGAGTGCTCGCTCGCCCTGGCCGGCGGGGTCACCGTGATGGCGTCCCCCGGCCTGTTCGTGGGCTTCAGCGCCCAGGGGGTCATGGCGTTCAGCGGCCGCTGCAAGGCGTTCGCGGCCGGCGCCGACGGGACCTCCTTCTCCGAGGGCGTCGGCCTGGTCCTGCTGGAGAAGCTCTCCGACGCGCGCCGAAACGGCCACGAGGTGCTCGCCGTCATCCGGGGCTCCGCCATCAACCAGGACGGCGCCAGCAACGGCCTCACCGCCCCCAGCGGCAAGGCCCAGCAGCGCGTCATCCGCGCCGCACTCGCCAACGCCCGGCTCACCCCCGACCAGGTCGACGCGGTCGAGGCGCACGGCACGGGCACCACCCTCGGCGACCCCATCGAGGCCAACGCCCTGCTCGCCACCTACGGGCGCGGCCGGCCCGAGGGCCGGCCGCTGCTGCTCGGCTCGATCAAGTCCAACATCGGGCACACCCAGGCGGCGGCCGGCGTCGGCGGCATCATCAAGACCGTCATGTCGCTGCGCCACGGGGTGCTCCCCAAGACCCTGCACGTGGACGCGCCCTCCCCGCACATCGACTGGGCCGCCGGCGACGTCGAACTCCTGCTGGAGTCCCGGTCCTGGCCCGAGACCGACCACCCGCGCCGGGCCGCCGTGTCCTCCTTCGGCCTCAGCGGCACCAACGCGCACGCCATCCTGGAAGCCGCCCCCGAAGCCCCGGAACCCCCGGTCGAGGCGCCCGCCGCCACCCCGGCCGTGGGCACGGGCGGCCCGCTCCCGTGGGTGCTGTCCGGCAAGGGAGCGGCGGCGCTGACCGCGCAGACCGCCCGCCTGCGGCAGTTCGTCCGGACCGATCCCGCACTGCGGCCGCAGGACGTGGCGCTCTCCCTGGCCGCGACCCGGTCGGCGTTCGACCACCGGGCCGTGGCGTTCGGCTCCTCCCGCGAGGAGCTGCTCGCCGCCCTCGACTCGCCCATCGCGGCGGGTGTGGCGGACGCGGGCGGCAAGACGGTGTTCGTCTTCCCCGGCCAGGGCTCCCAGTGGGCCGGTATGGGGGTCGAACTCCTCGACACCTCACCGGTGTTCGCGGACCGGTTCGCCGAGGTCGCGGCGGCCGTCGAGGCCCACGTCGACTGGTCGGTCGAGGAGGTGCTGCGCGGGGCCGGAGAGCTGACGCGCATCGAGGTGCTCCAGCCGGTGCTGTTCGCCGTGATGGTGTCCCTGGCGGAGCTGTGGCGTGCGGCCGGTGTGGTGCCGGACGCGGTCGTGGGTCACTCGCAGGGCGAGATCGCCGCCGCCGTCGTGTCGGGCGCGCTGTCGCTGGAGGACGGCGCCAAGGTGGTCGTGCTCCGTTCGCAGCTGTTCGCGGACGAACTCGTCGGCCGGGGCGCCGTCGCCTCGGTCTCCCTGGCGCGCGCCGAGGCCGAGTCGCGGATCGCCCCGTACGGGGACGCGCTGTCCATCGCGGGCATCAACGGTCCGCGCGCGGTGACGGTGGCCGGCGAGGTGGCCCCGCTGGAGGAACTGGTCGCGGCCCTGGAGGCCGAGGGGGTGCGGGCGAAGATCGTGCCGTCCACGGTGGCCTCCCACTGCGCCCAGGTCGACCGCCTCAAGGAGCGGATCCTGGACCTGCTGGGCTTCGTGGAGCCGCGGACCGGCTCCGTTCCGCTGTACTCCACCGTGACGGGTGAGGTGCTGGAAGGGCCGGAGCTGACCGCCGCCTACTGGTACGAGAACTGCCGGCGGCCGGTGTCGTTCGAGCCCGTCGTCCGCTCCCTCCTGGCGGAGGGCTTCCGGGCGTTCGTGGAGTCCAGTGCGCACCCGGTGCTCACGTACGGGCTGGTGGAGACGGCCGAAGCCGCGGGCGCCGAGATCCTGGCGACGGGCACGCTGCGGCGTGGTGAGGGCGGCCTGGCCCGGTTCACCACCTCGCTCGCCACCGCCTGGACCCGCGGCGTCGACGTCGACTGGAGCTCCGTCCTCACCGGCCGGGACGCCGCCGCCGTCGCCCTGCCCACGTACGCCTTCCAGCGCCAGAGCTACTGGCTCAAGCCCGCCCCCGTCCGGCCCGAAGCCCCCACCACCGGCCCCGCCACCGCCGACGAGACCGAGACCCGGTTCTGGGCGGCCGTCGAGGCCGAGGACCTGGAGGCCCTGGCCGGCACCCTCGCCCTCGAGGAGCGCCGGGCCCTCGGCGAGCTGCTGCCCGCCCTCGCCACCTGGCGGCGCGGACAGCAGGCCCGCTCCACCCTCGACTCCTGGCGCTACAAGGCCGCCTGGACCCCGCTGACCGCAGCCCCCGCCACCTCCGCCCCGGCCGGCACCTGGCTGATCGTCACCCCGCCCGCCGCCACCGGCGTGGCCGGCACGGTCGCCGCCGGCCTCGCGGCCCACGGCGTCGAGACCGTCGTCCTCGAGAGCGACCCCGCCACCGCCGACCGCGCGGCCCTCGCGGGCCGGCTCGGCGAGGCCACCGCCGCCCTGCCCGGCCTCGGCGGCGTCCTCTCCCTCCTCGGCCTCGACGAGGCGGCCGGCGCCACCGGCACCCACGTCCTCGTCCAGGCCCTGGCCGACGCCGGGATCACCGCCCGGCACTGGGCCGCCACCCAGGGAGCCGTCGCCGCCGGCCGCGCCGACGCCCCCGCCGTACCGGCACAGGCCCGCGTCTGGGGCCTCGGCCGGGTCATCGCCCTCGAACAGCCCGGCTGCTGGGGCGGCCTCGTCGACCTGCCACCGACCCTGGACCAGCGCGCGCTCGACCGGCTCGCCAAGGTCCTGGCCGGCGGCTACGGCGACGAGGACCAGGTCGCCGTCCGCACCAGCGGCGTCCTCGGCCGCCGCCTCGTGCGCTCCCCGCTCGGCGACCGCGAGCCGGTCCGCCGCTGGGAGCCGTCCGGGACCGTCCTGGTCACCGGCGGCACCGGAGGCGTCGGCGCGCAGGTCGCCCGCCGCCTCGCCGCCACCGGCGCCGCCCACCTCGTCCTCACCAGCCGGCGCGGCGCCGACGCCCCGGGAGCCGCCGAACTCGCCGCCGAGCTCCGCGCCCTGGGCGCCGACGTGACGCTCGCCGCCTGCGACGTGTCCGACCGCGGCCAGCTCGAGGCGGTCCTCGGCGCGATCCCGGCCGGGCAGCCCCTGACCGCCGTCGTCCACGCCGTCGGCGTACCGCAGTACACCCTCGGCGCCGAGACCACGGCCGCGGAGTTCGAACAGCTGTCGGCCGCCAAGGTGGCCGGAGCCGACCACCTCGAAGCCCTCCTCGACGGCACCGCCCTGGACGCCTTCGTCCTGTTCTCCTCCAACTCCGGAGTGTGGGGCGCCGCCCGGCACACCGCCTACGCCTCCGCCAACGCCTACCTCGACGCCCTCGCCGAACGGCGCAGGGCCCGCGGCCTGACCGCCACCTCCCTCGCCTGGGGCGCCTGGGGCGGCGGCGGCATGATGGAACTCGAGGGGGCGCAGGAGTACATGCGCCGCCGCGGCGTCCTCGAAATGGATCCGCAGGCCGCCCTGAACGCCATGGTCCAGGCCGTCGAACACGACGAGGCCTTCGTCGCCGTCGCCGACGTCGACTGGTCCCGCTTCGCGCCCGGCTTCACCTCCGAGCGCCCCAGCGCCCTGCTCACCGACCTCGTGCCGCAGGCCGCGCCCACCGCGCCCCAGCCCGTGGACGAGTCCTCCTCCGACCTGGTCCGCAGCCTGCGCGCGGCCTCCCCGGGCGAGCGCACCACCCTGCTGACCGACCTCGTACGGGCCCAGGCGGCCGCCGTGCTCGGCCACGCCTCGGGCGAGGCCGTCGAGGCGGGCCGGGCCTTCAAGGAACTCGGCTTCGACTCGCTCACCGTCGTCGAACTGCGCAACCGGATCACCGCCGCGACCGGACTGACCCTGCCGGCCACCCTGGTCTACGACCACCCGAGCCCGGTCGCCCTCGCCCGTTTCCTCGGCGCCGAACTCCTGGGCGCCGGCGAGCAGGAGACGGCCGCGCCCGCCACCGGCCAGGGCGCCGCCGAGGACGAGGACCCGGTCGTCATCGTCGGCATGAGCTGCCGCCTCCCCGGCGGCATAGAGACCCCCGAACAGCTGTGGCAGGCGGTCTCCGAGGGCGAGGACCTCGTCGGGGACCTGCCGCGCGACCGCGGCTGGCGGATCGCCGACCTCCCCGGTGAAGGCGAAGGCGAAGGCGCGGCCGACGGCGGGGGCGAGGAGGACTTCCAGGCCGTCAAGACCCTCAGCCAGGCCGGACTGCTGCGCGGCATCGGCGAGTTCGACGCCTCCTTCTTCGGCATCTCCGAGGCCGAGGCCCTCGTCATGGACCCCCAGCAGCGGATCCTGCTCGAAACCGCCTGGGAGGCGTTCGAGCGTGCCGGGGTCGACCCCCGCGGCCTCACCGACGAGCAGATCGGCCTCTACATCGGCGTCGGCTACCAGGGCTTCCTGCCCACGGAGCGGATCCCCGAGGAGAGCGAACCGCACTTCGGCAGCGGCATCGCCCCGGCCATCGCCTCCGGGCGGGTCGCCTACGCCCTCGACATCCACGGCCCGACCCTCACCGTCGACACCGGCTGCTCCTCGTCCGGCGTCGCCCTGCACCTGGCCGTGCAGTCGGTCCGGCGCGGCGAGTGCGCGATGTCCCTCGCGGGCGGCGTCACCGTCCTGTCCGCCCCGGTCGCCTGGCACCACATGGGCGGCGCCGCCGCCGACGGCCGCTGCAAGCCGTTCTCCGAGGACGCCGACGGAACCGGCTGGGGCGAGGGCGCCGGCATGGTGCTCGTCGAACGCCTCTCCCGGGCGCGGCGCCTGGGCCACCCGGTCCTGGCCGTCGTACGGGGCTCCGCCGTCAACCACCACGGCGCCGGCAACGGCCTCACCGCCCCCAGCGGCATCTCCCAGCAGCGCCTCATCCGCCAGGCCCTGGCCGACGCCGGCCTCAGCGCCCGGGACGTGGACGCGGTCGAGGGCCACGGCACCGGAACCCCGCTCGGCGACGCCATCGAGGCGGAGGCCCTGCTGGCGACGTACGGCCAGGACCGCCCGGCCGACCGGCCGCTGCTGCTGTCGACCGTCAAGTCCAACATCGGCCACCCGCAGTCCGCCTCCGGCGTCACCGGCGTCATCAAGACGGTGCTGGCCCTGCGCCACGCGCTGCTCCCGCAGACGCTGAACGTCAAGGAGCCCACCAGCCGCGTGGACTGGTCGGCGGGCGCCGTCCGCCTGGTCACCGAGCCCACCCCGTGGCCGGAGACCGGCCGCCCGCGCCGGGCCGGCGTCTCCTCGCTCGGCGCCAGCGGCACCCAGGTCCACCTGATCCTCGAAGCGCCGCCCGCCCCGGAGCCGGCCCCCGCCGGCCCGGCCCGTACCGCTCCGGGCACCGTCGCGGTCCCGCTGTCCGGCCGCACCCCGCAGGCGCTGCGGGCCCAGGCGGCGCGCATCGGCGCCGCACTCGCCGAGGACCCCGCCCTCGACCCCGCCGACGTCGGCTTCACCCTGGCCACCGGCCGGGCCGCCTTCGAACACCGCGCGGTGCTGCTCGCCGCCGGCCGCGAGGAGCTCCTCGAGGCGCTGGCCGCCGTGGAGCGGGGCGAGGAGCACCCCCGGGTCGTCACGGAAGGCACCGCGCGGATCGCGTTCACCGGGGCCGTACGCGGCCTCGCGGACGCCCTGTACGCGGCCCGGCCCGTCTTCGCCGACGCCTGGGACGCCGTACGCGCGCACCTCGACGTCCGGCTGGCGGCGCCCTTCCCGGCCGTGGCCGAGGCCTTCGCCGAGGAGGTGGCCCTGTTCCGGCTGTACGAGAGCTGGGGCCTGGCCCCGCAGGCGCTGCTGGTGTCCGGCCCCGGCCGGCTCGCCGCCGCGCACGTGGCGGGCGCGCTCACCCTGGAGCAGGCCGTCGAGGCGCTGGCCGTTCTCGCGGACGGAGGACAGCCCCGGGTGACGGGTGCCGCACGGCCGGAAATCGCCCTCCTGGACGCCGACTCCGGCGAACCGCTCGGCGAGGACTGGACGGAGGGCCTTGCCGAGGCCCTGGCCGCCGCCCCGGCCCCCGCCCCGTCGCCGGACCCGGTGGCCGGTGCGCCGCTGGCCCTGGCCGCGGCCTTCCACAGCGCCGGCGAGCCGGTCGGCTGGGCTGCGGTGTTCGAGGGCAGCGGAGCCCACGGCGTGGACCTGCCGACCTACCCCTTCCAGCGCGAACGGTTCTGGATCTTCGGCTGAGGCGCCCGGCGCCCGCGCACACCCCCTGATACCCGTCCACCCCCGGCCCTGACACCGGGGGTGGACGCGTGTCCGGCCCCGCCCGCACGGCGTCCCGCCCGGTGTCTTAAGCGCGGCTTTAAGCCACGCGCCTACGGTCACGCCCGCGTACGTACATCGATCACGACTGTGGAGGACCCCTCATGCTGGACGAGCAGAAGCGCAAGGAGATCATCGCGGAGTACTTCCGCAAGGTGAACGAGGGCGACATCGACGCCATCCTCACCCACTTCACCGAGGACGCCCGGATCGAGGACCCGGTCGGCCGTGAGCCCCGTGTCGGCCGCGCCGCCCACCGCGAGTACTTCCACAGCAACATCGCCGCCGAGGTCACCGTCGCCCCCGGCCACGCCTCCGTCGGCCAGGACGGCAAGCAGGTCGCCGTCCCGGTCGCCGCGACGATGACCAACATCCTCGACCCGAACCGCACCCGCACCAACATCAACGCGGTGGACGTCTTCACCATCAACGCCGACGGCCTGATCGAGGACATGCGCGTCTTCTGGGGCATGAGCGACATCGGCGTCTGAGCCACCCCACCGCGGCGCCGGAGCCCCGGCGCACCCGACAGGCGATCACGACCGAGGAGAGGTACGGAGATGAGCACCCCCGACGAGCACAGCGACCTGTGGATCCGGCGTTTCCACCCCGCGCCGGAAGCGCACCACCGCCTGGTGCTGCTGCCGCACGCCGGTGGCAGCGCGTCCTTCTTCTTCCCCTTCTCCAAGGAGCTGGCCGGGCACGCCGAGGTACTGGCCGTGCAGTACCCCGGCCGCCAGGACCGCCGCGCCGAACCGCCCCTGGACGACGTGGCCGAGCTGGTGGAGCAGATCCACCGGGCGCTGCTGCCCTGGACCGACAAGCCACTGGTGCTGTTCGGGCACAGCATGGGCGCGGTGCTCTCCTTCGAGCTCGCCCGCAGGTTCGAGCGCGAGGGCGTCCCGCTGGCCGGCCTGATCGCTTCCGGCCGGCGCTCGCCGACCGTCCGGCGCGAGGAGAACGTCCACACGCGCGGCGACGACGCGCTGATCGCCGAGATCCGGGCCCTCAGCGGCACCGACGCGGGCCTGCTGGCCGACGAGGAGCTGCTGCGCATGGTCCTGCCGGCCATCCGCAGTGACTACAAGGCCATCGAGACCTACCGCTACCGCCCCGACGGGCCCGGACCGGCCCTGAAGTGCCCGGTCAGCGTCCTGACGGGCGAGTCGGACCCGCGCGTGAGCGTCCCCGAGGCGATGGAGTGGCGGGAGCTGACCAGCGGAGAGTTCAGCCTGCGCAGCTTTCCCGGCGGGCACTTCTACCTGACCCCGCAGCAGGCGGGCGTGACCCGGGCGGTCATCGAGGACCTGGCGGCCTTCACCGCGGTGCCGGCGGGGCGCTGACGCCCGCGCGGCGGCCGCGGCCGTACCGATCGACCGAACGAACCGAGATGGGTGTCCCCATGCAGACCAAGGTGCAGTTCAGCGCGGCGACGAGAAACCTCCTCGTCGCCCTCTACTCACGGGCCCATGACGCCAAGTCGGGGCGCCCGATCCTGGGCGACCGCCTCGCGGTCCAGGCGGTCGAGTCCATCGAGGACTACGACGAGCTGAAGGTCCAGCTCAAGATGCGCGACGACGACGCTATCTCCCTCGCCATCCGCGGCAAGGAGGTGGACCGCTGGGTTCAGGACTTCCTGAGCCGCAACCCGCGCTCCGTCGTGCTCCACCTCGGCGCCGGCCTCGACGGCCGCGTCTTCCGCATCGAGCCCTCCGAAGACGTCGAGTGGTACGACCTGGACCTGCCGGAGATCGCGCAGATCTACCGCGACCTGTTCCCGGAGCGGGACCACCACCACGTCATCGGCGCCTCGGCCCTCGACCCGGACTGGCTGGACACGATCCCCTCCGACCGGCCGGTGCTCGTCGTCGCCGAGGGCGTCCTCGTGTACTTCACCGAGGAGCAGGTCCGCGACCTCATCACCCGGATCGTCGGCCGGTTCCCCAAGGGCGAGCTGCTGTTCGACGCCTACACGCCGTTCTCGGTGAAGGCGATGAACAAGCACTGGACGGTCAAGGCGACCGGCCAGCGCTTCATCTGGGGCCTGGAGGACCCGAAGACGCTGGAGCAGTGGGACCCGCGGATCGAGCACAAGATGGAGTGGACCTTCACCGACTCGCCGTACATCTCGCACATGCCGTGGATCTCGCGGGTCATGTGCAAGGTCATGAACGTGATACCGGTGCTGCGCAAGTACAACCGCGTGATGCGCTACACCTTCTGACGCCCCGTCGGGCGCAAGGGGCCCGGGAGCCGATCGGCTCCCGGGCCCCTCTTCGTCGTTCCCGGCGGACGGGCGAGGGGCGGGGCAACCCCTACCCGACACCCGTACGCACCCCTGAATCCGGCCAAGGGCAGGCCCTCACATTGCTCCGGAAAGGTGATCGGCGGAATGCTGATTTCCGGGCCGCAACCTGGCCGCGGTGCCGTCGTCTTCGGGAGTCGTACGGACGACGACTCCGATGAACACGACATCGTGAAAGGTGGTGTGCGGTGGCGCTGAGCGAGAATGCAATCGCCGCAACAGGACTGACCAAGAACTTCGGGAAGTTCCGGGCACTCGACGGACTCGACCTGAACGTCCGCACGGGCGAGGTGCACGGCTTCCTCGGCCCCAACGGGGCCGGCAAGTCCACCACCATCCGGGCCCTGCTGGGCCTGCTGAGGCTGGACGGCGGACAGGCCTCCCTGCTCGGGAAGGACCCCTGGGCCGACGCGGTGGAGATCCACCGCCGGCTCGCCTACGTCCCCGGCGACGTGAGCCTGTGGCGCAACCTGTCCGGCGGGGAGGCCATCGACACCCTCGGCGCCCTGCGCGGAGGCATCGACAAGGACCGCCGGACCGAGCTGATCGAACGCTTCCAGCTCGACCCGACCAAGAAGTGCCGCACCTACTCCAAGGGCAACCGGCAGAAGGTCGCCCTCGTGGCCGCCTTCGCCTCCGACGCCGAACTCCTCATCCTCGACGAGCCCACCAGCGGTCTCGACCCGCTGATGGAGGCCGTCTTCCAGGACAGCGTCAAGGAGGTCAAGCGGCAGGGCCGCACCGTCCTGCTCTCCAGCCACATCCTCGGCGAGGTCGAGGCCCTGTGCGACCGCGTCAGCATCATCCGCAAGGGCCACACGGTCGAGACGGGCACCCTCACCGAGCTGCGCCACCTCACCCGTACCGCCCTCTCCGTCGAGTCGGAGCGCGCCGTCACCGGTGTCGAGGCGCTCGCGGGCGTCCACAACGTGCAGGCCGAAGGCAACCACGTCCGCTTCGACGTGGACAACGGCAACCTCGACACCGTGCTCTCGCACGTGGCCTCCTTCGGCGTGCGCGCGCTCACCAGCACCCCGCCCACCCTCGAAGAGCTCTTCCTGCGCCACTACGGCGACCACGTGGAAGAGGGCGGCGAGCAGCAGAGCGGGCGGCGCGCCAAGGCGGGAGCGGGCGCGCGATGAGCGAGTACGCGAACACCCAGCCACTGCTCAAGCTCGCGCTGCGCAGGGACCGCATCCAGCTGTCCGTGTGGCTCTACGGGACCGCGGCGCTCGCCTACAGCGCGGCGGGCAGCGTCGGCAAGACCTACGCCGACGAGGCCGCCCGGACCGACGCGGTCAAGCTGCTCACCGACAACCCGGCCCTGCTGCTCACCCGCGGCGCGCCCGTCGGCACCAGCGAGGGCGCGCTCGCCATGGTGCAGGTCCTGACGTTCCTGTGCGTCCTGGCCGGTCTGATGAGCACCTTCGCCGTCGTGCGGCACACGCGCCAGAACGAGGAGAGCGGCCGCGCCGAACTCGTCGGGGCGGCCCCCGTGGGCCGTCAGGCGGGCCTCGCCTCGGCCCTGCTGCTGGCCCTCCAGGCCAACGTGGGCCTGTTCATCTTCCTCGGCATCGTGCTGCCGCTGGCCGGGCTGCCCATCGGCGGCTCGCTCGTGGCCGCCGCGGCCGTCGCCGCGACCGGGCTCGCCTTCGCGGGCGTGGCCGCCATCACGGCCCAGCTGTCCGGCACCTCACGGGGCGCCAACTCGCTGGCCGGCGTGGTGATCGCCGCCGCCTTCCTGATCCGCGGCATCGCCGACGCCGGCGGAGAGGTGCAGGCGTCGGGCACGGTCGTGGAGAGCTCCTGGCTGTCCTGGCTGTCGCCCATCGGCTGGGCCCAGCAGACCAGCCCGTTCGGCGAGGACAACTGGTGGGTCCTCGTGGTCCCGCTGCTGTTCGCGGCCGCCACGGCGGTCGTCGCGCTGCGCCTCTCCGCGCGCCGCGACCTCGGCGCCGGCGTGTTCGAGGACCGTCCGGGGCCGGCCGCCGCCGCACCCGGCCTGACCAGCCCGTACGGGCTGGCCAGGCGCCTGCACCGCGGCTCGCTGATCGGCTGGGCCGTGGGCATCGCCGTGCTCGGCGCGGTGATCGGCGGCATGGGCAAGTCGGCCGGGGACGCGCTGAAGGACAACGCCGACCTCACCGAGACCCTCGGCAAGATCGGCGGCGGGGGCGGCGCCCCCGTGGACACCTTCTTCGCCTCGATGATGGTCATGGTCGGCGCGATCACGGCGGGCTTCGTCGTGCAGGCGCTGCTGCGGCTGCGGGCCGAGGAGACCTCCGGGCGGCTGGAGTCCCTGCTGGCCACCGCCATCGGGCGGGGCCGCTGGGTGGCCAGCCACGTGGCCGTCGCGGTCGTGGGCTCGCTGATCCTGCTGCTCGTCGCCGGACTGGCCGCGGGCCTCACCTACGGGGCCGCCGCGGGCGACGTCGGCGCGGGCGTGGCCGACCTGACCGGGGCGGCGCTGGTCCAGGCCCCCGCGGTGCTGGTGCTCGCCGGCGTCGTGGTGCTGGTGTTCGGCCTCGCGCCGGCGGCCTCCTCCGGCGCCGCGTGGGGGGCGCTCGCCCTCTGCCTGGTCGTCGGACAGCTCGGCGCCCTGCTGAAGCTGCCCCAGGCGGTGCGCGACATCTCGCCCTTCAGCCACCTGCCGGCACTGCCCGCGGTGGATGCCGAGGCGCTGCCGCTGGTGCTGCTGACCGCCGTGGCGGTGCTGCTGCTGTGGGCGGGCACCGCCCTGTTCGGGCGGCGCGACCTGGCCGCCTGAGCCCGGGCCGCGACCCGGCGTACGAAGAGGCCGTCCGCACCGGAGATCTCCGGTGCGGACGGCCTCTTCGTACGGACCGCTCTGTCTCACTCCTCGCCGGGGTCGAGCAGCGACAGGTCCGACTTCCCCCAGTACACCCACACCGCTTCGATGAGACCGTGCGAGCCGGTCCGGAAGATGCTGGTGAGCGCGAATTTGATGCGCTTGCGGAACGGGTCCGCGGGCTTGTCCAGATATCCGTGCTTCGTCAGCGTGGGGCCCAGTGGCAGATAATTCATGTACACCGAGACCGGAATGGCCACGTGCAGGCCGTCCTGTGCGGCCACCGGAACGCCGGCGACATCCACCGTTTTCGCTTCCGCGGCCCGCTGGAAATGCACGCGCAATTCGTCGTGCCCGATCATCGGAACCGAACCGACCGGATCCTCGAAGCGCACGTCCTTCGTGTACAGCTCCAGCATGTGGTCCACGTTGCCGCTGCTCATGCGACGGCAGTGCTCCAGTGCCAGTTCCTTGCGAGCCGCCTCGTCCAGCATTTCTTCCTCCCCTAAGCCGCGTCGGCGAGGGAGACGTCGCTCGCCCCCCAGTAGGCCTTCATGTCCTCGATCAGCCCGTCGTCCCCGGCCCGGATCACCATCAGGAAGCGGAACAGCATCCGCTGCCGCGAGGGATCGGCCGGAACCGGCAGTACGCCGTGCTGCGTCAGGATCGGCCCGAGCGGCAGGTAGTCCATCGTGGCGGCGACCGGAACGGCGGCGTGGCGCCCGTCCTGGGCCGCCACCGGCGGTCCCGGCACCTCCACCGCGTTGCTGGCCACCGCACCGGTCGCGTGCGCGCGCAGCGCCGCGTGGCCCTGCTGCACCCCGGCGCCCACGGGGTCCTCGAAGCGGACGTCCGGCGAGTACAGCTTCAGCAGCCCCTCGACGTCCCCCGCGTTGACCCGGCGCGTGTGTTCCAGGATCAGGTCTTTCAGCGCCGCCTCGTCCAGCATGAATTCTTCTCCTTTCGGCAGGCCAGACCATCGTGGCGGCGGCCGCGCCGATCCCGCCATAGGCGCCTTGTTTGATAGGGGTTCGTAGGGGTTCAGGGCATTGTGGGCGAGTGCTAGCGTCGCGGGGATCGGGAATGCCTGCACCGGCTCCCGGGAATTCGAATTCGACGGTGCGCAAGGCGTCTGACGGATGGAAGGGTCACGCACTCATGACCGCAGAAACACGCGCCGTAGTAATCGGCGGCGGCCTGGCCGGAATGCTGGCATCCGCGGTGCTCGCGCGGCACGTGGACCGCGTCACCGTGGTGGAACGGGACGTGTTCCCCGAGGGGCCGGAACTGCGCAAGGGCGTCCCCCAGGCGCGCCACGCCCACCTCCTGTGGTCCGGCGGCGCCCGCGCCATCGAGTCCCTGCTGCCCGGCACCCTCAAGGAGCTGGCCGACCAGGGCGCCCACCGCCTCTACCTGCCGCGCGACATCGTCTGGTTCACCCCGTACGGCTGGCAGACCCGCTTCCCCGGCAGCCAGTTCATGATCACCGCCAGCCGGGCCCTGCTCGACTGGGTGGTCCGCGAGCAGGCGCTGAAGAACCCCAGGATCGAGGTGCGCCAGCAGACCGGCGTCACCGGCCTCACCGGCTCCGCCGCCCGCGTCACCGGCGTGCGCCTGCGCGACGCCGAGGGCCACGAGAGCGAGCTCGCCGCCGACTTCGTCGTCGACACCGGCGGGCGCCCCTCCCAGACCCTCAAGTGGCTGCCCGAGCTGGGCCTGCCGGAGGTCGAGGAGGACGTCGTCGACACGGGCATCGCCTACGCCACCCGCGTCTACCAGGCCCCCGCCGGCGCCGAGACCTTCCCGATGGTGAACGTCGCCGCCGACCCCGCCACCGGCGAGCCCGGCCGCAACGGCGCCCTCGTCCCCATCGAGGGCGGCCGCTGGCTGGTCACCCTCGCCGGCACCCGCGGCGCCGAACCCCCCACCGGGGACGAGGAGTTCATCCCCTTCGCGCGCAGCCTGCGCCACCCGGTCATCGCCGACCTGCTGGAGCGCGCCGAACCGCTCGGCCCCGTCCAGGGATCCCGCTCCACCGTCAACCGCCGCCGCTACTACGAGCGCCTCGCCACCTGGCCCGAGGGCCTGCTGGTGCTCGGCGACGCCCTCGCCGCCTTCAACCCCGTCTACGGGCACGGCATGAGCTGCGCGGCCCTCAGCGCCCGCGCGCTGGACACCGCCCTGACCCGCGGCGGCCTGGGCGACGGCACGGCCGACGCCGCCCGGCACGCGGTCGCCAAGGTCGTCGACGACCCGTGGCTGCTCGCCACCACCCAGGACATCTGCTACCCCGGCACCCGCAACCACGCCAAGGACCCGCGGATCGCCCCGCGCCCCCAGGACGCCCAGCAGTTCGCCGACCTGCTCGGCACCGCCGCCCTGTACGACCCGGTCGTCAACGCGGCGGCCATGCAGGTCACCTCGCTCGCCGCGCCCGTGGCCAGCCTGGAGTCCCCGCACCTGGTCGCCGCCCTGCGCAAGGCGGGAGCGGCCGGCGCGTTCACCGAACTGGACGGCCCTCCCTTCAGCCCGGCCGAGCGGGCCGTCATCGCCGCCGCCGAGGACACCGGAGCACCCGCCCTGACCGGCGCGTAGCACGCCGCACCTGCCCGCACCCCGTCCACCCCCGAAAAGGGCGTGATCATTCCTGCCGCATTTCCTGCCGGGCAACTAGTGGCCAGCGCGAAGCCGGTCGGCCCCAGCGGTTCTCAAGGCATCGTTTGCTGCGGTTCGAGGCAAAGCAATGCGGAGGGGGCGGACCATGAGGCTCAGGTGCAGGGAAGACGTGTGCGCGCAGCTCGAAGGCGCGCTGACGGCATGTACGTCCGCAACGGCGGGCGTCGTGCTCCTGGAAGGGGCGGTGGGCTGCGGGAAGACGGAAATGCTCCTGCACGTGGCCGAAAGGGCCGAGCGGCTCGGAGCCCTGGTGCTCCGGGCCGCCGGCTCCGCCCAGGAGCGCGACGTCCCCTACGGAGTCCTGCGCCAGCTGACCGCGGGACTGCCCGCCGACACCCTGCCCACCGGCACCCTCCCGGCCGAAGCCGCCGGCCGGGAGCCGCTCGGCGGACGCGAGCTCATCCAGGCGCTGCGCACCGCCGCGGACCGGACTCCGGTCGTCGTGTGCGTGGACGACCTCCACCACACCGACCCCGCCTCCCTCGACCGGCTGCTGGACGTCGCCCGCGCCGTACGCGGCGAGCGGCTCCTGCTGGTGCTGGCCGACGCGCCCCACGAGCACGCCGAGAGCCCGCTCGCACGCACCGAGTTCCTGCGCCACCCCGGCTTCACCCGGATCCTGCTCGGGCGGCTCGACGAGCCGGGGACGGCGGCCCTGCTGGAAGACCACACCGGCCGTCCCGCGACCGCCGCCGACACCGCCTGGCTGCACGGCGCCACCGGCGGCAACCCGCTGCTGCTGCGGGCCCTGCTCAGCGAACGGCCCCGCTCCGTACGCGGCCCCGCCGACCGGTGGCCGGAACCCGCACCGGGCGGCCCCTTCACCCAGGCCGCGCTGACCTGCCTGCACCGCGACGGCGCGGACTCCCGCACGCTCGCCGTGGCCCTCGCCGTCCTCGGCGACGACGCCACCCCCGAACTGACGGCCCGGCTCGCCGGCACCGGCCCCACCGCCGCCGCCCGCGCGGCCGCCGCCCTGGAGGCCTCCGGGCTCACCGAGGACGGCCGCCTGCGCCATCCCGCCGTCGCCGCCGCCGTCCTCGACGGAGTCTCCCGGCACGAGCTGGCCCTGCTGCGCACCCGCGCCGCCCACGTGCTCCACGAGTCGGGCGCCCGCGCCGCCGCCGTCGCCCCGCACCTGCTCGCCGCCGCCGAGGCCGGCGCCGGCCCGGAGGAGGCACCGCGCGGCGACTGGCCCGTCCAGGTCCTGCGCGAGGCCGCCCTCCAGGTCCTGGTCGACGACGAGGAGTGCGACCACGCCGCCGCCTGCCTGGAACTCGCCCGCACCCTGTGCGCCGACGAGCAGACCGGCTGGGAGATCGGCCTCCAGCTGGCCGCGGTGACCTGGCGCAAGCACCCCGCCGCCGCCGAACGCCACCTGGACGGCCCGCTCGCCGCACTGCGCCGCGGCGCCCTCGGCCCCGCCGCGGCGGGCCGGCTCGCCCGGCTGCTCGTCGCCCAGGGCCGCATCGAGGACGCGGCCGAGGCCCTCGAACGCATGGCGGACCCGCGCGCGGCCGCCCGTACCACCCGCGAGGACCCGCTGCGCGAACTGTTCGCACTGCCCCCCGCCGCGGCCTCCGCGGCCCCCTCCGCCCCGGCCGCCGGCCCCGGCGCGCCCGGCGACCACCCGGGCGGCCCCGCCCGGACCGGCACCGCCGAACTGCGCTCCTCGGCCGCCCTGTGGACCCACCCCGACGGCGCCGGCGACGAACAGGCCGCCGAGCGCCTTCTCACGGGCACCCCGCTGGCCCACGCCACCTTCGACCCCATCGTCCAGGCCGTCCGCACCCTGGTGCACGCCGACCGCCCCGACCGGGCCGTCGTCTGGTGCCGGCGCCTGCAGGCCGAGACCCAGCCCGCCGGCTCCCCCGGCTGGCAGTCCGTGTTCGGGCTCGTGCACTCCGAGGCGCTGCTGCGCCTGGGCGACCTCGCCGGCGCCGAACGCGAGGCCTCCGCCGCCGTGGACGCCGTCGCCGACCGGGGCGGACTCTTCCTCTTCGGCCCCGTCGCCACCCTCGTCACCGCCCTCACCGCGATGGGCCGCTACGACGCCGTGGCCCGCCGCCTCCAGATGCCCGTGCCCGAGGAGCTCTTCTCGAGCGTCTACGCCCTCAACTACCTCAGGGCGCGCGGCTACTACTACCTGGCCACCCACCGCCACCGCGCGGCGCTCGGCGAGTTCCTCGACGCCGGCCGGCTCGCCCAGCGCTGGGGCCTGGACCGGCCGCGCCAGCTCCCCTGGCGCACCGACGCCGCCGAGGCCCTGCTGCGGCTCGGCGAACACCGCCAGGCCGAACGCTTCGTCGTGGAACAGCTCGCCACCTCGGGCGTGCGCAGCCCCCGCGTCCGCGGAGTCTCCCTGCGGCTGCGCGCGGCCACCTCCGAACTGCGCCAGCGCCCCAAACTGCTCACCCGGGCCGTCGACGAACTCAGCCGCTCCGGCGACCGGCTGGAACTGGCCAAGGCCCTCGCCGACCTCGGCCGCGCCCTGCTGCTGCTCGGCGAGGGCACCCGGGCCGGCATGGTCACCCGCCGGGCCTGGCACCTGGCCGCCGACTGCGGGGCCGTGCCGCTGTGCGGGCAGATCATGCCGGGCCAGACCGGCACCGAACAGCGCACCGAGCCCGTTCAGCGCACCGAGGAGACCCCGGAGACCGAGCAGCTCAGCGAGTCCGAGCGGCGGGTCGCCGCGCTCGCCGCGTACGGCTACACCAACCGGGAGATCTCCGCGAAGCTCTACGTCACCGTGAGCACCGTCGAGCAGCACCTCACCCGCGCCTACCGCAAGCTCGGCATCTCACGCCGTCAGGACCTGCCCATGAGCCTGCAGTTCGACAGCCTCGAGAGCGCCTTCCCCGGCGTAGGGGTCGCGTAGGGGCCGGAAGGGGAGGGGGCGGGACGCGGCCACTGCCTAGCATCGGTCGACGTGTCCACCATTACTGACCTGACCAAGCGGGTTCTGCTGGGACGCGCGCTGCGCAGCGAGCAGCAGCACGGCCAACTGCTGCCCAAGAGGATCGCCTTGCCGATCTTCGCCAGCGACGCCCTCTCCTCCGTGGCCTACGCGCCGCAGGAGATCATGCTCACCCTGGGCGTGGCTGGAATCGCGGCGTACCACTACACCCCGTGGATCGCCGGAGTCGTGGTGGTGGTGCTGCTGACCGTCGTCGCCTCCTACCGGCAGAACGTCCGCGCCTACACCAGCGGCGGCGGCGACTTCGAGGTGGCCAACACCAACCTCGGCGAACGCTCCGGCCTGATGGTGGCCGCCGCGCTGCTGTGCGACTACGTGCTGACCGTCGCCGTATCGGTGTCGGCGGCCATGGAGAACCTCGGCGCGAGCATCCCCTTCCTGGGGGACCACCGCGTCGAGGCCGCGATCGCGGTGGTCGTCCTGATCGCCCTGATGAACCTGCGCGGCGTCCGCGAGTCGGGCGCCGCGTTCGCGATCCCCACCTACGCCTTCATGCTCGCCGTCCTCGGCATGATCGTCTGGGGTGCGATACGGATGCTCGGCGGCGACGAGCTCCGGGCGGAGACCGCCGACCTGACCATCCAGGGAGAGAGCGCCGGCCTCGCCGGATTCGCCCTCGCCTTCCTCGTCCTGCGGGCCTTCTCCTCCGGCTGCACCGCGCTCACCGGCGTGGAGGCCATCAGCAACGGCGTCCCGGCCTTCCGCCGGCCCAAGGGCGAGAACGCCGCGACCACCCTGGTCCTCCTCGGCGTCCTCGGCGTCACCATGTTCGTCGGGGTGACCGCCCTCGCCTACAAGACGGGCGCCAAGTTCGCCGACCCGGCGCACGGCAGCCGCCTCGTCGATCCGGTCACGGGCGCGGACGCAGGCGTCCCCCACCCGGTGATCGCCCAGGTTGCCAAGACCGTCTTCGAGGGCTTCTCACCGGCGTTCTACTTCGTCACGGTGATGACCGGCATCATCCTCGTCCTCGCCGCGAACACCGCCTTCAACGGCTTCCCGGTGCTCGGCTCGATCCTCGCCCGCAGCCGCTTCATGCCGCGCCAGCTGCACACCCGCGGCGACCGCCTCGCCTTCAGCAACGGCATCGTCATCCTCGCCGCCGCGGCCGCGCTGCTCATCTACGCCTACGACGCGGCCGTCACCCAGCTCATCCCGCTCTACACGGTCGGCGTGTTCGTCTCCTTCACCATCAGCCAGATCGGCATGGTCCGGCACTGGAACCGGCTGCTGCCCGGCGCCGTCGACGCCCGCGGCCGCACCGCGATGCGCCGGGCCCGCGCCATCAACGCCGTCGGCGCCTGCATCACCGGCCTGGTGCTGGCCGTCGTCCTCGCGACCAAGTTCGTCAGCGGCGCCTGGCTGGTCTGCCTGGCCATGGCCGGCCTCTACGCGCTGATGCGGGTCATCCGACGCCACTACGACCGGGTCGCGGAGGAACTGGAACCCGACGACGACAAGCCGGTGGCCACCCTCCCCGGCCGGATGCACGTCATCGTCCTCGTCTCACAGCTGCACAAGCCCACCATCCGGGCCGTGGAGTACGCCCACGCCCTGCGCCCCGACACCCTCCAGGCCGTCTCGGTCTCGGTCGACCCGGACGCGGCCGCCCAGCTGCGCGGGGAATGGGACCGCTCGGGCATGCCCGTACCGCTGGAGCTGCTCGACTCCCCGTACCGGGAGATCACCCGCCCGGTCCTGGAGTACGTCCACCGCTTCCGCACCGACCACCCGCGCGACGTGGTCGCGGTGTTCATCCCCGAGTACGTGGTGGGCCGCTGGTGGGAGAACCTGCTGCACAACCAGAGCGCCCTGCGCCTCAAGGCCCGGCTGCTGTTCCAGCCCGGCGTCATGGTCACCAGCGTCCCCTGGCAGCTCGCCTCCTCCGAACGGGCCGGAGGACGCCCGGAGCGCGCCGCGCCGGGATCCGTCCGCAAGTCCTCACCCCGCCACCCGGCCCCCGGCCCGGGCACCGGCCCCGCGGGGCCGCAGGACTGACACCGGGCCGCGGCACCGGCACCGACACCGCCGCCGAGCGGCCGCAGCGCCGGCCGGCCGTACGACAGGGGAGCAGCCAGCACATGGGGGAGCAGCGGATGGCGGACCAGGACACGGGCGGCGGCGACGCCTCGCTGACCCACCGCATCAGGCGGCGCGCCGCGGACGGCGGCGCCGACCGCTGGTGCACCTTCGGCGACGGCACGCCCGAGGGCGAACAGCGCCTGAGCCACACCGAACTCGACGCCCGGGCCGCCGCCCGCGCCGCCTGGCTCCAGGGCCTCGGCGCCGAGGGGAGCCGGGCCCTGCTGATGTACCCGGCGGGCCTGGAGTTCCTCGCCGCCTTCCTGGGCTGCCTGTACTCCCGCACGGTCGCGGTGCCCGCGCCGCTGCCCCTCACCGATCCGCGCGCCCTGGAGCGGGCCGCCCGCATCGTCGCCGACGCCGGGATCACCCTGCTGCTCACCGACGCCGGACACCTGGACCTGCTCACCGGCTGGCTGCGCGAGAGCGGGCTCGACGACCGGGTCACCTGCCTGGCCACCGACGCCGCCGAACTGCCCGCGCCCGAGGCCTGGACGGCGCCCCGCCTCGACCGGGACACCCTCGCGTACGTCCAGTACACCTCCGGTTCCACCAGCGCCCCCAAGGGCATCGCCATCACGCACGGCAACCTCCTGCACAACCTGGAGTCCATCCGCCGCTTCCTCGGCAGCCCGCGGACCGCGACGATCGCCGGATGGCTGCCGCACCACCACGACATGGGCCTGGTCGGCATGCTCCTGGAGCCGCTGTACGCCGGCTTCGACCTCGCCTTCACCGCGCCGGCCACCTTCGTGCTGCGGCCCGCGAAATGGCTGCGGGCCATCAGCCGGCACCGCGCCGACGTCATCGTCGCCCCCGACTTCGGCTACGACTGGTGCCTGCGCCGGATCCGGGACGCCGACCTCGACGGGCTCGACCTGTCCTGCGTCCGCGTCGCCCTCAACGGCGCCGAACCGGTCCGTCCCGCCACCCTGGCCGCCTTCGCCGAACGGCTCGCGCCCTGCGGCTTCGACCCCAAGGCCTGGGCCCCCGTCTACGGCATGGCCGAGGCCACCCTGCTGATCTCCGGGCCCCCGGCGGGCAGCGGCGCGCACACCGCGCACTTCGACGCCGGCGAGCTGGAACGGCACCGGGCCGTGCCCGCCGCCCCCGGCACCGGACGCGAACTGGTCTCCTGCGGGCCCCCGCTCCGCACGGACCTGCGCATCGTCGACCCCGCCACCCGCACCCCGCTCCCGGACGGGCACGTCGGCGAGATCTGGGCGGCCGGCGGCAGCGTCGCCTCCTCCTTCCGGCCGCCCGCCGAAGGCGACGAGGACCCCTTCCAGGGCCACACCGCCACCGGCGCGGGACCGTACCTGCGCACCGGCGACCTCGGCTTCCTGCGGGACGGCGAGCTGTACGTGACCGGCCGCCTCAAGGACGTCCTCATCGTCAACGGCCGCAACCTCTACCCCCAGGACATCGAGGCGGCCGCCCAGCGGCTGCACCCCGCGGCCGGGACCGCCGCCGCCTTCAGCGTCGACATCCACCGCGAACACGTCGTGGTGGTCCAGGAGGCCCGGGGCAGCCTGGACGGCGCCGAACACACCCGGCGGCTGCTCGCCGCCCTCGCGGGCGACTTCGGCATCCGCGGCGCCAACGTGGTCCTCGTACCGCGCGGCGGCGTCGAGCGCACCACCAGCGGGAAGATCCGGCGCCGCCGGATGCGCGAGCTGTTCCTCGCCGGCCGCCTCACCCCCCTGCACGCCGACCTCGAACCCGAGCTCCACGACCTCATGGCCGCCCTAGCGCTGTGACCGGAAAGGTTCGCCGGGCAGCGCCCCCCGGCAAACCTTTCCGGCCACAGCACTTGGCGTGGCCACCGGCTGACCCGGGCAGCGCCCGGGGAAGGGCAGACACGACCGTGCACTACGCACCCCTGGCCGCCGCCGAGGCCTTCGAGCGGTCCCTCGGCGACCCCCACGATCCCGCACGGCCGTTCTCCTTCGCCCGCGGCAGCGCCCTCGACGCGGCGGAGGAGTTCCCCGAGGCCGCCTGCGCCCTCCTGGACTCGCTCCGGCTGCACCACCACTACGTGCCCGAGCGCCACGGCGGACGGCTCACCTCGTACGAGGACGTGCTCCAGCTGGTCCGGATGGTGGCCCGCCGCGACCTGACCGTGGCCGTCGCCCACGGCAAGACCTTCCTCGGCGCGGTCTGCGCCTGGGTCGGCGCCGACGACGCGCAGGCCCGGGCCCTCGGCGCGCGCATCCTCGCCGGGGACGCCGTCGCCTGGGGGCTCACCGAACGCGACCACGGCAGCGACCTGATGGCGGGCGAGGTCACGGCCGCGTTCCGGCCCGGCGACAGCGACGGCGACAGCGACGGCGGCGACGGCGGTGGCGACGGTGGCGACGGCGGCTACCGGCTCAGCGGGGAGAAGTGGCTGATCAACAACGCCACCCGGGGCCGGCTCGTGGCCGTGCTCGCCCGCACCGACCCCGACCCGGACGCCGGCGGCCGCGCCTTCGACGTGCTGCTCGCCGACAAGGACGCCCTGCCGCCCGGCACGTACCGCACCCTGCCCAAGGTCCGCACCCTCGGCATCCGCGGCGCGGACATCAGCGGCATCGCCTTCGACGCGGCCCCGCTCCCCGCCTCGGCCCGCATGGGCGCGCCCGGCACGGGCCTGGCCACCGTCCTCAAGGGCCTCCAGCTCACCCGCACCCTGTGCGCCTCCCTCGCGCTCGGCGCGGGCGACCACGCCCTGCGCATCGCCGTCCGCTGGGCCGCCCGGCGCGAGCTCTACGGACGCCGCCTGGACCAGCTGCCGCGCGCCCGCCGGGTCCTCGCCGACGCCTACGCCGACCAGCTGGCCGCCGAGGCCCTCGCCGTGGTCGCCACCCGTACGCTGCACACCGCGCCCGGCGAACTCGCCGCGCTGAGCGCCGCCGTCAAGTACCTGCTGCCGGTCCGCGCCGAGGCCTCCGTGGCGGCCCTCGGTGAACTGCTCGGCGCCCGCTCCCTGCTCAGCGGCCCGGACGCCCACGCCCAGGGCCGCTTCGAGAAGGTCCGGCGCGACGCGGGCATCGTCGCCCTCTTCGACGGCAGCACGGTCGTCAACCTGCACGCCATCGTCTCGCAGTTCCCCCTCCTGGCCCGGGCCCCGGGCCGCGGCGGCGCCGCCGGCGAGCCCGGCGCCGCGACCGACCTGACCCGCCCGCTGCCGCCCTTCGACCCCGCCGGCCTCGACCTCGTCGCCCGCCGCGGCTGCGCCGCCCTGCGCGCCCTGCCCGCCGTGGCCGACGACGTCGAGGCCCTGGCCCGCCGGCGCCCGGAACTCGCGGACTGCGCCGCGCTCGTACGGCGGCTCGCCGGCACGGCCGCCGCCGTGCACGCGCGGCTCGCCGCCCTGCCCCCGGCCTCCCGCACCCCCTCCGCCGAGCACTTCCGCACCGCCGAGGACTGGGCCCGGTGCCTGCACGGGGCCGCCGCCGCCGGACTCTGGCTGGCCTCCCACCCGTACGCCACCGGCGAGCACGCCGAGGACGGCCTGTGGAGCGACGGACTGTGGCTGCGCGCCGTACTGCGCCGCCTGCTCGGCGAACTCGGCGCGCCGCAGCCGCCGGACGGCGCGGACGAGGACGCCCTGCTGGCCCACCTGTGGCGCCAGGAGCGCGACGGCGCGCTGTTCTCCCTCTTCCCCTGCCGGCTCGCCGAAGGAGCCCGCGCATGACCGCCACCACCGCGACCGCCGCCACGACCACCGACACCGCCCCGCCCTGTCTGGAGACCCTGTTCGGCGACCCCCGCGATCCGGCCAACCCCCTGGGCGACGCCGCCGTGCTCGCCGCCGACGAGCGCGGCGAACTCCTCGCCCGGGGCGAGGAACTGCTGCGCTCCTGGGGCTTCCACGCCGAGTTCGTGCCCACCGCCCTCGGCGGCCGCCTCGGGGCCGCCGACGCCCTGGTGCGCAGGCTCCGCCCCGTCTTCCGCCGGGACGTCTCCCTGGGCCTGGGCCACGGGGTCACCTCCCTGATGGCCGCCGTCAACGTATGGACCGCGGGCGGCGAGGCCCAGCGCCGGCGCACCGCCGACCTGCTGCTGGCCGGCGGCCGCCTCTCCGTCGCCTACCACGAGCCCGCCCACGGCAACGACCTGATGCGCAACGCCTTCCGGGCCGACCCGCACCCCGGCGGCTACCGCCTCAGCGGCACCAAGCAGCTCATCAACAACATCGAACGGGCCGACGCGGCCGTGCTGTTCGCCCGCACCGACGACGCCGGCGGCCCCCGCGACCACTCCCTGCTCCTCCTGGAACCCGGCCACCTCGCCGCCCCCGGCCTGCGCCGCCTGCCCCGCACCCCCACCTCCGGCGTCCGCGGCGTCCGGCTCGGCGGACTGCGCGCCGACGACGCCACCGTCCCCGCCGACACCCTGCTCGGCCGCGCGGGCGGCGGCGCCGAACACGCCCTGCGCTCCTTCCAGATCACCCGCGCCGTCCTGCCCGGCCTCGCGGTCGCCCCCGTGGACACCGCCCTGCGCACCGTCACCCGCTTCGCCCGCGAACGCCGCCTCTACGGCACCACCGTCGCCGCCCTGCCGCACGCCGCCTCCGTCCTCGCCGCCGCCTACGCCGACCTGCTCGCCGCCGACGCGCTGGCCACCACCGCCGCCCGCGCCCTGCACCTGCTGCCCGGCCAGGCCTCCCTGCACACCGCCACCACCAAGTACCTGGTGCCCCGGCTGCTCGCCGACGCCATGGCCGGGCTGTCCGTGGTCCTGGGAGCCCGCTTCTACCTGCGCGAAGGACCGCACGCCCTGTTCGGCAAGCACCTGCGGGACCTTCCGGTCATCGCCCTGGGGCACGCCGGAGCCACCGCCTGCCTGCTGACCGTCATCCCCCAGCTGCCCGGCCTGGCCCGCCGCGCCTGGCTCGAGCCGGCCCAGCCCCCGGCCGCCCTCTTCGAGCCGGCGGCCCCGCTCGGCGCGCTCGACCCCGACGCCCTCGCGCTCACCGCGGCCGGCCGCGACGACCTCGGCGCCCTGCTGCTCGCCGCCCCCGACTGGCCCGAACTGCGCGCCGAACCCGCCCTCACCGCGCCCGCCGCCGCCCTGCGCGAGCTCGCCGCCGACAGCGGGCGGATCCCGCCCCGCGAACGCGGCCCGCTGGCCGGCCCCGAGACCTTCGCGCTGGCCGAGCGGTGCGCCCTGCTGCACGCGGCCGCCGCCTGCCTGGGCACCTGGCGGGCCGCCCACCGGCGCGGCGACCCCTTCCTCGGGGACACCGCCTGGCTGCGCGCCGCCCTGCTGCGGCTGACCGGACGCCTGCACGGCCGTCCCGGTCCGCTGCCGGAGCCGCTCACGGCCGCCCTGACGGCCGAACTCGCCGCCCGGACCGACGAGGGCCGCTCCCTGGACCTCGACCGGGTCCCCGTACTGACCTGACGTGACCCGACTCCCCGCCCCCCCCGCAACGGCGGTCCCCGCGCGGGACCGCCGCCGCCCTGCCCCAGGAGATTCCCGTGACCGCCGAAACAGATTTCGACGCCGTCGCCCACGACGCCCCGGCGATCCAGGAGTGGCTGATCGAGCAGATCGCCTTCTACGCCGAGATGGACCCGGCCGACATCGCGC
This sequence comes from Streptomyces sp. NBC_00091, assembly GCF_026343185.1. Taxonomy (GTDB): domain Bacteria; phylum Actinomycetota; class Actinomycetes; order Streptomycetales; family Streptomycetaceae; genus Streptomyces. The sequence continues at coordinate 121,422 of NZ_JAPEMA010000003.1, read as the reverse complement.
CGGACGTCCGCCTGTCCTCGTACCGCATCGACTCGCTCTACGCGCTGAGCCTGTGCGCCGACATCGAGGACCGCTACGGCCTCCCCGTCGACGCCACCATCGCCTGGGACCATCCGACGGCCGAGGCCCTCAGCCGCCACGTGGCGGGCCGGCTGCTCGCCGAGCGTGACGCGTGATCCGGATCCGGGGCCTCACCCGCGTCCACCGCGACCGTCAGGGCCGCGAGGTGCGGGCCAACGACGGCATCGACCTGGACGTGCCGGACGGCCGGGTGTTCGGCCTGCTCGGCCCCAACGGCGCGGGCAAGACCACGCTCGTGCACCAGGTGCTGGGCCTGGTGAAGCCCACCTCCGGCACCCTCCACGTCGACGGCACCGACGTGGTCGCCGACCCCGACCGGGTCAAGGAGTCCGCCGGGTTCCTGCCGCAGACCCCGCTCGCCATGGACCTGATCGAGGTGCGCAGGGCCCTGCACTACACCGGCCGGCTCCGCGGCCAGAGCGAGCCCGACGCCCGCCGGCAGACCGCCGACCTGCTGGGCCGGCTCGGCCTGGAGGACAGCGCCGACCGCTACCTGCACCAGCTCAGCGGCGGCATGCGCCGGATGGCCAACCTCGGCATGGCCCTGATGGGCCGCCCCTCCCTGCTGGTCCTCGACGAGCCCACCAACGAGCTCGACCCCCGCCACCGCCGCCTGGTGTGGGACCTGGTCGCCGAGGAGAGCGAACGGCACGGCACCACCGTCCTGCTGGTCACCCACAACCTCCTGGAGGCCGAACAGGCCGTCCACGAGGTCGCCGTCCTGCGCGGCGGCCGTCTCATCGCCACCGGCACCCCCGACGAGCTGCACCGCCGGCTCGACCTGCGCCCCCGCATGGAGCTCACGGTCCGCCCGGACGCCCCGCTCACCCCCGCCGAACTCGACCGGCTCGGCCCGTTCGGCGCGGTCGAACGCGGCCCCCGGCCCGGCACCTGGACCGTGCACGCGGGGGCGGGCGCCGCGCCCGCCGTCCTCGGCATCGTCACCAGCGGCCACGCCCCCGAGCGCGTCGAGGAGTTCCGCCTCGCCAGGCCCACCCTGGAGCAGGTCTACCTCGGCCTCGACGACGGCCGCGAAGCCGCCCCGCCACCGGGCGCCGCCGCACCCGGGCCCGTACCCGCACCGCCGCCCGCACCGCCGCCCGTACCCGCCCCCGCGCGGCCCGCGGGGGAGCGGCTGCGGCGGGCCGCGACCGCCCTGAAGTTCCTGTGGCTGGAACAGATCCTCCAGGTGCGCACCACCTGGGTGTGGACCGCCGTCGTCGGCGTGCTGATGCCGATGGCCATGGTCTTCGGCCTGCCCCGGATCAGCGGCCGCGTCCCCGACCACGACACCCTCGTGACCGTCATCGGCGGCGCCGCGGTCTTCTCCGCCACCACCCAGGGCTTCAGCGCGCTCGCCATGGGCATCGGCATCATGAAGGCCGACGGCCGGATGCTGTACTACGCCTCGCTGCCGCTGAGCCGGACCTCCTTCGTCGCCGCCATCGTGCTCTCCCGGCTGCTGCTCGCCCTGCCCGGCCTGTGCGCGCCGCTCGTCGCGGGCGTCCTCCTCTACGACGACACCCTCGTCCCCTCCCCGCTCCTGCTGCTGGTGCTGCCCCTCGCCGCGCTCTCCCTCGCGGCCCTGGGCATCGCCGTCGGCAGCGCCCTGGAACGCGTGGAGACCATCGGCATGGTCACCAACCTCGTCACCTTCGTGCTGCTCCTGGCCTCGCCCGTGCTCGTCGCCCCGGACGCGCTGCCCGGGCCCGTACGGGCCTTCGGCATGCTCCTGCCGCCTACCTACGCCGCCGACGCGGTGCGGCGCGCCATCGACGGGAACACCGGCGCCCCCGTCGCCTTCGACCTCGCCGTCCTCGCCGTCGCGACCGCCGTCGGATTCCTGGCCACCGCCCGCTGGATCCGCTGGCGCACGGCCTAGTGCTGTGACCGGAATGGTTCACCGGGTCACGGCGTCCGGCACGGCACCTCGCCGCGTTGTCGGACCGCGCAAGTACGTCCAGTACGAGACGCGGTCCTCCGCCTTGCGATGCACCGCACCGGACACCGCGACCCGGCAAACCTTTCCGGCCACAGCACTAGGTCGGCGCCCCGCCGCCGCCGGCCCCGGACAGGGGTCGGCAGGGGCCCCGACAGGGGTGTGGCCCGCGCGAGCGCCGCCGTAACGTCGAGCGCGACGACACGTGTGAGCGAGCGATCTTGGGGGAACCGTGGTCCGTCGGCCTTGGGACGTGGAGTGCCCGGACGCACCCGTACGGCTGTTCTGCCTTCCGTGGGCCGGCGGCAGCGCCGTGACCTACCGCCGCGGCTGGCCCCAGGCACTGGCACCCGACGTCGACGTGCACGCCGTGGAACTGCCCGGCCGGGGCGCCGAGTTCGGCGAACCCCTGCTGCGCCGGGTGGAGCCGCTGCTCGACGCCCTGATGACGCGGATCGTCCCGCTCGTCGACCGGCCGTACGCGGTCTTCGGCCACAGCATGGGCTCCATGCTCGGCCTGGAACTCACCCGCCGCCTGGTCGGCGCCGGCCTGCCCGAACCCATCCGCATGTTCATGTCCGGCAGCGGCATGCCGGGCCGCCGCCCCCGCACCGAGGGCAGCCCGCTGCACGAACTGCCCGAGAACGAGTTCCGCGAGTGGCTGCGCAAGACCGGCGGGACCCCCGCCGAGGTGTTCCGCAACCCCGAACTCCTGGACCTCGTCTCGCCGCTGCTGCGCGCCGACTTCGAGCTCTGCGACGCCTACCGCTACCGGCCCGCACCGCCCTTCGGCTGCCCCGTCACCGCGATCGGCGGCGACAGCGACCCCTACGTCCCCGTCGACGCGCTCGCCGAGTGGGCCGAGATCACCACCGGGCCCTTCGACCGCCTGGTGCTGACCGGCGGCCACTTCGCCTTCCAGGAGCACCTGGACCGGGTCCAGGCCTTCGTCGCCGCCGCCCTGCGCAGCGCCGTGCGCGGCCTCACCCACTGATCCGGCCGGCCCCACCGCCCGTCGGCACCCGCACCCACCGCACCGCCCGCTCCGCCATGCCCCGATCCACCCACCACCCGTAAGGACGGACGACCGTGAGCAACCCGTTCGAGGACCCGGACGCCGGCTATCTCGTACTCGTCAACGACGAGGAGCAGTACAGCCTCTGGCCCGCGTTCGCCGAGGTCCCCTCCGGCTGGCGCACCGCCCTGGACGAGAGCCCCCGCGACACCTGCCTGGCGTACATCGAGGAGCACTGGACCGACATGCGGCCCAGGAGCCTGCGCGTCGCCATGGGCGAGACCGCCTGAGCGGCCCGACCCGGGCACCGCCACAACCACACGCACCGACCAGGGGGAACAACGGTGGAGCAGGACCCGCGGCACGATCCGACCTGGCCCCTGACGGCCGCACAGACCGGAATCCTGAACGCCGCCCGGCTGTACCCCGACGCCCCCTACCGCGTCGCCGAGTACCTCGACATCACCGGCGGCGCCGACCGCGCCCTGCTGACCGAGGCCGTACGGGCGACCGTCGCCGCCACCGAGGCGCTGCGGCTGTGCCCGGCCGGCCCCGACGGCACCCGGGCCCGGCTCCTCGACACCGAAGTGCCCTTCGTCCACAGGGACTTCAGTGCCGAGCCGGACCCCCACGCGGCCGCCCGCCGGTGGATGGAGGCCGACACCGCCGCCCCCGCCGGCCCCGACGACGCGCCGCTGAGCCTGCACGCGCTGCTCGTCCTCGCCCCGGGCCGGGTCGTCTGGTACGTGCGCTCGCACCACCTCGTCCTCGACGGCTACTCCTTCCTGCTGATCGCCCGCCGCCTCTCCGACACCTACCGCGCCCTGGCCGCCGCGGAGACTCCGCCGCCCGCCGAGGACGGGGCCCTGCGCGCCCTCGCCCTCGAGGAGGAGGCTTACCGGGCCTCGCCCGCGTACGGCCGTGACCGCGCGTACTGGCTGGCGCGGATGGCCGGCCTGCCCGAGGTCGTCAGCCTCGCCGACCGCACCGCCGACCCGTCCGCGACCGTGCTGCGCCACGGCCTGGACATCCCCGCCGACCGGGCCGAACGGCTCCGGGCCGCCGCCCGCACCGCCGGAACCGGCCTGGCCGGCCTCTTCATCGGCGCCGCCGCCGTTCACCTCGGACAGCTGCGCGGCGCCGACGAGGCCGTCCTCGGCCTGCCCGTACCCGCACGCATGACCCCCGTCGCCCGGCGCACCCCCGCCATGACGGCCAACGTCGTCCCCCTGCGGATCGCCACCCGGCCCGGCACCACCGTCGCCGGACTGTTGCGCGCCGTCGCCCACGAGGTCGGCCAGGCCCTGCGCCACCAGCGCCACCGCCACGAGGAGCTGCACGAGGCCCTCGGACTCGACCGCGGCGACCGGCTGTGGGGCCCCTGGGTCAACGTGCTGGGCGCCGACGCCGACGGGCTCCTCGACGGACTCGAGGCCGTCCCCCACAACCTGTCCACCGGCCCGGTCGACGACCTCTGCTTCACCGTCCACGACCACGGCGAGGGCCGCGGTCTGACCCTGGCCGTCGACGCCAACCCCGCCCTGTACGCGCCCGAGGAGGCCGCCGCCCACGGCGCCCGCCTGCTGCGCGCCGTGGAACTGCTCGCTCTGGCCGCCCCCGAAGACGACGTCACCCGCATCGACGTCCTCACCCCCGAGGAGCGACGCCTCGTCCTGGAGGAGTGGAACGACACCCCCGCCCCCGCGGCGCCGCGCACCCTCACCGACGGCTTCCGGGCCGCCGCCGCCCGCCACCCCGGCCGCACCGCCGTCCTCGACGACGCGGGCACCGCCCTGACCTACGCCGAGCTCGACGCCGCCTCCGACGCCCTCGCGGAGGTCCTCGCCGCGGCCGGCGCGGGCCCCGAGCGCATGGTCGCCCTCGCCGTGCCCCGCTCGGCCGCCATGGTCGTCGCCGTGTGGGCCGTCCTCAAGAGCGGCGCCGCCTACGTACCGGTCGACCCCGCCTGGCCCGCCGCACGCCTGGCCGCCGTCTGGGCCGACGCGGCCCCCGTGTGCGCCGTCGCCACCACCGGCACCACCGGCCGCCTGCCCGCCGCCGCGACGGTGTTCACCATCGGCCCGCGCGGCGCCCTCGACGCCCCCGAGGGCGTGGCGCGCCGCCGCCCGGCCGGCCCCGGCCCCGAGAACGCGGCGTACGCACTGTTCACCTCCGGCTCCACCGGACGCCCCAAGGCCGTCGTCGTACCGCACCGCTCCGTCGTCGAATTCACCGACTGGGCCCGGGAGTTCCTCGGCGACAGCGCCTTCGGCAGCTCGCTGGCGGCCGCCTCCCTCGGCTTCGACGTCTCCGTCATCGACCTGCTCACCCCGCTGCTCGCCGGCGGCACCGTCCGCATCCTGGAGAACCTGCTGGCCTGGGCGGAGCGCCCGGAGCTCGAAGCGGGCTTCGTCAACGCCATCCCCTCGGCGCTCACCGCCGTCCTCGCCCGCGGCGTGCCGCTGCGGGTCTCCACCGTCGCCGTCGCGGGCGAGGCCCTCACCCCCGCCCTGCTCACCGCCCTGCGCGCCGCCGCCCCCGGCGCGCGCGTCGCCAACCTGTACGGGCCCACCGAGGTCACCGTCTACGCCACCGGCTGGCTCGACGACGGCCGCCCGGACCCGGCCCGCGTGCCCGTCGGCGGCCCCCGCCCCGGCACCCGCCTGTACGTGCTGGGCGACCGGCTGCGCCCGGTGCCGCCCGGGGTGCCCGGCGAGCTGTACGTCGCGGGCAGCGGAGTGGCCCGCGGCTACCTCGCCCGGCCCGCGCTGACCTCCGAGCGGTTCGTCGCCTGCCCCTACGGCGACCCGGGCGAGCGCATGTACCGCACCGGCGACGTGGTGCGCCGACGGGCCGACGGCACCCTCGAATACCTCGGCCGCGCCGACGCCCAGGTCAAGGTGCGCGGCTTCCGCATCGAACTCGGCGACGTCGAGGCAGCCCTCCTCACCCACCCCGCCGTCGCCCGCGCGGCCGCCGTCGTCCGCGAGGACCGCCCCGGCGACCCCCGCCTGATCTGCTACGCCGTACCCGCCGTACCCGCCGAGGCCGACGGGGCCTCCGGGGCGGTGCCCGGGCCGGAGGCGCTGCGCGCGCATGTCGCGGCCCTCCTGCCCGGATACATGGTCCCCTCCGCCGTCGTACCGCTGGACCGGCTGCCGCTGACCCCCAACGGCAAGCTCGACCGGCGCGCCCTGCCCGCGCCCGCCGCCCGGGACGGGGGCCGCGGCCCCCGCACGCCCGTCGAGGAGCGGCTGTGCGCCTTCTTCGCCGAAGCCCTCGGCGTCGAACGGGTCGGCATCGACGACAACTTCTTCGACCTGGGCGGGAACTCCCTGCTGGCCACCCGGGTCGTCAACCGCGTCCGCGCCGCCTTCGACACCGACCTCGACATCCGCGCCCTCTTCGACGCCCCCGTCGTCTCCTGGCTCGCCGAACGCCTCGACCGGGACGCGTCCGCTGCCGCCGCCCGCCCGGACCGCGCCGCAGGGGCCCCGGCGCTGCTGCCCGCCGTCCGGCCCGACCGGCTGCCGCTCTCGTACGCCCAGCGGCGGCTGTGGTTCATGGAGCGCCTCGAAGGCCCCTCGGCCGCCTACAACGTCCCCCTCGTCCTGCGCCTGACCGGCCGCCTGGACACCACGGCCCTGCACGCCGCCCTCGGCGACGTCACCGACCGGCACGAGAGCCTGCGCACCGTGTTCCGCGAGCACGAGGGCGAACCCCACCAGCTGGTCCAGGACGCCGGCCCCGCCACCCGGCCCGCCCTGCCCGTCACCGCCGTCACCGAGGACGCCCTCGCGGCGGCCCTCGCCGCCGAAGCCGGCCACCGCTTCGACCTCGCCGGTGAACTCCCGCTGCGCGCCCACCTGTTCCGCACCGCCGAGGACACGTACGTCCTGCTGGTGCTGGTCCACCACATCGCCGGCGACGGCACCTCCATGGGCCCGCTCGCCCGCGACCTCGCCGAGGCCTACCGCGCCCGGCTGACCGGCAGCGCCCCCGCCTGGGCGCCCCTCACCGTCCAGTACGCCGACCACACCCTGTGGCAGCGCGCGCTGCTCGGCGACGAGTCCGACCCCGACAGCGCCGCCGCCCGCGGCACCGCCCACTGGACCCGGGCCCTGGCGGGTCTGCCCGACCAGCTGCCGCTGCCCGTCGACCGGCCCCGCCCCGCCCGCCCCAGCCTGCGCGGCGCGACCGTCCGCTTCCGCGTGCCCGGCGAAGTGCGGCGCGCCCTGGAGGAGACCGCGCGCGCCGAGGGCGCCACCGCCTTCATGGCCGTCCAGGCCGCCTTCGCCGCGCTGCTGACCCGGCTCGGCGCGGGCACCGACATCCCGCTGGGCTCCCCGGTCGCCGGCCGCACCGACCAGGCCGCACACGACCTCGTCGGCTTCTTCGTCAACACCCTGGTGCTGCGCACCGACACGAGCGGCGACCCGACCTTCCGCGAACTCCTCGCCCGGGTGAAGGAGACCGACCTCGCCGCCTTCGCCCACCAGGACGTGCCGTTCGAGCGGCTGGTGGAGCTCCTCGCCCCGGCCCGCTCGACCGCCCGCCACCCCCTCTTCCAGGTCATGCTGTCGATGCGCGAGCGCCTCGGCGCCGTGCCGGACCTCGAAGGACTGCGCGCCGAAACCCTTCCGCTGGCCACCGGCACCGCCAAGTTCGACCTCAAGCTCGACGTCGACGGCGCCGCCGCGACCGCCGACGGCTTCGACTGCACCCTGGAGTACGCCCAGGACCTGTTCGACCCCGCCACCGTCCGCGCGATCGCCCGCCGTTTCGTGTCCCTGCTCACCCAGGCCGCCCACCACCCGGGCCGCCGCGTCCACGCTTTCGAGGTCGTCGACCCGGCCGAACGCCACCGGCTGCTCACCGAGTGGAACGACACCGGCCGCCCCGTACGCCCCACCACCCTCGCCGCGGCCTTCGAGGAGCAGGCGGCCCGCACGCCCGACGCCGTCGCCGTCGTCGACGGCGCCACCAGCTTGACCTACGCCGAGTTCAACGCGGCCGCCAACCGGCTCGCCCGGCTGCTCGTGGCGCGCGGCGCGGGCCCCGAGCGACGCGTCGCCCTGCTCCTGCCGCGCTCCGCCGACCTGCTGGTCGCCGCCCACGCCGTCGCCAAGTCCGGCGCCGCCTACGTCCCCGTGGACCCGGACTACCCCGAGGCGCGCACCGCCCAGATGGTCGCCGACGCCGCCCCCGCCCTCGTGATCACCGCCGCCTCCGCCGGCCCGGCCGTGCCGCCCGGCCCCGGCCTGGTCCTCCTCGACGACCCCGCCACCCGCGCCGCGGTCGCCGCCCTGCCCGAGCACGACCTCACCGACGCCGACCGCCACGCCCCGCTGCTGCCCGCGCACCCCGCCTACACGATCTTCACCTCGGGCTCCACCGGCCGCCCCAAGGGCGTCACCGTCTCGCACGCCTCCATCACCCACCTGCTGGCCTGGCTCCAGGACACCTACCGGCTGCGCCCCGACGACCGCGTGCTGCACAAGACGCCGACCGGATTCACCGTCTCCGTCTGGGAGTTCTTCTGGCCGCTGCAGACCGGCGCCCGCACCGTGGTGGCCGCCGCCCAGGGCCACCGCGACCCCGCCTACCTGGCCCGCCTGATCCGCTCCGAGGGCGTCACCACCGTCCACTTCGTACCGTCCATGCTCTCCGTGTTCCTGGAGCACCTCCAGTCCGGACCCGGCGCCGGCCCCACCCCGCTGCGCCGCCTGTTCATCGGCGGCGAGGCGCTCACCGGCGAACTCCTCGCCCACACCCGCCGCGTCCTCGACGGCGTGTCCGTGCACTACAAGTACGGCTCCACCGAGGTGACCATCGACGTCACCCACCTCGACCGGATGCCCGAGAACCCCGGCGGCGGCCCCGTCTCCATCGGCCGTCCGCTGTGGAACAGCCGCGTCTACGTCCTCGACGAGCGGCTGCGCCCCGTCCCCACCGGCGTCGGCGGCGAAATGTACGTCGCCGGCCCCGGCCTCGCCCGCGGCTACCTCGACCGCCCCGCCGCCACCGCCGAACGGTTCGTCGCCTGCCCCTTCGGCGCCCCCGGCTCCCTCATGTACCGCACCGGCGACCTGGTCCGCTGGCGCGCCGACGGCCGCCTCGACGTACTCGGCCGCGCCGACGGCCAGCTCAAGGTGCGCGGCGTCCGCGTCGAGCCCGGCGAGATCGAGGCCGCGCTGGTCCGCCACCCCGCCGTCGCACGGGCGGCCGTACTGCTGCGCGCCGACGACGCCACCGGGGACGCCCGGCTCACCGCGTACGCCGTGCCCGCGCCCGGCACGGCGGCCCCGGAGCCCGCCGCACTGCGCCGGCACCTGGCCGCGCTGCTGCCCGACTACATGGTGCCCGCCGCCTTCGTGGTGCTGGACGCGCTGCCGCTCGGCCCCAACGGCAAACTCGACCGGGCCGCGCTGCCCGCGCCGGACCCGGCCCGCCGCACCGCCGGCCGGGCCCCGGCCACCGAGGCCGAGCGGACCGTCTGCGCGGTGTTCGCCGAGGTCCTCGGCCGCGACGCGATCGGCGCCGAGGACAACTTCTTCGACCTGGGGGGCCACTCCCTGCTCGCCCTGCGCGTGGTGAACGCGCTGCGGGCCCGTACCGGAGCCGAGGTCGAACTCCGGGCCCTGTTCGACGCGCCCACACCGGCCGCCCTGGCCACGCTCCTGGCCGGCGCGGCCGGCCGCCCGCACGACCCGGCCGGCGGACCGGCCGGCGGACCCGTGGCGGGCGCCGCCGCGCCGACGGCCCGCCCGCCGCTCCTGCCCGCCGCCCGCCCCGCCAGGCTGCCGCTGTCCTACGCCCAGCAGCGCCTGTGGTTCCTGCACCGGCTGGAAGGCCGCACCGCCACCTACAACCTCCCCTTCGCGCTGCGCCTCACCGGCGACCTCGACGCCGCCGCGCTGCACGCCGCGCTCGGCGACGTCACGGCACGCCACGAGAGCCTGCGCACCCTGTTCCCCGACCACGACGGAGAGCCCTTCCAGAGCGTCCAGGACCCCGGCCGCTCCCGCCCCGGCCTGCCCGCCGTCCCCGTCACCGCCGACCGGCTGCCCGCGGCACTGACCGCCGCCGTCCGTGAGGGCTTCGACCTCGACCGCGAACTCCCCGTGCGCGCCCGCCTGTTCCGCCTCGGCGAGCGCGAACACGTGCTGCTGGTCCTGCTCCACCACATCGCGGGCGACGGGTGGTCCCTCGAACCCCTGGCCCGCGACCTGGTCACCGCCTACGCCGCCCGCCGCGCCGGCGCCGCCCCCGCCTGGTCGCCGCTCCCGGTCCAGTACGCGGACCACACCCTGTGGCAGCGCGCACTCCTCGGCGACGAGTCCGACCCGGACAGCCGCGCCGGCCGCCAGCTCGCCCACTGGACCCGCACCCTGGCCGGCCTGCCCGACCAGCTGCCCCTGCCCGTCGACCGGCCCCGGCCCGCCCGGCCCACCTTCCGCGGCGGCCACCACGCCTTCACCGTCCCCGGCGAGGTCCGCCGCGCCCTCGAACGGGCCGCGCGCGCCGAGGGCGCCAGCACCTTCATGGCCGTCCAGGCGGCCTTCGCCGCGCTGCTGACCCGGCTCGGCGCGGGCACCGACATCCCGCTGGGCTCCCCGGTCGCCGGCCGCACCGACCAGGCCGCCCACGACATCGTCGGCCTGTTCGTCAACACGCTGGTGCTGCGCACCGACACCGGCGGCGACCCCTCGTACCGCGCGCTCCTCGCCCGGGTGAAGGAGACCGACCTGGCCGCCTTCGCCCACCAGGACGTGCCGTTCGAGCGGCTCGTCGACGCGCTGGCCCCGCACCGCTCCCTCGCCCGGCACCCCCTCTTCCAGGTCATGCTCTCCCTGAAGGACGGCGACGGACGGGCCGTGCCGCAGCTGGACGCACTGACGGTCGAGCCGCTCCCGCTGGCCACCGGCACGGCCAAGTTCGACCTCAAGCTCGACGTGGAGACCCGGTCCGGCGGATTCGCCTGCACCCTCGAATACGCCCGCGACCTCTTCGACCCGGCCACGGCCCGCTCCCTCGCCGACGCCTTCACCGAGCTCCTCACCGGCCTCGCCGGCGCCCCGGACCTCCCGCTGTCGGCCCACCCCCTGCCGTCCGCCCCGGCGACGGCCGCGACGGCCGCGACGGCCGCGACGACCGTGCCCGGGTCCCTCCCGACCACCCCCGCGCGGACCCCGGCCGGCGCCGCCACGCCCGCCACGGCCCGCCGGGTACTGCTGCTGCGCGAACTGTTCGCCGAACTCCTCGGCGCCGACGAGGTGGGCCCCGACGACGGGTTCTTCGCGCTCGGCGGCCACTCCCTCCTCGCCGTCCGCCTCGTCAACCGGGTCCGCGCCCGTACCGGCGCCGAACTCGAACTCCGCGACGTCTTCGAGACCCCCACTCCCGCCGCCCTCGCGGCGCGCCTGCCCGAGCCCGCCGAGGGCCGCCCCGCGCTGACGCCCGCCGTCCGCCCCGCCCGGGTGCCGCTCTCGTACGCCCAGCGCCGCCTGTGGCTGCTCAACCGGGTGGACCCCGGGTCCGCGACGTACAACATCCCGCTGGCGCTGCGGTTGTCGGGCGACCTGGACACCGCCGCGCTGACGGGTGCGGTGGGTGATGTGGTGGCCCGGCACGAGGCGCTGCGCACGGTGTTCCCGGAGCGGGACGGCGTCCCGTTCCAGCGGATCCTGCCCGAGGCTGTCGTGCCGGTCGCGGTGACGGAGGCCGCCGACGAGACGGCGCTGGACGGGGCGGTGGCGGAGTTCTGCCGTCTGCCCTTCGACCTGTCCGCCGAACTGCCCCTCCGCGCCCGGCTGTTCCGCCTCTCGGACACCGAGCACGTCCTGGTGGTCGTGTTGCACCACATCGTCGGTGACGGCTGGTCCCTGGAGCCGCTGGCCCGTGACCTGGCGCAGGCGTATGCGGCCCGCCGCACCGGTACCGCTCCGGCTTGGTCGCCGCTCCCCGTCCAGTACGCCGATTACGCGCTGTGGCAGCGTGAGCTGCTGGGCGAGGAGGCCGATCCCGGCAGTCTGGCGGCCCGTCAGCTGGCCCACTGGAGCAAGGCCCTGGAGGGCCTGCCGGAGGAGGTGCGGCTCCCCGCCGACCGGCCGCGTCCGGCGCGGGCCAGTCATGTCGGTTCGGCGGTGCGGTTCGGGCTGGACGCCGGTCTGCACGCGCGGCTGCTGGCCCTCGCGGGGGAGACCGGGACGAGCCTGTTCATGGCCGTCCAGGCCGCTCTCGCCACCCTCCTGCACCGTCACGGCGCCGGCACCGACATCCCCCTCGGCACCGTCGTCGCGGGACGCGGGGACGCCGCCGTCGAGGACCTCGCCGGGTTCTTCGTCAACACCCTGGTGCTGCGCACCGACCTGTCCGGCGCCCCGACCTTCCGCGAACTCCTCGCCCGGGTGAAGGACACCGACCTGGCCGCCTTCGCCCACCAGGACGTGCCGTTCGAACGGCTCGTCGACGTCCTCAACCCGGTCCGCTCCCTCGCCCGGCACCCCCTCTTCCAGGTCATGCTCGCCTTCCAGGACGAGACCGCCGGTGCCCGTCCGCCGATGCCCGGCCTGGCCGCCCGCGTCGAGCCGACGGCCGTCACCACGGCCAAGTTCGACCTCCAGCTGACGCTGACCGACCGAACGGCCGCCGACGGTACTCCGGCCGGCATCGACGCCACCCTCGGCTACGCCGTCGACCTGTTCGACCACGAGACCGCGCAGGCCCTCGCCGACCGCTTCGGCCACCTGCTGCGCGCCGCCGTCGACCGGCCCGACGCCCCGCTCGCGGGCCTCGACCCGCTGCCCCCGCACGAGCGGCGGCTGCTGCTCCCGGACCGCGCGCCCGCCCTCCCGCCGACCGGCAACCTGGCCGACGCCTTCCTCGACCGGGCGGCCCGCACCCCCGACGCACCCGCCGTCACCCACGCCGGCACCACCCTCACGTACGCCGGGCTGGCCGCGCGCGCCAACCGCCTCGCCCGGCGTCTGATCGCCCACGGCGCCGGCCCCGAGCGGTACGTCGCCGTCCTGCTGCCGCGCGGCACGGACCTGGTCACCGCCCTCCTGGGCGTCCTCGTCTCCGGCGCCGCCTACGTCCCCGTCGACCCCGCCCAGCCGGCCGGCCGGATCGCCGCGATGCTCGCCGACGTCCGGCCGGTCGCCGTGGTCACCGCTGACGGCACCGGTCCGCTGCCCGACGGTATCCCCGTCCTCTCCGTCGCCACCGAGGGGGCCGACGGCGCCGATGCGCCGGCCGCGCCGGTCACCGACGCCGACCGCACGGTACCGCTGCGGCCCGAGCACCCCGCGTACGTCATCCACACCTCCGGCTCCACGGGCCGGCCCAAGGGAGTCGTCGTCCCCCACCGCAACGTCCTGCGCCTGATGGACGCCGCCCGCCGGCACCTCACCATCACCGGAGACGACGTCTGGACCCTCTTCCACTCCGCGTCCTTCGACTTCTCCGTCTGGGAACTGTGGGGAGCGCTCCTGCACGGCGGACGGCTCGTCGTCGTCCCGTACGCGACCTCCCGCGACCCCGACGAGTTCCGTGCGCTGCTCGCCCGAGAAGGCGTCACCGTGCTCAGCCAGACCCCGTCCGCCTTCCACCAGCTCGACGCCGCCGACGCCGCCGCCGGGCCGGCAGGCCCCGAACTCGCCCTGCGCTACGTCGTGTTCGGCGGCGAGGCCCTCGAGCCGGCCCGCCTCGCCGACTGGTTCGAACGCCGGCAGGACCGGGGCCGGAGCCCCGAGCTGGTCAACATGTACGGGATCACCGAGACCACCGTCCACCTCACCCACCGGGTGCTCACCCCCGCCGACGCCCACGGCGGCCCCGCCCTCGGCAGCCCTGTCGGCACCACCCTCCCCGGGGTCCGGCCCTACGTGCTGGACGGGCGGTTGGGTCTGGTGCCGCCGGGTGTGGTGGGTGAGTTGTATGTGGCTGGTGAGCAGTTGGCGCGTGGGTATCTGGGTCGGGCGGGGTTGACGGCTTCGCGGTTCGTGGCGTGTCCGTTCGGTGGTCCGGGTGGGTTGATGTACCGGACGGGTGATCTGGTGCGGATGCGTGCGGATGGGTGTCTGGATTTTGTGGGTCGTGCGGATGACCAGGTGCAGTTGCGTGGTTTCCGTGTTGAGCCGGGTGAGGTCGCTGCGGTGCTGGAGCGGCTTGCGGGGGTGCGGCGTGCGGTGGCCGTGGTCCGTGAGGACGTGGCGGGTGATGCGCGGCTGGTCGCGTATGTGGTGGGTGATGGTGTTGATCCGGCTGTGGTGCGGGCGTATGCGGCGGTGGAGTTGCCGTCGTACATGGTGCCCTCGTCGGTGGTGGTGCTGGAGCGGCTGCCGCTGACGGGTAACGGCAAGCTGGACGTACGGGCCCTGCCCGCCCCGGCCGCGGACACGGCACCCGCCGCCGCCCCCGCCACTGCCGAGGAAGCGGAACTGTGCGCGCTGTTCGCCGAGATCCTCGGCGTGGAGCGGGTCGGCGTCGACGACAGCTTCTTCGACCTCGGCGGCCACTCCGTCCTCGCGGTGCGGCTGGTCAACCGGCTGCGTACCCGGCCCGGCCGCCGGCCGGCCGTCCCCGACCTCTTCGAGGCGCCCACGGTGCGCGCCCTGCTGGAACGCCTCGCCCGTCCGCAGGCCGGGACACCGGCCACCACCGTCCCTGCCCGGCCCACCCTGCGCCCCCGGCCGCGCCCCCGTCCGGAGGAGACCCCGTGATCCCGCTGTCCTTCGCCCAGCGCCGCCTGTGGCTCGCCCACCGCCTCGGCGATCACTCCCCGGCCTACCACATCCCCCTGGCGCTGCGGCTGACCGGCGACCTGGATACCGCCGCGCTGACGGGTGCGGTGGGTGATGTGGTGGCCCGGCACGAGTCGCTGCGCACGGTGTTCCCGGAGCGGGACGGTGTTCCGTTCCAGCGGATCCTGCCCGAGGGCGCCGTGCCGGTCGCGGTGACGGAGGCCGCCGATGAGACGGCGCTGGACGGGGCGGTGGCGGAGTTCTCCCGCCTGCCCTTCGACCTGTCCGCCGACCTGCCCGTCCGCGCCCGCCTGTTCCGGGTGTCGGACACCGAGCACGTCCTGGTGGTGGTGCTCCACCACATCGCGGGCGACGGCTGGTCCCTGGAGCCACTGGCCCGTGACCTGGCCCAGGCGTATGCGGCCCGCCGCACCGGCACCGCCCCGGCCTGGTCGCCGCTCCCCGTCCAGTACGCCGACTACACCCTCTGGCAGCACGAACTCCTCGGCGACGAAGCCGACCCCGACAGCCTGGCGGCCCGCCAGCTGGCCCACTGGAGCAAGGTCCTGGAGGGCCTGCCGGAGGAGGTGCGGCTCCCCGCCGACCGGCCCCGCCCGGCCCGCGCCACCCAGGCCGGTGCGACCGTCCGCTTCGACCTCGACGCCGGCCTCCACACGGCCCTGACCGCCCTGGCCCACCGCGAGAACGCCAGCCTCTTCATGGTCCTGCACGCGGCCCTCGCCACCCTCCTGCACCGCCACGGCGCCGGGACCGACATCCCCCTCGGATCACCCGTCGCCGGCCGCCCCGAGGAGGACCTCCAGGACCTCGTCGGATGCTTCGTCAACACCCTGGTGCTGCGCACGGACCTGTCCGGAGCCCCCACCTTCCGCGAACTCCTCGCCCGCGTCCGCGAAACGGTCCTGGCCGCCTACGCGCACGAGGACCTGCCGTTCGAGCGCCTCGTGGAGGAACTGGCCCCCGTCCGCTCGGCCGACCGCCACCCGCTCTTCCAGGTCCTGCTCACCCTCCAGAACACCGCCGCCCCCCGCCTCGACCTGCCCGGCCTGTCCGCCACCGCCCTGCCGGTCGCCGTCGACGCCGCGAAGACCGACCTCACCCTGACCGTCACCGCCCTCGCCGAGGGCGGCGCCTCCTGCCTGCTCGGTTACGCCCTGGACCGGTTCGACCCCGCGACCGCCACCGCACTCGCCGACCGCTTCGTCCGGCTCCTGCGCGAGGCCGCCGCCCACCCGGACCTGCCGGTGGCCGACCTGGACCTGCTGAGCCCCGCCGACCGCGCCCGCGTCCTGCCCGACCGCGACGACTCCGCGCACCCGCTGCCGCAGGCGACCCTGCCCGAGCTCTTCGCCGAGCAGGTCTCCCGCACCCCGGACGCGGTGGCCGTGGAGGACGGTGACACCACCCTCACCTACCGCGAACTGAGCGCCCGGGCCGACCGGTTCGCCCGCCTCCTCACCGCGCACGGCGCCCGCCCCGAGACCTTCGTCGCCGTGGCCCTGGCGCCCTCCCCGGACCTCCTGGTCACCCTCCTCGGCATCCTCACGTCCGGCGCCGCCTACCTCCCGCTGCCCCCCGGCCACCCGGCCGCGCGGACCGCCGCCCTGCTCGACGAGGCGGGCGCGACCCTGGCCGTGACGGACGGCTCCGCGGCTCTCCCGGCCGGGGTGAGGGTCCTGGCTCCCCCCACGGCGGCCTTCGCCGCCGAGCCGGACACCGCGCCGGACACCGCGCCGGACACCGCGCCGGAGACCGCGCCCGCCGGCGCGGCCCGGCCCGGGAGCGTCCCGCGGCTGCTGCCCCGGCACCCCTCGTACGCCATCGCCACCTCCGGCTCCACGGGCCGGCCCAAGCTCGTCGCCGTCGAACACCGGGCCCTCTGCGCCTACCTGCGCTGGGCCCGCCACGCCTACCCGGCCCTGTCCGGCGCCGCGCCCGCACACTCGCCCGTCACCTTCGACCTCACCGTCACCGCCCTCTTCGGCCCGCTCCTCGCCGGCGGCCGGGTGGTCACCCGAGCCCTGGACACGACCGAGCCCGGCAGCGCGACCTTCCTCAAGGCCACGCCCAGCCACCTCGCCCTCCTCGACGCCCTCCCGCCCCTGCTGACCCCCGGCCTGCCCACCGAACTCGTCCTCGGCGGCGAACAGCTCACCGCCGAAGCCCTCGCCCCGTGGCGCACCCGCCACCCCGGCGCGGCCGTCGTCAACGAGTACGGACCCACCGAGACCACCGTCGGCTGCATCGCCGCGCGCGTAGAGCCGGGACAGGCCCTGCCGCCCGGCCCGGTCACCATCGGCCGGCCCGTCTGGAACACGCGCGCTCACGTGCTGGACGGGCGGTTGGGTCTGGTGCCGCCGGGTGTGGTGGGTGAGTTGTATGTGGCTGGTGAGCAGTTGGCGCGTGGGTATCTGGGTCGGGCGGGGTTGACGGCTTCGCGGTTCGTGGCGTGTCCGTTCGGTGGTCCGGGTGGGTTGATGTACCGGACGGGTGATCTGGTGCGGATGCGTGCGGATGGGTGTCTGGATTTTGTGGGTCGTGCGGATGACCAGGTGCAGTTGCGTGGTTTCCGTGTCGAGCCGGGTGAGGTCGCTGCGGTGCTGGAGCGGCTTGCGGGGGTGCGGCGTGCGGTGGCCGTGGTCCGTGAGGACGTGGCGGGTGATGCGCGGCTGGTCGCGTATGTGGTGGGTGATGGTGTTGATCCGGCTGTGGTGCGGGCGTATGCGGCGGTGGAGTTGCCGTCGTACATGGTGCCCTCGTCGGTGGTGGTGCTGGAGCGGCTGCCGCTGACGGGTAACGGCAAGCTGGACGTACGGGCCCTGCCCGCCCCGGCCGCGGACCCCGAAGCCGCCACCGCCCCCGCACGGGGCCCGCGCGACGGCCGCGACGAGGAGCTGTGCGCCGTCTTCGCGGAGCTGCTCGGCGTCGACCGCGTCGGCATCGACGACGACTTCTTCGCGCTCGGCGGCCATTCGCTGCTCGCCCTGCGCGTGCTCAGCCGGATCCGGACCCGGTTCGGCGTCGAACTGCCGGTCCGGGCCCTGTTCGACACCCCGACCGTCGCCGGCCTCGCCGACCGGCTCGCCTCGGGCGGCCCCGCCCGCCCCGCGCCCACCCGTGCGGTCCGGCCCGCCCGGATCCCGCTCTCGTACGCCCAGCAGAGCCTGTGGGTCCTGCACCGGCTCGAGGGCCCCTCCGCGACGTACAACATCCCCCTGGCGCTGCGGTTGTCGGGCGACCTGGACACCGCCGCCCTCACGGGTGCGGTGGACGACGTCGTGGCCCGGCACGAGTCGCTGCGCACGGTGTTCCCGGAGCGGGACGGCGTCCCGCTCCAGCGGATCCTGCCCGAGGGCGCCGTGCCGGTCGCGGTGACGGAGGCCGCCGACGAGACGGCGCTGGACGAAGCCGTGGCGGAGTTCTCCCGCCTGCCCTTCGACCTGTCCACCGACCTGCCCGTCCGCGCCCGCCTGTTCCGGGTGTCGGACACCGAGCACGTCCTGGTGGTGGTGCTCCACCACATCGCGGGCGACGGCTGGTCCCTGGAGCCACTGGCCCGCGACCTGGCCCAGGCGTATGCGGCCCGCCGCACCGGCACCGCCCCGGCCTGGTCGCCGCTCCCCGTCCAGTACGCCGACTACACCCTCTGGCAGCACGAACTCCTCGGCGACGAAACCGACCCCGACAGCCTGGCGGCCCGCCAGCTGGCCCACTGGAGCAAGGCCCTGGAGGGCCTGCCGGAGGAGATCCGGCTGCCCGTCGACCGGCCGCGTCCGGCGCGGGCCAGTCATGTCGGTTCGGCGGTGCGCTTCGACCTCGACGCCGGTCTGCACGCGCGGCTGCTGGCCCTCGCGGGGGAGACCGGGACCAGCCTGTTCATGGCCGTCCAGGCCGCTCTCGCCACCCTCCTGCACCGTCACGGCGCCGGCACCGACATCCCCCTCGGCACTCCCGTGGCCGGGCGCTCCGACGAGGAGCTCGATCAGCTCGTCGGCTTCTTCGTGAACGCCCTGGTGCTGCGCACCGACCTGTCCGGCGCCCCGACCTTCCGCGAACTCCTCGGCCGCGTCCGGGAGTTCGACCTGGCCGCGTTCGCCCACCAGGACGTGCCGTTCGAACGGCTCGTGGACGTCCTCAACCCGGTCCGCTCCCTCGCCCGGCACCCCCTCTTCCAGGTCATGCTCACCCTCCAGAACACCGCCGCGGCCCGCCCGGCGCTCGAGGGTCTGGCGGTCGCACCCCACCGGGCGGCCGCCCGCATCGCCAAGTTCGACCTGGCCCTGACCGTCACCGAGCACCACGGCCCCGACGGCGCCCCCGCCGGGCTCGCCGGATCCCTCGAATACGCCGCCGACCTCTTCGACCCCGAGACCGCGCAGGCTCTGGCCGAACGCTTCCAGCGGCTGCTCGACGCCCTGGCCCGCCACCCCGACACGCCCGTCGGCACGGCCGGGATGCTCTCCTCGGACGAGCTCCAGGCCCTGCTGGACGCGCCCGAGCGGATCCTCGACGCCGAGGGCCGCCCGGTCCCGCCAGGGGTCACCGGCGAGCTGTGGACGGCCGACGGACCGGGCGGCGCCCTGCGCGGCACCGGCGTCCGCGCCCACCGGACCCGCCACGGCGTCCTCGTACGGGAACCGGAGCCGCGGAAGCGGCCGGAGCCGGAGCCGGAGCCGGAGACGGACCGGCCGGACCCGAGCGCGCCGGACACCGCGCCCGCCGGCCGCGCCCCCGCCACAGCCCTCGAAGCCGACCTGTGCCGGATCTTCGCCGAAGTGCTCGGCACCGACGGGGCGGCCGGCCCCGACACGAACTTCTTCGCCCTCGGCGGCAATTCCCTCCTCGCGATCCGCCTGGTCAGCCGCATCCGCGCCGAACTGGGCACCGAACTGCGGGTCCGCGCCGTCTTCGAGTCCCCGACCGCCGCCGCCCTCGCCGTACGGCTCTCCGCTCCCACGGCACCGGACGGACCGGCGGACGAGGACGCGGCCGCCGTGGCGCTCACCCCCGTCCAGGAGGGCCTCGCCTTCCACGCCGAGGACTACACCGCCCAGCTCATCCTCACGCTCGACGGACCCGTCGACCCGGCCCGGCTGCGCGTCGCCGCCGGCGCCCTGCTCGCCCGGCACCCCGCCCTGCGCGCGGCGTTCGCCCCCGGAACCGGCGGGCACCTCGCCCAGACCCGGCACCGCGAGATACCGCTCGACTGGACCGAGACCCCGGCCGGGACGGGCGCCGCGACCGCCGGGGCGCTGCTCGCGGCCGAGCGGGCGCGGCCCTTCGACCTGGCCCGCCCGCCGCTGCTCCGCTTCCTCCTCGTCCGGGAGGCCGGCGGCCCCGGCCGCGAGGACCGCCACCGCCTGGCCCTCACCTACCACCAGATCCTCGCCGACGGCTGGTCCACCCCGGTGCTGCTCGGCGACCTCCTCGCCCTGTACGCCGACCCGGACGCCCCCCTCGCCCCCGCCGCCCCCGTCCGGCCCGCCCCGGGCCCCGCGGACCCGGACGCGGCCCTGGAGGCCTGGCGCGCGGAGCTGGCCGGTCTCACCGGGCCCACCCTGCTCTTCCCCGGCGAGAACCCCCGCCCGGCCGCCCCGGACCTGACCACCGAACTGGCCCTGCCCCCGGGCCGGGACGGGCTCCCGCTGCTCGTCCAGGCCGCCTGGGGCGTGCTGCTGGCCCGCCTCACGGGCCGCGACGACGTGGTCTTCGGCATCGCCGAGCCCGGCCACGCGCCCGCCACCGGCGCCGCTGCCGATGCCGCCCCCGCGCCCGTCGGCTCGTACGTCACCACCGTGCCCGTACGCGTCCGCCTGGACGACGGCCTCACCGCCGCCGGCCTCCTCGACCGGCTGCGTGCGCACCGCGAGCGCACCGCCGCCCATCGCGGCCCCGGGCTCGCCGCCATCCGCGGGGTCGCCGGACCGGGACCCCTGTTCGACACGCTCGTCGTCGACGAGGGTTACCGCCGCGCCCTCGACGCCACCGTCGCCCGGCCCGGTCCGCTGCACGTGAGCGCCGTCGGACACGAGGAGGGCAGCCACTTCCCGCTGACCATCGCCGTCTGCGACGGGCCGGCCCCGGCCCTGCGCGTCCACGGCCGTGGCGACGCCGACGGCCACACCGCCGCCCGGCTGGCCCACGTACTCGAGCAGCTCAGCTCGTACCCGGACCGCCCGCTCGCCGCCCTCGACGTCCTGCTGCCCGGCGAACGCGAGCGGCTCCTCGCCCGCCCGTCCGCCGGGACGGCCGCACCCGCCCCCACCCTCGTACGGCTCTTCGAGGAGCAGGCGGCCCGTACCCCGGACGCCGTCGCCGTCGTCCACGGCGGACAGCGCCTGACCTACCGGGAACTCGACGGGGCCGCCAACCGCCTCGCCCGGCTGCTCGTCGCGCACGGCGCCGGACCGGAGCGGCTCGTCGCCCTCGCCCTGCCGCGCTCCGCCGAGCTGCTCACCGCCCTGTGGGCGATCCTGAAGACCGGCGCCGGCTACCTCCCCCTCGACCCCGCCCAGCCGGCGGCCCGGATCGCCGCCGTCTGCGCGGACGCCCGCCCCGTGTGCGCGGTCACCACCGCCGACGCCGCCCGCAACCTGCCCGCGGACCTGCCCCGGCTGGACCCCGACGACCCCTCGCTGCCCGCGCGTTCCGCGGCGCCCCTCACCGACGCCGACCGCACCGCGCCGCTGCTGCCCGGCCACCCCGCGTACGCGATCTTCACCTCCGGGTCCACCGGCCGTCCCAAGGGCGTGCTCGTCGCCCACGAGGGAGTCGCCGCCCTCGCCGCCTGGGCCCGGCACGCGCTCGGCGCCGAGGCCTTCGCCCGGACGGCCGCGACCACCCACATCGGCTTCGACGTGTCCGTCTTCGACACCGTCCTGCCGCTGCTCGCCGGCGGCCGGATCGAGATCGCCGCCGACCTGCTGGCCTTCGCCGGCCGGCCGGGGCCCGCCGCCAGCCTGCTGTGCGCCGTCCCCTCCGCGCTGGACGCCGTCCTCGGCGAGGACGGCTCCCGCACCCTCGACATCGGTGTCCTCGCCGTCGCGGGCGAGGCCTTCCCGCCCGAACTCCTCGCCCGGCTGCGGCAGGCCGCCCCCGGCGCGCGGATCGTCAACGCGTACGGGCCGACCGAGGCGACCGTGTACGCCACCGCCTGGTGGGACGACGGCCGGTCCGCCGAGGTCCCCATCGGCACCCCGGTCGCCGCCACCCGCGCGTACGTCCTCGACGCCGCGCTGCGCCCCGTGCCGCCCGGCGTCGAGGGGGAGCTCCACCTCGCGGGCCCGGGCCTGGCCCGCGGCTACCTGGGCCGCCCCGGACACACCGCGGAACGCTTCGTCGCCTGCCCGTTCGGGGCCCCCGGCGAGCGCATGTACCGCACCGGCGACCGGGCCCGGTGGCGGGCCGACGGCTCCCTCGACCACCTCGGCCGGACCGACGACCAGGTCAAGGTCCGCGGGTTCCGCGTCGAGCCCGCGGAGGTGGCCGCCGCGCTGCGCACCCACCCCGCCGTGGCCCGCGCCGCCGTCATAGCCGCCGACGACCGCCTCCTGGCCTACGCCGTCCCCGCCTCCGCCTCCGCCTCCGTCCCCGTCCCCGCCTCCGCCTCCGTCCCCGCCTCCGTCCCCGCCTCCGCCGACGCGGTGTCCGCCGCCGAGCTGCGCGCCTTCGTCGCCGGTCTGCTGCCCGCCTACATGGTCCCCGCGTCCGTCACCCTCCTGGACGCCCTGCCGCTCACCCCCGGAGGCAAGCTCGACCGTGCCGCCCTGCCCGTGCCGGGCGGCGCTGCCGGCCCCGGGACCCCGGCGGGCCGCGCTCCGCGCGACGCCCGGGAGGAGATCCTGTGCGGCCTGTTCGCCGAACTCCTCGGCCGCCCGGCGGAGCACCGCCCGGCCACTCCCACCGGCACCGGCACCGGCACCGGGATCGGGATCGACGACGACTTCTTCGAGCTCGGCGGCCACTCCCTCCTGGCCACCCGCGCCGTCAACCGGATCCGTTCCCTCTTCGGCGTCGACCTCGACATCCGCGCCCTCTACGACGCCCCCACCCCCGCCCGGCTGGCCCACCGCATCGACGAGGCCCGCAGCTCGCGCCCCGTCCTCGCGCCCTACCGGCGCCCCGAGGCCCTGCCGCTCTCCTTCGCCCAGCGCCGCCTGTGGTTCATGTACCGGCTGGAGGGGCCCTCGGCGACGTACAACATGCCCGCCGCGGTCCGCCTCACCGGCCGCCTCGACACCGACGCGCTCACCGCCGCCCTCGGCGACGTCGTCACCCGCCACGAATCCCTGCGCACCGTCTTCCCGGAGGCGGACGGCCGCCCCTACCAGCGGATCCTCGCCCCCGAAGCGGCCCGCCCGCGCCTGCACCCCGCGCCCGCCACCGAGGCCGACCTGCCCGGGCTGCTCATCGAGGCCGCCGCCCACGGCATCGACCTGGCCACCGAGCCGCCGCTGCGCGCCCACCTGTTCGTCCTCGGCCCCGAAGAGCACGTCCTGCTGCTGGTGTGGCACCACATCGCGGGCGACGGCTGGTCCATGGCCCCCTTCGCCGCCGAACTCGCCGCCGCCTACACGGCCCGCCGCGACGGCCGGGCCCCCGACTGGGAGCCGCTGCCCGTCCAGTACGCCGACTACACGCTCTGGCAGCGCGAACTCCTCGGCAGCGAGGACGACCCCGACAGCCCCATCAGCCGTCAGGCCGCCTACTGGAAGCGGCGCCTCGCCGGCCTGCCCGGCGAGCTGACCCTGCCCACCGACCGGCCGCGGCCCGTGGAGCCGACCAACCGGGGCGGCAAGCTCGACTTCGAACTCGACCCGGAGCTGCACGCCACCCTGCGGGAGCTCGCCCGACGGTCCGGCGCCAGCTTCTTCATGGTCGTCCAGGCCGCCCTCGCCGCCCTCCTCACCCGCCTCGGCGCGGGCACCGACATCCCCATCGGCGCCCCCGTCGCGGGCCGCGCCGACGAACTCCTCGAACGACTGGTCGGGTTCTTCGTCAACACGCCCGTGCTGCGCACCGACACCTCCGGCGACCCCTCGTTCGAGGAACTCCTCGCCCGGGTGCGCGAGAGCGACCTCGCCGCCTACGCCCACCAGGACCTGCCCTTCGAACGGCTAGTGGAGATCCTCAACCCGGTCCGCTCGCTCGCCCGCCACCCCCTCTTCCAGGTGATGCTGGCCTTCCAGAACACCGTCGAGTCCGAGGTGTCCCTGCCCGGCCTGCGATGGGAGCCGGTCCGCATCCAGGCCGCGCTCGCCAAGTTCGACCTCGGCCTGAACGTGCGCGAACGCCACGACGGCGACGGCCGCCCCGCCGGGGTGTTCTGCTGCCTCGACTACTCCCTCGACCTGTTCGACCACACCACCGCCGCGACCATCGCCGACCGCTTCGGCCGGCTCCTGCACGCCGTCGCCGCCGACCCCCGCACCCCCCTCTCCGGCCTGGACGTCACCGGCCCCGAGGAGCGCGCCGACGTCCTCGTCCGCTGGCAGGGCGCCGTCCGCGAGGTACCGCCCGCCACCCTCCCCGACCTGCTCGACCAGGCCGTGGCCCGGACACCCGACGCGACCGCCGTCGTCTGCGCCGGCACCCGCCTGAGCTACGCCGAGCTGGACCGCGCCGCCAACCGGCTGGCCCGCCGGCTGATCGCCGTGGGCGCCGGTCCCGAACGGGTGGTGGCGCTCGCCCTGCCCCGCACCGCCGAGACCGCCGTCGCCGTCTGGGCGGTCCTCAAGACCGGCGCCGCCTACCTGCCCGTGGACACCTCCCTGCCGGCCGCCCGCCGGGCCGCGATGCTCGACGACGTCGCACCCGTGCACACCCTCACCGAGGACGACGTACGCGACGCCCTCACCGCCGCCCCCGACGACGCCGACACCACCCGCCCGGTGACCGACGCCGACCGCACGGCGCCGCTGCTGCCGGGCCATCCCGCCTACCTGATCCACACCTCCGGATCCACCGGACTCCCCAAGGGCGTGGTGATCCCGCACGCCAACGTCGTCAACCTCTTCCACACCTACCGCCACGACTTCATCGGCCCCGAGACCGAGCGGGCTGGCGGGCGCCGGCTGCGCGTCGCGCTCACCGCCTCGCTGTCCTTCGACACCTCCTGGTGCGGCTTCCTCTGGATGCTGGACGGCCACGAACTGCACCTCGTCGACGACGACCTGCGCCGCGACCCCGCCGCGCTCGTCGCCCACATCGGGGCCGAGGGCATCGACTTCCTCGACATCACGCCGTCCTTCACCGAACAGCTCGTCCAGGCGGGCCTGTTCGAAGGGCCCGCCCCCGCCGTGCTGTTCATCGGCGGCGAGGCGACCGCGGACGCCCTGTGGCAGCGCCTCGCCTCCGCGCCCGGCACCACCGCCTACAACTTCTACGGGCCGACCGAGTACACCATCGACGCCATCGCCCGGCCCATGACCGCCGACAGCGCCCCCGCCATCGGCAGCCCGCTCGGCAACACCCGCGCCTACGTCCTCGACGACCGGCTGCGGCCCGCCCCCGTCGGCACCGTCGGCGAGCTCTACCTCGCCGGACCCCAGCTCGCCCGCGGCTACCACCGCCGGGCCGGGCTGACCGCCGAACGGTTCACCGCCTGCCCGTTCGGGTCGCCCGGCGAGCGGATGTACCGCACCGGCGACCTGGCCCGCTGGCGGGCCGACGGCGACATCGAGTACACCGGCCGCGCCGACGACCAGGTCAAGGTCCGCGGGTTCCGCATCGAACTCGGCGAGATCGAGGCCGTGCTCGCCGCGCACCCGTCCGTCGCCCACGCGGTGGCCGTCATACGGGAGGACCGGCCCGGCGACAAGCGGCTCGTCGCCTACGCGGTCCCCGCGACCGGCGCGGAAGGCGCCGGCCCGCGGGCCCTGCGCACCCACCTGGCCGGCCTGCTGCCCGACTACATGGTCCCCGTGGCCGTGGTCGTCCTCGACGCGCTGCCCCTGAACACCAGCGGCAAACTCGACCGCCGCGCCCTGCCCGCCCCCGACCTCTCGGACGCGGCGGCCGGCCGGGCCCCGCGCACCGACGCCGAACGCGTCCTGTGCGAGCTGTTCGCCGAACTCCTGGGCCTGGAACGGGTCGGCGCCGACGACGGGTTCTTCGCGGCCGGCGGGGACAGCATCCTCGCCATCCAGCTCGTCAGCCGCTCCCGCTCGGCCGGACTCGGCCTCACCCCGCGCGACGTGTTCCGCCACCAGACCCCGCAGGCCCTCGCCCGGGCGGCCCGCCCCGTCGACGACCTGCCCGCCGCTCCCGCCGACGGCGCCGGCTCCGGACCGCTGCCGCTCACCCCGATCGTCGACATGGTCCGCGAGCACCAGGGCCCCGCGGCGCGCCCCGCCGGCTTCGACCGCTTCAGCCAGACCGTGCTGCTCAAGGTCCCCGGCGGCCTCGGCGCGGCCCGGCTCGACGCGGCCCTGGACGCGGTGGTCGCCCACCACGACGCCCTGCGCCTGCGTCTGGACCGCGACGGCGCCGACTGGCGGCTCTCCATCCCGCCGCCCGCGCCCGGGTCCGGGTCCGCCCGCCCCCGCGTACGCCGCGTCGACACCGCCGGCCTCACCGGCGACGGGCTCGGCGCGTGCGTCGCCGCCGAGGTCGCGGCCGCCCGTGAGCGCCTCGCGCCCGGGGAGGGCCGGCTGGTGGAAGCCGTCTGGTTCGACGCCGGGCCCGGCGCGGCCGGCCGGCTCGCCGTGACCGTGCACCACCTCGCCGTGGACGCCGTGTCCTGGCGGATCCTGCTGCCCGACCTCAAGGAGGCCTGGGAGGCACTCGCCGAGGGCCGCCCGGTCCGCCCGGCCCCCGTGGCCACCTCCTTCCGCCAGTGGGCGCACGGCCTGCGGCAGGCCGCGGCCGAGCCCCGGCGCACCGCCGAACTGCCGCGCTGGACCCACGCGGCCGACACCCCCGACCCGCACTGGGGCCGCCGCCCGCTGGACCCGGCCCGCGACACCTCGGACACCGCACGCCGGCTGACCCTGCGGCTGCCCGCCGCCGTGACCACCGCCGTGCTCACGACCGTCCCGGCCGCCTTCCACGCCCGCGCCGACGACGTGCTCCTCGCCGCGCTCGGCGCCGCCGTCGGCGAATGGCGCCGCCACCGCGGCATCGCCCCCGGCGGCCCGGTCGTCGTCGACGTCGAGGGACACGGCCGTGAGGACGTCGTCCCGGGCGCCGACCTGTCCCGTACCGTCGGCTGGTTCACCAGCCTCTACCCGGTCCGGCTCGACGCCGGCGAGATCCGCTGGACGGAGCTGTGCGCGGGCGGACCCGCCGCCGGGCGGGCCCTGGTGGCCGCCAAGGAGGCCCAGCGGGCCCTGCCCGACCACGGCATCGGATACGGCCTGCTGCGCCACCTCAACGCGCAGACCCGGCCGCACCTCGCCCACCGGGCCCCCGCCCAGCTCGGCTTCAACTACCTCGGCAGGGTCACCGCCGGCCCGGCCGCGGCCGCCGACGGCGCCTGGACGGTCGACACGGAGCTCTCGACGGGCACCGCCGCCGACCCCGACCTGCCGCTGCTGCACCCCCTCGACGTGGCCGCGACCGCCGTCGAGACGGGCGCCGGGCCCGAACTGCGGGCGACCTGGACGTGGGCCGGCGGGCTCCTCGACGAGGCGGCGGTACGGGAACTGGCCGAGCACTGGTTCGCGGCCCTGCACGGGCTCGCCGCCCACGCCGCCGACCTGGACCGGGCCGTCGTCACGGTCTCGGACCTGTCGCTGGTCGACGGCATCCACCAGGACGAACTCGACCTGCTCAGCGCCGAGCTGGACGCCGCCTTCGAAGACGAGACACACGACGCGTACGAGACACCCGACGCGTACGACGCGACCTACGGAAACGGGGAACAGGCTCCATGGCAGTGAAGCAGTCACGACTCGAAGCGGTCTGGCCGCTCACCCCGCTCCAGGAGGGCCTGCTCTTCCACGCCCTCCTCGACGCGGACACCACGGCCCCGGCCGGCGCCGCCGCGGCCCCCGACCCCTACATCGCCCAGCTCACGGTCGAACTGGCCGGCCCCCTCGACCCCGAGCGGCTGCGCGCCGCCGCCCAGGCCCTGCTGACCCGCCACCCCAACCTCCGCGCGGGCTTCCGCCGCCGCGCCGGCGGCACGGCGGTCCAGCTCGTCCACCGCCACGCGCCCGTGCCCTGGCGGTACGCCGACCTGACCGACCCGAGCGGCCACACCGGCCCGGGCGACATCGGCTGGGGCGTGCGCGCCCTGGCCGCCGAGGAGCGGGCCCGCCGCTTCGACCCGGCGAAGCCCCCGCTGGTGCGCTTCCTGCTGGCCCGGACCGGCGAGGAGCGCCACCACCTGGTGCTCACCAGCCACCACCTGCTGTGGGACGGCTGGTCGGGGCCGCTCGTCGCCGCCGAGCTCTCCGCCCTCTACGAGGCCCACGCGGACCCCTCCGCGCTGCCCCCGCCCGCCCCCTACCGGGACTACCTCACCTGGCTCGCCGCCCGTGACCTGCCCGCCGCCCGGGCCGCCTGGGCCGAGTCCCTCGCCGGGCTCGCCGGACCCACCCTGGTCGCCCCGGGCGCCGACGCCACCGGCGGCGTCCTGCCCCAGCGGGTGGAGCGCGAACTCGACGAGCGGCTCAGCACCGCGCTCACCGACCGGGCCCGCTCCCTCGGACTCACCCTCAACACCCTGGTACAGGGCGCCTGGGGAATGGTCGTCAGCGCGCTCACCGGCTCCGACGACATCGTCTTCGGCGCCACCGTGTCCGGCCGCCCCGCCGAACTGCCCGGCGTGGAGCGGATGATCGGCCTGTTCGTGAACACCGTCCCCGTACGGCTGCGGATCCGCCCCGACGACACCCTGGCCGGCCTCCTCACCCGGCTCCAGCGCGAGCAGTCGGCGCTCCTCGCCCACCAGCACCTCGGCCTCGCCGACATCCAGCGGGCCGCCGGCCACGGGACGCTGTTCGACACCTCCATGGCCTTCCAGAACTACCGCCGCGACGAGCGCCCCGCGGCCGCCCACGACGACGCCCTGCGCGTCACCGCCGCCGAGGGCGCCGACGGCACGCACTACCCGCTCGCCCTCGTCGCCGCGCCCGGCCCCCGGATCCGCCTGCGCCTGGACCACCGCCCCGACGCGTTCGGCGCCGAGGAGGCGCAGCGCATCGCCACCCGCCTGGTGCGCGCCCTGCGCGCCCTGGCCGAAGACCCGGACCAGTACGCCGGCCGCCTCCACCTGCTCACCGACGAGGAGCTCCGCCAGGAGAGCGCCGACTGGCACGGCCCCGCCACCGAGCTGCCCGGCATCACCCTGCCCGAGCTCTACGCCCGCCTCACCGAGCGCCACCCCGACGCCACCGCCCTCGTCCACGAGGACACCCGGCTCTCCTACGCCGCCCTCGGCGCCCGGGCCAACCGCCTCGCCCGCCACCTCGTGAGCCTGGGCACCGGCCCCGAGCGGATCGTCGCGCTCGCCCTGCCCCGCTCCGTCGACCTCACCGTCGCCACCCTCGCCGTCCTCACGGCGGGCGGCGCCTACCTGCCCGTGGACCTCGACTACCCGCGCGAGCGCATCGCCCACCTGCTCGGCGACTCCGGCTGCGCCCACGTCCTCACCACCCGCGAGACCGCCCGCTCACTGCCTGAGGGCACCCCCCGCGTCTACCTCGACGAGCTCGATCCGTCCGGGTACGACGAGAGCCCCCTCACCGACGCCGAGCGCACCGCGCCCCTGCTGCCCGACCACCCCGCCTACGTCGTCTACACCTCCGGCTCCACGGGCCTGCCCAAGGGCGTCGTGGTCCCGCACCGGGGCGTGCCCAACACCGGCGCCGCGAAGGCCGAACGCTTCCGCATCGGCCCCGACGGGCGCGTCCTGCAGTTCGCCTCCACCAGCTTCGACGCGGCCGTCGCCGACATCTGGCAGGCCTGGTCGGCGGGCGCCGCCCTCGTCACCGCGCCCGCCCACCGGCTGCGTCCCGGCCCCGAACTGGCCGAACTCGCCGCCGAGCAGGGCATCACCCAGCTCACCCTCACCCCGGCCGCGCTGCCCGCGCTGCGGGCCGCCGGGGGACTGCCCGCCGGGACCACCCTCGTCGTCGCCGGCGAGGCCTGCCCGCCCGACGACGTCGCCCTGTGGTCCGCCGAGCACCCCCTGTACAACGGCTACGGACCCACCGAGATGACCGTCTGCGTGGCCATGAGCACCCGGCTGCGCGGCCGCCAGGCCCCGCCCATCGGCCGCCCCATCCGCAACACCCGCGCCTACGTCCTGGACGCGGCCCTGCGGCCCGTCGCGCCCGGCGCCGTCGGGGAGCTCTACGCGGCCGGCCCGGGCCTGGCCCGCGGCTACCTGGGCCGCCGCGCCCTCACCGCGGAACGCTTCGTCGCCTGCCCGTTCGGGGCCCCCGGCGAGCGCATGTACCGCACCGGCGACCTGGTGCGGCGCCGCCCCGACGGCCAGCTCGACTTCCTGGGACGCGCCGACGACCAGGTCAAGATCCGCGGGTTCCGCATCGAGCCCGGTGAGATCGAGGCCGCGCTCACCGCGCTTGACGGGGTCGCCCAGGCCGCCGTCGTCCTGCGCGAGGACACCCCGGGCGAACGGCGCCTCGCCGCCTACGCCGTGCCCGCCCCCGGCGCGGCCCCCGAATCCCGCGCCCTGCGCCGCGCCCTCGCCGACCGGCTCCCCGCCCACCTGGTGCCCGCCGTGGTGACGGTCCTCGAGGCCCTGCCGCTGACCCCCAACGGCAAGGTCGACCGGGCCGCGCTGCCCGCCCCCGGCGGATTCCCCGCCCCGGGCGCCGCCACCCGGCCGGCGCGCGACGCGGGCGAGGAGATCGTCTGCGGCCACTTCGCCGAGGTCCTCTCCCTGCCCCGGGTCGGCCCCGACGAGGGCTTCTTCGACCTCGGCGGCCACTCGCTGCTCGCCACCCGCCTCGCCGGGCGCATCGGCGCCGCCTTCGGGACCACCGTCTCCGTCCGCGCCGTCTTCGAACACCCCACCCCGGCCGCCCTCTACGACCAGGTGCGCACCGCCGCGGGCGGCGCCCGGCCCCGGCCCGTGCCCCGCGCCGCCCACGAGACCAGACCGCTCCCGCTGTCCGCCGCCCAGCAGCGGCTGTGGTTCGCCCACCGGCTCGACCCGCGGGCCGGCGTCTACCACGTACCGCTGGCCCTGCGGCTGCGGGGAACCCTCGACGCCGACGCCCTCGCGGCCGCGCTCGGCGACGTGAGCGCCCGCCACGACAGCCTGCGCACCCGCTTCCCCGCCGAGGACGGCACCCCCCGTCAGGAGGTGCTGCCCGCCGCCGCGTTCCCCCTCCCGCTCACCGTCCTGGCCGCCGAAGCCCCCGACCGGACCTCCGGCGGGACCTCCGACGGGACCTCCGAGGGGATCTCCGAGGGGCTGCGCGCGGCCCTCGACGCCGAGGTCGCCGTCCCCTTCGACCTGGCCGCACGGCCCCCCGTACGGGCCCGGCTGTTCCGCCTCGGCGCCCACGACAGCGCCCACGACAGCGCCCACGACAGCGCCCACGACGGCGACCACGTCCTGCTGGTGACCCTGCACCACATCACCGCCGACGCCTGGTCCCTGGCCCCCCTCGCCCAGGACCTCGCCGCCGCCTACGCCGCCCGCGCCGAGGGCCGCTCCCCGCAGCTCGCCCCGCTGCCCGTCCAGTACGCCGACTACGCCCTGTGGCAGCGCGAGCTGCTCGACGGCGGCGAACGCGAACGCCAGCTCGCCTACTGGCGCCGGGCCCTGGACGGCCTGCCCGAGGAGATCCCGCTGCCCGCCGACCGGCCGCGGCCCGCGGTCGCCTCCCAGCGCGGCGCCACCGTAGCCTTCGCCTACGACGCGGCCGTCCACACCGCCCTGACCGAGCTGGCCCGCCGGGAGAACGCCACCCTCTTCATGGTGCTCCACGCCGGACTCGCCGCCCTCCTCACCCGGCACGGCGCCGGCCACGACGTCCCCGTCGGCACCGTCCTCGCCGGACGCACCGACCCGGCCCTCGACGGCCTCGCCGGCTGCTTCCTCAACACCGTGGTGCTGCGCGCCGACACCTCCGGGGATCCGTCCTTCCGCACCCTCCTGGCCCGCTCCCGCGAAGCGAACCTCGCCGCGCACGCCCACCAGGACGTGCCGTTCGAGCGGCTCGTCGAGGAACTCAACCCGGCCCGCTCCACCGCCCGCCACCCCCTCTTCCAGGTGATGCTGAGCGTCGGCAACACCGGGGCCGCCCGCCTGGAGCTGCCCGGCCTGAGCAGCGAGGCCCTCGGCGCGGGTGCGGGCGCCGCCAAGTTCGACCTGCTCTTCACCCTCGCCGAGCGGCACGCCCCGGACGGCACCCCGGCGGGCCTGACGGGCACCGTCGAGTACGCCGTCGACCGCTACGACGCGGCCACCGCCGCCGCGCTCGCCGAGCGCCTCGGCCGCCTCCTCGCCGCCGCGGCCGCCGACCCCGAGGCGCCCGCGGGCCGCCACGAGGTCCTCGCGGCCGCCGAACGCGCCGCCCTCGACGCCGCCGCGCGAGGACCGCGCCACGTCCCGGCCGGCCCGGCCGTCCTGCCCGACATGCTCGCCGCCGCGGCCGCCGCCCACCCGGACGCGATCGCCTTCGCCGACGGAGAACTGACCCACGCCGAGCTCGACGCCCGCGCCAACCGGCTCGCCCGCCGCCTCATCGCTCTCGGCGCCGGCCCCGAACGCACCGTCGCCCTCGCCCTGCCGCCCTCCGCCGGCCTGCTCACCGCGATCCTCGCCGTCCTCAAGTCCGGGGCCGCCTACGTCCCCCTCGACCCGGCCGCCCCGGCCGCCCGCACCGCCCGCGTCCTCGCCGCGGCCGGCCCCGTCACCGTCCTCACCGAGACCTCCCTCGCCGAGCTGGCCGCCGCCCCCCACCCGCCCGGCGACCACCCCGTCACCGACGCCGACCGGACCGCCCCGCTGCTGCCCGGCCACGCCGCGTACGTCCTGCACACCTCCGGCTCCACCGGCGAACCCAAGGGCGTCGTCGTCGAGCACCGCCAGCTGTGCGCCTACCTCGCCTGGGCCGGGGCCCACTACCCGGGCGCCGCCGGCCGCACCCTCCTGCACTCGCCCGTCACCGCCGACCTCACCGTCACCAGCCTCTTCACCCCGCTCCTCGCCGGCGGCCGCATCGAACCGGGCGACCTGCGCCGCGAGCAGACCCCCACCGAAACCCCCACCGAAGCGCCCACCGAAGCGCCCACCCTCCTCAAGGCCACCCCCAGCCACCTGCCGCTGCTGCTCGCCCTGCCCCCCGCCGCCTCGCCGACCGGCGAACTCGTCCTGGGCGGCGAGACCCTGCACGCCGCCGCACTCGCCGCCTGGCGCGAGCGCCACCCGGGCACCGCCGTCGTCAACGAGTACGGCCCCACCGAGACCACCGTCGGCTGCGCCGCCGCCCGCATCGCCCCCGGCGAGCCGCTCCCCGAAGGCGCCGTCCCCATCGGCACCCCCGCCTGGAACACCCGCCTGCACGTCCTCGACGAACGGCTGCGCCCCGTACCCCCGGGCGTGCCCGGCGAGCTGTACATCGCCGGCGACCTCGTCACCCGCGGCTACCTGCGGCAACCGGCGCGCACCGCCGAACGGTTCGTCGCCACCCCCGGCGGCGCCCGCATGTACCGCACCGGCGACCTGGTGCGCGTCCGCCCCGACGGCGCCCTCGACTGCCTCGGCCGCACCGACGACCAGATCAGCCTGCGCGGCCACCGCATCGAACCCGGGGAGATCGACGCCGCCCTGGCCCGGCACCCGCAGGTCCTGCGCAGCGTCACCGTCCTGCGCCACGACGACGAGCGGGACGGGGACGGGGCACGGCTGGTCTGCTACGCCGTCCCCACCCCCGGCACGGCCCCGGACGCCGACGCGCTGCGCGCCCACGCCGCCGCGCACCTGCCCGCCCACATGGTCCCCGCGGCCTTCGCCGTCCTCACGGAACTCCCGCTGACGGCGAGCGGCAAACTCGACCGCGCCGCCCTCCCCGACCCGCAGGCCCCCAGCCCCACCCCCGCCCCGGCCCACGCGGACGGGACACCCGAGGTCCGCACCCCGTACGAGGAGATCGTCTGCGGGATCTTCGCCGACGTGCTCGGCGCCCCCGACATCGGCGTCCACGACGACTTCTTCGAACACGGCGGCCACTCCATCCTCGCCATCCGCGCGGTGGGCCGGGTCCGCGCCGCCCTCGGCGCGCACCTCACCGCCCAGGCCCTGTTCACCGCCCCGACGGCGGCGGCCCTCGCCGCGGCCGCCGCCGGCTCCCCGGACGCGGCCGGCCCGCTGGACCCCGTCCTGCCGCTCCAGCGGCGCGGCGAGCGGCCCCCGCTGTTCTGCGTCCACCCCGCCGGCGGCCTGGCCTGGCGCTACGCCCGGCTCGTGCGCCACCTCGGGACCGAACAGCCCGTGTACGGGCTCCAGTCGCCGGCCATCACCGACCCGGCGGCGCGGCCCGCCGGCCTTGCCGAGGCCGCCGACGACCTCGTCCGCCGCATCCGCGCGATCCAGCCCCACGGCCCGTACCACCTGCTGGGCTGGTCCTTCGGCGGGCTCGTCGCCCACGCGGCGGCCGTACGCCTCCAGGAACTGGGCGAGCCGGTCGGCCTCCTCGCCGTCCTCGACGCCTACCCGCATCAGGGCCCCGCCGCGCCCCCCGGCGACGGCGAGGTCCTCGCCGGACTCACCGAGGCCCTCGGCCTGCCCGGGGCCCCCGCCACCGCCCCCGCCGAACTACTGGCCCGCGTACGGGACTCCGCGGGCCCCTACGCCGCCTTCGGCGAGGACGCGCTGCGCGGACTGCTGCGCGCCTACACCGACAACACCCGCCTGCCCCACCACCACACACCCGCGGTGTTCCGCGGCGACCTGCTGCTGTTCACCGCGGCCGGGTCCGCCGCCGACGGCGCACCGGGCCCCGGGGCCTGGGAGCCGTACCGCACCGGAGAGACCGAGGTGCACACCCTCGACTGTGCGCACCACGCCATGTTGCACCCCGCGACGGCGGCCGCCATCGCCCGCGTCGTGGGACGGAAGCTGGAGGATCAGTGGAAACCGGAACAACCGCAGTGACCGTCGGCCACGAGCCCGGCAAGGGGCGCACCGTACTGGCCGCGCGACCCCTCGAAGAGGGCGAGACCGTCGTCGAGGGCACCGTGACCGGTACCTCGGCCGTCCAGACCCGGATGTCCTTCCAGAAGGACTGGGACCTGCACATCGACCTCGACGAGCCCGCACAGCTCATCAACCACTCCTGTGCCCCCAACACGGGCATCGTCGACAACGCCCGGGGCGGCTACGACTTCGTCGCCCTGCGCCCCATAGCCCCGGGCGAGGAGATCACCTGGGACTACGACACCACCGAATGGGAGATCACCTCCTTCGCCGACTGCCTGTGCGGAGCCGACGAGTGCCGCGGCCGCCCCCGCGGCCACCGCCACCACCCCGCGGCCCCCGGCGTGCCCACCGCCGCCTACCTGGGCAGCGGCCGCCTCCACCCCGTCGAACTGCCCCCGGACCACCCCGGGTTCGCCGACCGGGCCTACCGGCGCCGGCGCGCCGCGATCGCGGCGGCCGCCGAGGCCCACCGCCCCGGCCGGCCGGCCCCGCACGTCTCCTACACCGAGGAGGAAGAGGCCACCTGGCGCACCGCCCTGACCCGGCTCGGCGACCTCCACACCCACCTCGCCGCCCCCGAGTTCCTCGACGCCGCCCGCGCCCTGGACCTGCCCGCCGACCGCATCCCGCAGCTCGACGAGGTCAGCGTCCGGCTCACCGCCCTCACCGGCTTCCGGCTGGAGCCCGCCCCCGGCCTCGTACCGCTGCGCCGCTTCTACGGCTCCCTCGCCGACTCCTGCTTCCGCGCCACCCAGTACCTGCGCCACACCGCCCGGCCCCTGTACTCCCCGGAGCCCGACGTCCTGCACGAACTGGTCGGGCACGCCAACGCCCTGGCCCACCCGCGGTTCGCCGCCCTGTACCGGCTCGCCGGGCAGGCCGCCGCCCGCATGGAGAGCGGACAGGGCCTCGACCTCGTCTCCAAGGTCTTCTGGTTCACCCTCGAATCGGGCGTGCTCGCCGCGCCGGACGGGCCCAGGGCCTACGGCGCGAGCATCCTGTCCTCCTCCGGGGAGCTCGGCCAGTTCCGCGGCGCCGAGATCCGCCGCCTCGACATCGACTCCGTCGCCCGCGCCGAGTACGACATCACCGCCTACCAGAGCGTCCTGTTCCAGGCCGACTCCATGGACCACCTCGAAGACACCGCCGGTGCCTTCTGGGCCGACTGCGACGACGACACCGTCGCCCGGCTGTGCGCGGTGAGCGCGTGAGCGCCCCCACCGCCGCACCCCGGCGCCCCGCCCCGCCCGCCCACCCCGGCCACTTCGAGGGCAACACCCACACCCGCCTCGCCGTCTGTCCGCTCGGCCCGGCCGCCGTGGCCGACCCCGCGGCCTGGGCCACCGAGAACCTCCCCTCGCTGCTGGGCGTCCTGCGCCGGCACGGCGCGCTCCTCCTGCGCGGCTTCCCCACCGACCCCGCCCGCTTCGAGGAACTCGCCGCGGCCATCGGCGGCCCGCCGCTCGACTACACCGAACGCTCCACCCCCCGCAGCACCGTCGCGGGCCGCGTCTACACCTCCACCGCCTACCCGCCCGACCAGACCATCCCGCTGCACAACGAGAGCTCGTACGCGTCCAGGCCGCCCGGCACCGTCTACTTCCTGTGCGCCGAGGCCGCCCCCACCGGCGGCGCCACCCCCATCGCCGACGGCCGCGCCGTGCTGCGGCTGCTGCCCCCCGACCTCGTCGACCGCTTCCGGGCCGGCGTCCTCTACACCCGCGTCTACCGCGAAGGCCTCGGCCTGTCCTGGCAGGAGGGCTTCCAGAGCGAGGACCCGCACGAGGTCGAGGAGCGCTGCCGGGCCGCCGGCATCGCCTTCGAATGGACCGGCGACGGCGCGCTGCGCACCCGCCACCACCGCCCCGCGCTCGTCACCGACCCCGCCGGCGGCGCGGAGGCCTGGTTCAACCAGGCCCACCTCTTCCACTCCTCCGCCCTCGAACCCGAGGTCCGCGAGGCGCTGCTGGAGATGTACGGGGAGCAGGACCTGCCGCGCAACGCCTACTTCGCGGACGGCACGCCCATCCCCGACGCCGACCTCGCCGCCGTGCGCGCCGCCTACGACGAGGCCGCCTTCGCCTTCCCCTGGCAGGAAGGCGACCTCCTGATCCTCGACAACCTGCTGGTCGCCCACGGCCGGGAGCCCTTCACCGGGCCCCGCCAGGTCCTCGTGGCGATGACCGGCCCGGCCGGAGGGAACCGACCGTGACGCACGACACCGTGGTGATCAGACCACTGGACCGCCCCGGCGCCCGCCGCACCCTGGTCTGCCTCGGATTCTGCGGCGGCGGCACCGCCGCCTACCGGGACTGGGCCCGCGCCGTGCCCGAGGACACCGACCTCGCCCTGGTCTGCTACCCGGGCCGCGAAGGCCGCTTCGCCGAGGACCACGCCCCCACCTGGGACGCCCTCGTCGCGGACGCCGCCGACGCGGTACGGGCCGCCGCGCGCACCCCGTACGTGCTGTTCGGGCACAGCATGGGCGGCTGGGTCGCCTTCGAGGCCGCCGTCCGCCTCGAGCGCGCGGGGCTGGGCCCGCGGGCGCTCGTCGTCTCCTCCTGCAACGCGCCCAGCGGCGGAGTCACCGAACGCGACCAGTTCCCCGCCGGCCGGGACACCGACGCCCAGCTCCTCGACTGGATGCGCACCGCGGGCCTGCTGCCCGACTACGTCCTGGGCGACCCCGACCTCACCGCCATGGCCGTCGAGCTGATGCGCGCCGACATCCGGGTCCGCGACGACTACCGCTACGTCCCGGGCGTCCGCGTCCAGGCCCCCCTCCAGGTACTGCACGGCGCGTCCGACCCCGTCGTCGACCCGGCCGGGGCCGCCCGCTGGCGCGAGCTCACCACGGGCGCCGCCGAGGTCACCGCCCTGCCCGGCGGCCACTTCTACACCCCCGGCGACTGGGCGGTCCTGCCCCGCCACATCGCCGCCCTGCGGGCCGTCGCCGCCCACTGAGGAGAACCCCGAAGACATGACCACCCTGTCCCTCTCCCGCACCGCCCCCCTCAGCCTGCGGGTCACCCCCGGCGCCCCCACCCGGGTCGCCGCCCGCCCGGCCGCCGGCCTCGAACAGACCTGCCACTGGCTCTCCGCCTCCCGCGGGGCCCTGCGCGCGGCCCTCGCCGAAAGCGGCGCGCTCCTCCTGCGCGGCCTGCCCCTGCACGACCCGGCCGACTTCGCCCGCATCCGCGACGCCCTGTTCACCGAGCGCACCGCCTACCGGGAGAAGGCCACCCCGCGCAGCGACTTCGGCGACGACGTCTTCTCCTCCACCGACCTGCCGTCCGCGCAGCCGATCCGCCCCCACAACGAGAACAGCTACACCCTCACCTTTCCCGGCCGGCTGCTCTTCGGCTGCCTGATCGCCCCCGAACAGGGCGGCGCCACCCCCGTCACCGACGTCCGGCAGGTGCTGCGCAACCTCCCCGAGGACCTCGTGCGCCGCTTCCGCGCCACCGGCTGGCGGCTGACCCGCTCCTACTCCGACCACCTGTCCGTCGACTGGCGGACCGCCTTCGCCACCGATTCGCGCGACGAGGTCGAGCGCTACTGCGCCGCGAACCGGATCAGCTGCTCCTGGCAGCCGGACGGCACCCTGCGCACCGCCCAGGTACGGCCCGCCGTCATCCGCCACCCGCACACCGGCGAGGAGGTCTGGTTCAACCACGCCGCGTTCTGGAACCAGTGGGCCCTGGACGCCGAGCTGCGCCAGGTGCTCCTGGACGAACTCGGCCCCGACGGGCTGCCCTTCGACACCTCCTTCGGCGACGGCACCCCGCTCACCGAGGAGCAGGTCGCCGCCATCGACCGCGCGTACGACGCCGCGACCGTACGGGAGGACTGGCGCCCCGGCGACGTCCTGCTCGTCGACAACCTCCTGACCGCCCACGGCCGGGAGGCCTACCGGGGCGAGCGCCGCATCCTGGTCGCCATGGGCGACCCCGTGGCCCTGTCCGACTGCCGCCCGTCCACCGAGAGCGCCGGATTCCCCTCATGACCACCGCATCCGCAGCCCCGTACGCGTCCGCCCCCGCGCCGGCCGCCGCCCCCGATCCCGGGCGGCTGTTCGCCGCGGCCGTCGCCCGCGACCCCGGCCGCACCGCCGTCGTCGCCCCCGACCGCTCCCTCACCTTCGCCGAACTGGACACCGCGTCCGCCCGGGCCGCCGCCGGCCTGCTGGCCCGGGGCGCCGGACGCGGCACCCGGGTGGGCATCGCCCTGCCGCGCGGAGCCGACCTGGTCGTGGCCCTGCTCGCGGTCTGGCGCGCGGGCGCCGCCTACGTCCCCCTGGACCCGGCCTACCCCGAGGCCCACCGCCTGCGCATCGCCCGCGAAGCCGGCCTGCACCACGTACTGCACGAGCTGCCCGCACCGGGCGAGGAGGGCGCCGCCGACTGGGCCGCCGTCCACCCGCTGGAGACGGCGTACGTCATCCACACCTCCGGCACCACCGGCCGCCCCAAGGGGGTCGAGGCCACCCGCGGCGGGGTCGCCCGCCTGATGGCCGCCCTCGCCGCCTCGGGCACCCACGGGCCCGGCCCCGCCACGGTCGCCTGGAACGCCAGCACCTCCTTCGACGCGTCCGTCCAGCAGTGGACCCGCGTGTGCCGGGGCGACACCCTCGTCCTCCTCGACGACGAGACCCGCGCCGACCCGGAGCGGCTCGCCGCCACCCTGCGCGCCCACGCCGTCACGGACCTCGACGCCACCCCCTCCCACTGGGCCACCCTCCACGACCGCCTCACCGACCGGGCCGCGCACGAGCCGCCGCTGCGCCTGCACCTCGGCGGCGAACAGGTCCCGGCCGCCCTCTGGCAGCGCATCGCCGAGGCCACCGCCCGCGGAGTCCTGGAGGCCGTCAACCTCTACGGGCCCACCGAGTTCACCGTCGACGCCACCGCCGCCCCCGTCCTCGGCCCCGACCCGCACGCCGGCCGCCCCCTGCCCGGCATCCGCGTCTACGTCCTCGACGCACGCCTGCGCCGGCTGCCCGCCGGGGAGACCGGCGAGGTGTACCTGGCGGGCGACCGCCCCGCCCGCGGCTACGCCGGCCGCCCCGCCGCCACCGCCGAACGCTTCACGGCCGACCCCTGGCAGGCCGACGGATCCCGCATGTACCGCACCGGCGACCGCGGCCGGCTCCGCCCGGACGGCACCCTCGAACTCCTCGGCCGCACCGACCGCCAGGTCAAACTGCGCGGCCTGCGCATCGAACCCGGCGAGGTCGAGGCCGCCCTGGCCGGCCACCCCTCGGTCGCCGCGGCCGCGGTGGAACCGCGCGGGGAGACGCTCACCGCCTACTGGCTGCCCGCCCCCGGCACCGGCACCGACCCCGCACCGCTGCGCGCCCACCTGGCGGACCGGCTGCCCGCGCACCTGGTCCCGGCCGCCTTCCAGGCGGTCAGCCCGTGGCCGCTGGCCCCCGGCGGCAAGCTCGACCGCGCCGCCCTGCCCACCGCGCCCCCGCCGCCGCACCCCGGGACCGGCCCGGACGCGGGCCCGGACACGGGCCCGGACGAGGAGCTGCGGACCCCGGCCGAGCGGCTCGTCGCCGAGGTCTGGTCCACCGTCCTGGGCCGGGACGCCGTCCGGGCCGGCGACGACTTCTTCGCCCTCGGCGGGCACTCCCTGATGGCCCTGCGCGTGGTGGCCCGCGTCCGCGCCGAACTCGGCGTCACCCTCCCCACCAAGGACGTCTACCGCCACCCCCGCCTGCGCGACCTGGCCGCGCACGTCACCACCCTGGCCGGACCGGCCGAGTAGGGGTGGCCGGCGCCCGGTCAGGGGTGCCCGGGCCGGACGCAGGGGTGGGGGGAGGGGTCGCGGTGATCCAGCCTTGGAGGGGACCGTACGCGTCGGGAATGATGATCATCTCTTGATCGCTCGTGCGCATCAGGATTCGATACCAACGGGAAACTGGTGATCATCAGTTGATGCGGGAGTTCGAACACGCCGCCCAGCAGGCCGGATTCGTGCTGGACGACGCCCAGCGGCAGGCCGCCCTCAGGCTCGGCGAACTCGGCGCGGAGGTGACGCGGCGACGGGGACTGCTGCGCCGCAACCCCGCACCACCGCGCGGGGTGTACCTGTGGGGGTCGGTCGGCCGCGGCAAGAGCTGGCTGACCACCACCTTCTACGAGGCCCTGCCGCTGCGGAACAAGCGCCGGCTGCACTTCCACGACTTCTTCCGCGAGTTCCACGCCGCGTACTACCGCCACCGCGGCGACCGCCGGGTCACCGACCTCGCCGTCACCGAACTCCTCGGCGACTGCCGCTTCCTCGTCTTCGACGAGTTCCACGTCCACGACGCCGGTGACGCGATGCTGATCGGCCGGGTGCTCAGGTCGATCCTCGACCAGAAGATCACCCTGCTCACCACCTCGAACTACCCTCCGGCCGGACTGCTCCCCAACCCGGTCTTCCACGAGATGTTCGAGCCCACGATCAAGATGCTCGAAGAGACCATGGACGTGGTCGAGCTCGGCGGCGGACGCGACTACCGGGCCGAGTACGCATCCGGCGCGGCCCGCTCCGAGTTCGAGCGCGGGGCGTACGTCTGGCCCGGCACCGGCGAGCAGCTCGCCGAGCAGGGCCTGAGCCTGCCCGAGGCCGCCGAACGCCGGCCGGTGGAGGTCAGCGGCGGCCGCACGGTGCCCGCGCTGGCGGTCCGCGGCGACCTGGTCTGGTTCGACTTCCACGACCTGTGCGACCAGCCGAACTCGACCGGCGACTACCTGGCCGTGGTGGACCGCTTCCCCCGCTGGGTGCTCTCCGGCCTGCCCCGCCTGGCCGGGGAGAACCGGGACGCGGCCCAGCGGTTCGCCAACCTGATCGACGTGCTCTGCGACCGGGACGTACGCCTCGTCCTCGTCGGAGAGGCACCGCTCGACGACGTACTGCGCGGCGAGACCCTGCCGCTCGACGTCAACCGGACCGCGAGCCGCCTGTCGCTGCTGTCCGCCACGGCCGACTCCGACGCGCACTGAGCGGGGCCCGGACGGTGCGGAACGCGCGGCTCCCTCCGCAGCTGTTTCCGACATCAGACAACAAAGGGCTATGCCGATG
Organism: Streptomyces sp. NBC_00091; assembly: GCF_026343185.1. GTDB lineage: Bacteria > Actinomycetota > Actinomycetes > Streptomycetales > Streptomycetaceae > Streptomyces. Next base: position 79,420 of record NZ_JAPEMA010000003.1, on the reverse strand, counting down.
GCGACCGAACAAGAACTCCGCGACTACCTGAAGCGCGCGACCGTCGAACTGCGCTCCGTCAAGCAGCAGCTCCACGATGCCGAGGAAGCGGGCCACGAGCCCATCGCCATCGTGGGAATGGGCTGCCGCTTCCCCGGCGGCGTGACGTCGCCGGAGGACCTGTGGCGGCTGCTCGACGGGGGAGTCGACGCGATCTCCCCCTTCCCCGCCGACCGCGGCTGGGACCTCGAAGCGCTGTACGACCCGGACCCCGAGCGGCCCGGTACGACGTACACCCGCGAGGGCGGGTTCATCGACCGCGTCGCCGAGTTCGACGCCGCGTTCTTCGGGATCAACCAGCGCGAGGCCCTGGCGATGGACCCCCAGCAGCGCCTCCTGATGGAGACCGCCTGGGAGGTCGTCGAACGCGCCGGGATCGACGCCGCCTCGCTGCGCGGCAGCCGCACCGGAGTGTTCCTCTCGGTGATGTACCACGACTACGCCAACCTCCTGGAGGGCCGGGAGAACCTGGCCGGCTACGTCATCAACGGCAGCGCCGGCAGCATCGCCTCGGGCCGCATCGCCTACACCTTCGGCTTCGAGGGCCCCGCCCTCACCGTGGACACGGCCTGCTCGTCCTCGCTGGTGACCCTGCACCTGGCCGCCGAGTCGCTGCGCCGCGGCGAGTGCTCCCTCGCGATGACCGGCGGCGCGACGGTCATGTCCACGCCCGCCTCCTTCGTGGAGTTCAGCCGCCAGCGCTCCCTCGCCCCCGACGGCCGCTGCAAGCCCTTCTCCGCGCACGCGGACGGCACGGGCTGGTCCGAAGGCGTCGGCATGCTCCTCCTGGAGCGGCTCTCGGACGCCCGGCGCAACGGCCACGAGGTGCTCGCGGTGATCCGGGGCACGGCCGTCAACCAGGACGGCGCCAGCAACGGCCTCACCGCCCCCAACGGCCCCTCGCAGCAACGGGTCATCGGGCAGGCCCTGGCCAACGCCCGGCTGACCGCCGACCAGATCGACGCGGTCGAGGCCCACGGCACGGGCACCTCGCTCGGCGACCCCATCGAGGCGCAGTCGCTGCTCGCGGCCTACGGCCAGGACAGGCCCGCGGACCAGCCCCTGTGGCTGGGCTCGCTCAAGTCCAACATCGGCCACACCCAGGCAGCCGCCGGAGCCGGCGGGGTCATCAAGATGGTCATGGCCATGCGCCACGGCGTACTCCCCAAGTCCCTGCACGCCGAAGAGCCGACCCCGCACGTCGACTGGGCCTCCGGCGCCGTGGAGCTGCTCGCCGAAGCCCGGCCGTGGCCCGCGACCGGACGCCCCCGGCGCGCCGCCGTGTCCTCCTTCGGCATCAGCGGCACCAACGCCCACGCCATCCTGGAACAGGCCCCCGAACCGCTCCCGGCGCAGGACACCCCGGCCGCCGGAGCCCCGGCCGCCGACGCCCCCGACGCGGACACCGCCGCGCCCGCCGCCCGCCCCGCGGCCTTCTCCCGCAGCGCGAGCGCCACCGCCCCGCCCCTGCCCTGGCCGCTCTCCGGCCGCACCGCCCCGGCCCTCGCCGCGCAGGCCGAGCGGCTGCGGGACCGGCTCGGGGCCGACCCCGCCCTGGACCCGCACGCCGTGGCCGGCGCCCTCCTGCACACCCGCTCGGCCTTCGAACACCGCGCGGTCCTCCTCGCCGGGGACCGGCCCGGCTTCCTGCGGCAGCTGGACGCGCTGGCCGCCGGCCCGGACACGGGCCAGGACGACGGACAGCGCCCCGACGGGCTGATCACCGGCGTGGCCCGGGCGTCCGGCGTCCGGCCGGTCTTCGTCTTCCCCGGCCAGGGCTCGCAGTGGACCGGCATGGCCCTCGGACTCCTCGACAGCTCCCCGGCCTTCGCCGAACGCATCGAAGCGTGCGAGGCCGCGTTCGCCCCGTACGTGGACTGGTCGCTGACCGACGTCCTGCGGGCGGCGGACGGCGCGCCCTCCCTGGACCGGGTGGACGTCCTGCAGCCCGCCCTGTTCGCGGTGATGCTCTCCCTCGCCGAACTCTGGCGGGCCTGCGGCGTCGAACCGGCCGCCGTGGTCGGCCACAGCCAGGGCGAGGTCGCCGCGGCCGTCGTCGCCGGCGCGCTGTCCCTGGCCGACGGGGCCAGGATCGTCGCCCTGCGCAGCCAGGCCCTGCTGGAGCTGTCGGGAACCAGCGCGATGGCCTCGGTCGCCCTGCCGGCCGAGCGGGTCGCCGACCTGCTGCCCGCCTGGGACGGCCGGCTCTCCCTCGCCGCCGTCAACGGACCGACCTCCGTGGTCGTCGCGGGCGACCGCACGGCCCTGGAGGAACTGCTGGAGAAGCTGACGGCCGACGGCGTCTGGGCCCGGCGGGTCCCCGGTGTGGACACCCCGGGGCACTCGGCGCGCATCGAGGAGGTGCGCGAACGGATGCTCGACGCCCTCGCCACCGCCGCCCCGGCCGAATCCGCCGTCCCCTACTACTCCACCGTGACCGGCACCCTCCTGGACACCGAGGGGCTCGACGCCGGCTACTGGTACCGCAACATGCGCCAGACGGTCCAGCTCGAGCAGGCCGTGCGCGCCCTCGCCGCCGACGGTTACGCCCACTTCCTGGAGATCAGCCCCCACCCGGTGCTGGGCGTGGGCCTGGCCGAGACCCTCGAACAGACCGGCACCGACGCCTTCCTGGGCGAGACGCTGCGCCGGGACGCCGGCGGCACCGGACGCTTCCTCAGCTCCCTCGCCGCCGCCCACGTCCACGGCGTGGAGGTGGACTGGGACGCGGCGTACGCCGGGCACCTGCCGCACCCCGCCGACCTGCCCGCGTACGCCGGCCTGCCCACGTACGCCTTCCAGCGCAGCCGGTACTGGCCGGAGGCGTTCGCCCCCGCCGGCGACGCGACCGCGCTGGGCCTCGGCTCCGCCGGACACCCGCTGCTCGGCGCCGCCGTCCCGCTGCCGGACACCGACGGGTTCCTCTTCACCACCCGCCTCTCGCGGACCTCCCACCCCTGGCTCGCCGACCACGCGCTGCTGGACCACGCCCTGCTGCCGGGCACCGCGTTCCTGGAGCTGGCCCTGCACGCCGGCCGGCAGCTCGGCTGCGCACGCGTGGAGGAACTGGTCCTGGAGGCACCGCTGCCGCTGCCCGAACACGGCGGCGTCCAGGTCCAGCTCACCGTCGGCGCGGCCGACGGGGCGGGCAGGCGGCCGGTGGCCGTGTACGCCCGTACCGACGGCGCGGGCGCCGACCCGGCCGGGACCGGGCAGCCGTGGACCCGCCACGCCGGCGGGCACCTCGCCCCGGACACCGCCCCCGCGGCCGCCGCCTTCGGGGTGTGGCCGCCCGAGGGCGCGAGCCCGGTCGACGTGAGCGGCCTCTACGCCGAGTTCGCGGCGGCGGGCTTCGGGTACGGGCCCGCCTTCCAGGGCCTGCGCGCCGCGTGGCGCCGGGGCGACGAGGTCTTCGCCGAGGTCCGTCTGCCCGAGGACCAGCAGGGCGCCGCGGCCCGCTTCGGCCTGCACCCCGCACTGTCGGACTCCGCCCTGCACGCGATCCCGCTCGGCGCGCTGCCCGGCGGGGATGGCGGGATCGGCGGGATCGGCCAGGGGCGGATGCCGTTCGCCTGGCACGACGTGACCCTGCACGCCACCGGCGCCCAGGCGCTGCGGGTCTCCCTCGCACCCGCCGGGAACGACGCCGTCTCCCTGGAACTCACCGACCAGACCGGCCTTCCGGTGGCCGGCGTCGGATCGCTGGTGCTGCGGCCCCTGACCCGCGAGCAGCTCGCCGGGGCCCGCCCCGGGCACGGCGACGCCCTGTTCCGCCTCGACTGGACCCCGCTCCCCGCGCCCCTGGCGGCCCCCGACGGGCCCTGGGCGGTGCTGGGTGCGGCCACCCCCGGCCCGGCCTCCGGGGCGCAGCGGATCGGGGACCTCGCGGAGCTCACCACCGTCCCGGCGCTCGTGCTGGCCTCGCCCGCCGCGGGCGCCGCCGAGGTGCGCTCCGCCACCGCCGCCACCCTCGCACTGCTCCGGTCGTGGCTGGCCGACGCCCGCTTCGAGGACTCCCGGCTGGCCGTGGTCACCCGGGGCGCGGTGGCGACGGGGGAGGGCGACGGGGCGCCGGACCTGGTCCAGGCAGCCGTGTGGGGCCTGGTGCGCTCGGCGCAGTCGGAGCACCCGGAGCGGTTCCTGCTGATCGACCTGGAGCAGCGGGACACCGCCGCCGCCGAGGCCGCCGACCACGAGGCCCTGGCCCGGGCCGTGGCGTCCGGCGAGCCCCAGAGCGCGGTCCGCGGCGGCACCGTGCACGCCCTGCGCCTGGCCCGCGCGGCCACGGCCCCAGCCGCGACCGCAACCACAGACGTGGCCGGCGAGCCGCTCTTCGCCCCCGGCGGCACCGTCCTGGTCACCGGCGGAACCGGAACCCTGGGCCGCGCGGTGGCCCGCCACCTGGTGACGCAGCACGGCGTCCGCCACCTCCTCCTGGCCAGCCGCTCCGGCGGCGCCGAGGACCTGGTGGCGGAACTGGCCGCGCTGGGCGCCGCCACGACCGTCGCCGCCTGCGACGTAGCCGACCGGGACGCCCTGGCCGGGCTGCTCGCCGCGATCCCGGCCGGGCACCCGCTGACCGCGGTCGTCCACACGGCCGGCGTCCTGGACGACGGCGTGGTCGAATCCCTCACCCCGGAACGCTTCGAAGCGGTCCTGCGCCCCAAGGCCGACGCCGCCTGGAACCTCCACGAACTCACCGCGGGCCTCGGCCTGTCGGCGTTCGTCCTCTTCTCCTCCGCCGCCAGCCTGTTCGGCGCCCCCGGCCAGGGCAACTACGCGGCCGCCAACGCCTACGTCGACGCCCTCGCCCAGTACCGGCGCTCCCTCGGCCTGCCCGCGCAGTCCCTCGCCTGGGGCCTGTGGGCCGAACGCAGCGGTATGACCGGACACCTCGACGGGGCCGGACTCGCCCGCATCGAACGCGCCGGAGCCCAGGCCCTGACGACCGCCGAGGGCCTCGGCCTCTTCGACGCCGCGCTCACCTCCCCCGAGGCGGTGCTCGTCCCGATGCGGGTGGACCTCGCGGCGGTACGCGCCCAGGCGGCGGCCGGCGAGAGCGTGCCCCGGCTGCTGCGCGCCCTGGTTCCGCCGCCGGTGCGCCGGGCCGCCGCCGAGGCGGCGCCCGTGACCTCGCTGGCGCACCAGCTGGCCGGGCTCCCGGAGAACGAGCGCACCCGGATCCTGTCCGACCTGGTACGCGGCCACGCCGCCACCGTCCTCGGCCACGCCGGGCCGCAGGCGGTCGAGGCCGACCGCGGCTTCCTGGAGCTGGGGCTCGACTCGCTGACGGCGGTCCAGCTCCGCAACCGCCTCGGTACCGCCACCGGACTGCGCCTGCCCACCACGCTGGTCTTCGACTATCCGACCCCGGCCGCGCTCGCCGCGTACCTGCGCGGCCTGCTGGTGGTCGAGGAGCCGCGGCCGGCGGTGTTCGGCGAACTGGACCGGCTGGAGGGCGCCCTCCGGGCGACCGCCTCCCAGGACTCCGAAGAGGTCCGGGCCGAGGTGTCCGCGCGCCTGGCGGACCTGCTGGCGCTCTTCGGGACGACGGCGCCCGGCGGGAGCGCCGGCGAGGCCGGCGCCGGCACCGCCGCCGCGGCCCTGGGCACCGCCTCCGCCGATGAGATATTCGACTTCATCCAGGCGGAATTCGGCAGGTAGGAGCGGGCCGGAAAGCAGAGGGGCCTGCGGCAGGCGGAGTGATCCGTCTGGCGCAGGCCCTTTCCCTTTTGTGTTCCCCGTTACGGGCGAAGGCGCACCGGAAGCGCCTCCAGGCCCTGCATCATAAAGCTCTTGCGCCAGCGCAATTCGGAATCCGGCACGGCAAGGGAAAGGTCCGGGAAGCGGGCCAGGATATCGCGCAGGGCGATTTCCATTTCCGCCCGGGCGAGCGGCGCACCGACGCAGTAGTGGATTCCGTGCCCGAATCCCAGGTGGCCGTTGGTGGACCGGGCGACGTCGAGCTGGTGCGGGCAGGCGAACTTCGCCTCGTCCCGGTTGGCCGACCCGAGCAGCACCGACACGTACTCGCCGGCCCCGACGCTCACCCCGCCCAGCTCCAGCGGCTCCGTGGCGTAGCGCAGGGTCGCCCGGTTGCCCGGGCCCTCGTAGCGCAGGAACTCCTCGTTGGCGGCCGGAATGAGGCCCGGGTCCGCGCGGACCGCCGCGAGCTGCCGCGGGTGGTTGAGCAGGGCCCGTACGCCGTGCCCGATCATGTTCACGGTGGTTTCGTAGCCGGCCACCACCAGCAGGAAGACCGTCGAGACCAGTTCGACGTCGGAAAGCTGGTCCTGGTCGTCGCGGGCGGTCACCAGCGCGCTGATGAGGTCGTCGCCCGGATCGGCGCGCTTGTGCTGGATCATCTGCCCGATGTGCTGCCCGAACTTCGCCATGTTCGCGCCGGCGTTCTCGTTGTCGTTCGACATGATGGCGCCCGTCAGCCCCACCAGGACCGGCAGGTGTTCGGCCGTGATGCCCAGCAGCTCGCCGAGCACCTTGACCGGGAAGACCGCCGTGTAGTGCTCCACCAGGTCGACCACGCCGTCGCCGGATTCGGCGGCCGCCTTCTCGGCCGAGTCGAGCAGCTCCGCGCTGATCCGCTCGATCGTGGGCCGCAGCCGCTCCACGCTGCGCGCGGTCAGGGCCTTGTTGACCAGCTTGCGCAGCCGGGTGTGGCCCGGCGGGTCCATGTTCAGCATGTGCCGGCCCACCGAGCTGTGCTCCAGCCGGGGCGTGCCGCCCTCGCTCATCTCGCGGTCGAAGTAGCCCAGCTCGACCGAGGTGTCGATGTCCTTGGACAGCGCCGGGTGCGTCATGGCGGTCCGGGCCTCCTCGTGGCTGACAACCGCCCACACGCGCAGGCCGCTGGGCAGCAGCATCCGGTGCACCGGGCCCTTCGCCCTGAGGTCGGCGAAGGCCGGATAGGGGTTGCTCAGAAACTCGTCATCCATTATCGGAAGGGACACGAAAACTCCTCGGATTGCAGAATAGGGGTTGCCGAAGGGGCTGCTTCAGGGGTTTTTCCAGGGGTTTATAGGGGCCGATAGGGGTCGCCCTGGGTAACACCACTATTGAAGTTGATCTCACTTGTCGGTTCGCATAGTATCGGCCGCTGAGCGGGGGAGCCAAAGAAATTCATAAACCTTTCTCCCGCATAGTAAGAGCATTGGTCTGGATCAATGTGGTCGATCGGATGCGGGGGACATGCAATGGGGGAGCACGGTGTGCGGGGCGGCCTCGTCAGGCCGATCTCGGAACTCCTCCGGGAGCACGCACGCGAGCGCGCCGCCCGGGTCGCCTATTCCGACGGGACGCGCAGCGTCACGTACGGGGAACTGGCGACGACGACGGGCAGGATCGCCGGTCACCTCGCCGCTCTCGGAGCCGGCCGCGGCCGGCGCGTCCTCGTCCACCTGGGAAACCGGGTCGAGACGGTCGAGAGCTGCCTCGCCGTCACCCGCGCGGCCCTCGTCGCCGTACCGGTCAGCCCCCACGCGGGCGACGCCGAACTGACGCACGTCCTCGAGGACTCGCAGGCCGTCCTCGTCATCACCGACGCGCACCGCCTCGCGCAGTACCGCCGCCTGGACGCGGTGGGACACGGCGTCCACTTCGTCGTCGTCACCGCACCGGGCGAGGCCCTCGACGCCAACGCCAACGCCGACGCCGACGCCGACGCCGACGCCGACGGCACCGGCGTCCACGACTTCGCGCGGCTGTGCGCCACCGAACCGGCCGTGCCCGCCCCCGACGACCTCGGCCTCGACGAGGTCGCCTGGATGCTCTACACCTCGGGCACCACCGGCGCCCCCAAGGGCGTCCTGTCCACCCAGCGCGCCGGCCTGTGGTCCGTCGCGGCCGGATACCCGTCCGTCCTCGGCATCACCGAGGACGACCGGCTGCTGTGGCCGCTGCCGCTGCACCACAGCTTCGCGTTCAACCTCTGCGTCCTCGGCGTCACCGCCACCGGAGCCTCGGCGCGGATCATGGCCGACTTCACGCCGGGCGAGGTGCTCGACGAGCTGCGCGCGGCCCCGTACACCCTGATGGCGGCCGTCCCGACGCTCTGCCACCACCTCCTGGACACCGCCGGCGAGGGCGAACCGGCCCTCACCGGACTACGGGCGTTCCTGGTGGCCGGCGCGGTCACCGGCGCCGAACTCGGCGCACGCTTCGCCGAAGCCTTCGGGGTCCCCCTGATCGACAGCTACGGCAGCACCGAGACCACCGGCGTCATCACCTGCAACCCGCTCACCGGACCGCGCGTCCCCGGCTCCTGCGGCCGGCCCGTCCCGGGCCTCGGCCTGCGCATCGTCGACCCGGCCACCCTGCTCGACGTCCCCGGCGGCGACGAGGGCGAGATCTGGGTCGACAGCCCCAGCCTGATGCTCGGCTACCACCGCGCGCCCGAGGCGACCGAAGCGGCCTTCCACGAAGGCTGGTACCGCACCGGAGACCTCGGACGCCTCGACGCCGACGGCTTCCTGACCATCACCGGACGGCTGAAGGAACTGATCATCCGGGGCGGCGAGAACATCCACCCCGCCGAGATCGAGGACCTGATCCGCGCCGGCGAGGACATCGCCGACGCCGCCGTGGTGGCCCGCCCGCACAGCAGCCTCGGCGAGGTCCCGGTCGCCTACGTGGTGCCCAGGGAAGGCCGGAGCCTGTCGCCCGAGGACATCCTGACGCGCTGCCGGGAGCGGCTCGCCTACTACAAGGTGCCCGTCGCGCTCCACCGCACCGGGCACATCCCCCGGACCACCTCCGGCAAGATCGTCCGCCGGCTCGTCGGCAACGGCCCCGAGCCCTCGCGGCTGCTCGCCGCCGGCACCACCCACCACGACCGGGTCAGCCGCACCCTGCCCGAACCCGCGCCCCTGCCCGCCTCGCTCCCCGCCGACGACACCAGCGCACTGGCCGCCACCTCCGTACTGCTGCTCACCGCACCCGGTGAGGAGGACCGCGGCGACACCCTGGCCGCGCACCTGACCGGCGCCCACCACTGCACCGCCGTCACCCGCACGACCTGCGACCCGGCCGACACCGATGCGGTCGACCGGGCCCTCGCGGGCTCCGACGCCCACGCCGTGGTCCTGCTCGCCGCCGACGCCCCCGGCGCGGTCTTCGACGCCGTCGCACAGCGCCTGCACGCACAGGGCCGTACCGCGCTCTCCCTGAGCGCCGCACCGCAGGTCACCGGGCACGAGCTCCGGGAAGGCCTCGACGCCGCACTGATCGAGGGCGAACCGGCCGTCCGCGTCCACGCGTTCGGCCACGAACCGGCGGCCCGCGCCGGCGCCACGGCCACCGAGGACCCCGAGCTGACCCGGCGCCTGACCGGGGAACTGCGGACGCTGAGCGAGGCGGCCCGCGAACGCCGGCTGCTACGCCTCGTCACCGACGCGATCGCCGAAGTCCGCGGCGAAGCCCCCGCCGCCACCGCGTCCGACCCGCGCGAGCAGTCCCGGCCGCTCGGCTTCGACTCCATGTCCTCGGTGCGCCTGTCGGCCCGGCTGGGCGCGGCGACCGGGCTGCGCCTGCCGGCCTCGCTGGCCTTCGACCACCCGAGCCCCGTACTGCTGGCCCGGTTCCTGCACGGCGAGCTGGTCGGCTCGGCGCCCGAGGCCGCAGCGCCGGGCCCGGTGGCGGACGCCGCCGATCCGGTGGTCGTGGTGGGCGCGGCCTGCCGGTTCCCCGGCGGCGTGGGCTCGCCCGAAGAACTCTGGCGTCTGGTTGCCTCGGGCTCCGACGCGGTGGGCCCCTTCCCGCAGGACCGCGGCTGGGACCTGGACGGCCTCTTCGACGCGGACCCCGACGCACCCGGGACCACGTACACCCGCGAGGGCGGCTTCCTCGACGGGGCCGCCGACTTCGACGCCGGCTTCTTCGGGATCTCCCCGCGCGAGGCCCTCGCCATGGACCCCCAGCAGCGGCTGCTGCTGGAGACCTCCTGGGAGCTGTTCGAGCAGGCCGGCATCGACCCGGACTCGCTGCGCGGCAGCCGCACCGGCGTCTTCGCCGGGCAGATGTACCACGACTACGCACCGCGGCTCGCCGGGGAGGGCGGCCTGGAGGGCTACCTGAGCACCGGCGGCGCGGGCAGCGTCCTGTCGGGGCGGCTGTCCTACTTCTACGGGTTCCAGGGCCCCGCGCTGACGGTGGACACGGCGTGCTCGTCCTCCCTCGTCGCCCTGCACCTCGCGGCGGAGTCCCTGCGCCGGGGCGAATGCTCACTGGCCCTGGCCGGCGGCGTCGCCCTGATGTCCACCCCCGGCTCCTTCGTCGACTTCAGCCGCCAGCGCGGCCTGGCGCCCGACGGCCGCTGCAAGCCGTTCGCGGCCGCCGCCGACGGCACGGGCTGGTCCGAGGGCGTCGGCATGCTCCTCGTGGAGCGGCTCTCCGACGCCCGCCGCCACGGCCACCGGGTCCTCGCGGTCCTCAAGGGATCCGCGGTCAACCAGGACGGCGCCTCCAACGGCCTGTCCGCCCCCAACGGCCCGTCCCAGCAGCGCGTCATCCGTCAGGCCCTCGCCAACGCCGGCCTGACGGCCGACCAGGTCGACGCGGTCGAGGCGCACGGCACGGGCACCACCCTCGGCGACCCCATCGAGGCCCAGGCCCTCCTCGCCACCTACGGCCAGGACCGGGCGGAGGACCGGCCGCTGTGGCTGGGCTCGGTCAAGTCGAACCTGGGCCACACGCAGGCCGCGGCGGGCATGGCCGGCGTCATCAAGATGGTCATGGCGATGCGCCACGGCCTCCTGCCCCGCACCCTGCACGTGGACGCCCCCACCCCGCACGTGGACTGGACGGCCGGCCGCGTCGAGCTGCTCGGCGAGAACATCACCTGGCCCCGGACCGGACAGCCCCGCCGCGCGGCCGTGTCCTCCTTCGGCATCAGCGGCACCAACGCCCACGTCATCCTGGAGGAAGCACCGCCCCTCGCCACGGAGGAACCGCCGCCGGCTTCCGCCCCCTTGCCCGTGTGGGTGGTGTCGGGGCGGGACGCGGAGGCGGTACGGGCCCAGGCGGGCCGGCTGCTGGAGCGGGTGTCGGCCGATCCGGAGCTGGACCCGGCCGATGTGGCCTTCTCGCTGGCGACCTCGAGGGCCGTGCTGGGTGCGCGGGCGGCGGTGGTGGCGGGGGACCGTGCGGGTCTGCTGGCCGGGCTGGAGGCCCTGGCCGAGGGCCGCTCGGCGTCCGGCGCGGTCGAGGGCGCGGTCTCCGGCGGGAAGTTCGCCTTCCTGTTCTCCGGTCAGGGTGCGCAGCGTCCCGGCATGGGCCGTGAGCTGTACGAGGCCCAGCCGGTGTTCGCGGCGGCCTTCGACGAGGTGTGCGCCCACTTCGACGTCCCCCTCAAGGAGCTCGTCTTCGGCGGCGGGGACGAGGTCCACCGCACGGAGTTCACCCAGCCCGCCCTCTTCGCCGTCGAGGTGGCCCTGTACCGGCTGCTGGAGTCCTACGGCATCCGCCCGGACTTCGTGGCCGGCCACTCCATCGGTGAGATCGCGGCGGCGCACGTCGCCGGGGTCCTCTCGCTCGCCGACGCGTCGGCACTGGTCCGCGCTCGCGGCGCCCTGATGGGGGCCCTGCCGGAGGGCGGGGCGATGGTCTCCGTCCAGGCCACCGAGGAGGAGGTCCGCCCGCTCCTGTCCGCCGAGGTGGACATCGCGGCGGTCAACGGCCCGCAGTCCGCGGTCATTTCGGGCGCCGAGCAGGCTGTCCTGGAGGTGGCCGGGACACTGGCTGATGAGGGTCACAAGACCAAGCGCCTCACCGTCTCGCACGCCTTCCACTCGCCCCTCATGGAGCCGATGCTGGAGGCCTTCCGCGAGGTCGCCGAATCCCTCACCTACTCCGCCTCCGAGATCCCGGTCGTCTCCACCCTCACCGGCACCCTCGCCACCGCCGAGGAACTGACGTCCCCCGCCTACTGGGTGCGCCACGTCCGCGAGGCCGTCCGCTTCCGCGACGCCATGCGCCACATGGAAGCGGCAGGGGTGCGTACGTACCTCGAACTCGGCCCCGACGCCGTCCTCAGCGCCATGGGACAGGCCTGCCTCGACGAACCGGCAGCCCTCCTGCCCCTGCTGCGCCGCGACCGCGCCGAGACGTTCACGCTGATGTCCGCCCTCGCGGGAGCGTTCGTCCGCGGCGTCGAGCCCGAGTGGACGCGCGTCCTGTCCGGCCGCCGCGTCGACCTGCCGACGTACCCCTTCCAGCGGCAGCGCTACTGGCCCGCCGCACCCATGGCGACCACGTCCGGTCACTACCCCGACGTGGAGGACCTGCTCTACCGGGTGACCTGGGAGCGCCTCGAAGACCCCGCCGACCCCTCCGCGACCCCTGCCCCCCTCGGCTCCTGGCTGGTCGTCACCGACGCCGACCACCCGGCAGGGCACGCCGACGCCGTCCTCGCCGCACTGGCCGACCGGGGCGCCGACGTCGTACCGCTGCCCCTGACCGCCGCCGAGCACGACCGGACCGTCCTCGCCCGGCGGCTGGCTCTCGAGATCCCGGCGGACGGCCTCTCGGGCGTGCTGTCCCTGCTCGACCCCGACGGCGCCGACGCGACGGCCGCCACCCTCGCCCTGCTCCAGGCCCTCGGGGACACCGGCCTGCCGGCGCCCCTTTGGGTCGCCACGCGCGGCGCGGTCTGCGTGGACGCGCAGGAGGACGGCCCCGTACGTCCCCGCCAGGCTCAGCTCTGGGGCCTGGGCCGGGTGGCCGCACTGGAGGCCCCCGCCGGCTGGGGCGGCCTGGTCGACCTGCCCGAACAGCTGGACGCCGACGCCCTGCGACGGCTCTGCACCCTCCTCTCCGCAGGCGCCGACGAGGACGAGACCGCCCTGCGGCCCTCCGGCGCCTACGCCCGGAGGCTGGTGCGGACCGGCTGGTCATCGCCCGCCCGGGACTGGTCGCCGCGCGGCACCGTCCTGGTCACCGGCGGCACCGGAGCCCTCGGCGGCCACGTCGCCCGCTGGCTCGCCGAGGCCGGCGCCGACCACCTGCTGCTGGTCAGCCGGCGCGGCGCGGACGCCCCCGGCGCCGCGGAGCTCGTCGACGGGCTGTCCGCGCTGGGCGCCGAGGTCACCCTGGCGGCCTGCGACGTCTCCGACGAGGACGCCCTCGCCGCGCTGCTCGCGGCCGTTCCGGCCGAGCATCCGCTGACGGCCGTCGTCCACACCGCCGGGGTCCTCGACGACGGCGTGCTCAGCGCCCTCACCCCCGCGCAGCTCACCCGCGTACTGGCGGGCAAGACGGACGCCGCCCTCACCCTGCACCGGCTGACGCGCGACCTCGGCCTCGACGCGTTCGTCCTCTTCTCCTCGCTCGCCGGCGTCATCGGAGCGGCCGGACAGGCCAACTACGCCGCGGCGAACGCCGCCCTGGACGCCCTCGCACAGCAGCGCCGCCGCGAAGGCCTGCCGGCCACCGCCGTCGCGTGGGGAGCCTGGGAGGGCGACGGCATGGCGGCGGCCGACGCCGTCGTCCGCGAACGCATGCGCCGCACCGGCTTCCGCCCGATGAGCCCGCAGCGGGCCCTGCGGCTGCTGGACGGCGCGATCCGTCACGGCGAGAGCGCCGTACTGGCCGCCGACATCGACTGGGACCGGTACGCGCAGGCCCACGGCCCGGCGGCCCGGCGCCCCGTACTGCGGGCGATCACCGGCGCGGCGGTGCCCCAGGCGACCACCGGGTTCGCCGCCACGCTGGCCGGCCGGAGCCCGGACGAACAGCGCGCGGCCCTCGTCGGGCTGATCCGCGGACACGCCGCCGAACTGCTGATGCACCCGTCGCCGGAGGCCATCGCCCCCGAGCGGTCCTTCCGGCAGCTGGGCTTCGACTCGCTCGCCTCGGTGGAGCTGGGCAGCCGGCTCGGCGCGGTCACCGGACTGCGCCTGCCCGCCTCCCTCGCGTTCGACTACCCCAGCCCGGTGGCCCTGGCGGAGTTCCTGCGGGGCGAGCTGGTCGGCACGGCGCCCCAGGCCGTCGTGGCGGGCCCGGTGGCGGACGCCGCCGACCCCGTGGTGGTGGTCGCCATGGCCTGCCGCTTCCCCGGCGGGGTGTCCTCGGCCGAGGGGCTGTGGACCCTGCTGGCGGACGGCGCCGAGGCGGTGGGCCCGTTCCCGCAGGACCGCGGGTGGGACCTGGCGGGCCTGTTCGACGCCGACCCGGACGCGCCGGGGACCACGTACGCGACGGCGGGCGGCTTCCTGGAGAACGTGGGCGACTTCGACGCCGGCTTCTTCGGGATCTCCCCGCGCGAGGCCCTCGCCATGGACCCCCAGCAGCGGCTGCTGCTGGAGACCTCCTGGGAGCTGTTCGAGCAGGCGGGCATCGACCCGGACTCGCTGCGCGGCAGCCGCACCGGCGTCTACATCGGCTCCAACGGCCAGGACTACACCGCCCTCGTGGCGCAGTCCGCCGAGGACCTGGAGGGCTACCTCGGCACGGGTGGCGCCGGCAGCGTCGTCTCGGGCCGGATCGCGTACAGCTTCGGCTTCGAGGGGCCCGCGCTGACGGTGGACACGGCGTGCTCGTCCTCCCTCGTCGCCCTGCACCTCGCGGCGGAGGCGCTGCGGCGCGGGGAGTGCGAGCTGGCGCTGGTCGGCGGCGTGACCGTCATGTCGACCCCCAACGCGTTCGTCGACTTCAGCCGCCAGCGCGGCCTGTCGCCGGACGGGCGGTGCCGGGCCTTCGCGGCGGCCGCGGACGGCACGGGCTGGTCCGAGGGCGTGGGCATGCTCCTCGTGGAGCGGCTGTCGGACGCCCGCCGGCGCGGCCACGAGGTCCTCGCGGTCCTCAAGGGCTCCGCGGTCAACCAGGACGGTGCCTCCAACGGCCTGTCCGCGCCCAACGGCCCGTCCCAGCAGCGGGTCATCCGGCAGGCCCTGGCCAACGCCGGTCTGACGGCCGGCCAGGTCGACGTGGTGGAGGCGCACGGCACGGGCACCCCGCTCGGGGACCCGATCGAGGCGCAGGCGCTGCTGGCCACGTACGGGCAGGACCGGCCGACGGACCGCCCGCTGTGGCTGGGCTCCCTGAAGTCCAACCTGGGCCACACCCAGGCCGCGGCCGGCGTGGCCGGCGTCATCAAGATGCTGCTCGCGATGCGGCACGGCGTCGTACCGAAGACGCTGCACGTGGACGCCCCGACCCCGCACGTCGACTGGACGGCGGGCGAGGTCCGGCTGCTGACCGAACCGCTGGCCTGGACCCCGGCGCGGGAACCCCGCCGCGCGGCCGTGTCCTCCTTCGGCATCAGCGGCACCAACGCCCACGTCATCCTGGAGGAAGCTCCGGCCGCCCCGGCAGCCCCGGCCCCCGCCGACCGCCCGGCGGACCGCACTCCCGCCGCCGTGCCCTGGCTGCTGTCGGGCCGCGACGCGGACGCGGTCCGCGCGCAGGCCCGACAGCTGCTGGCCCGGGTGTCGGCCGACCCCGAGGCCGACTTCACGGCCGTGGGCCGGTCGCTGGCGGTGAGCCGCAAGGCCTTCGAGCACCGTGCCGCCGTGGTCGCACAGGACCGGACCGAGGCCCTGACCGCACTGGCCGCCCTGGACGACGCCGTCACGGACGCGGCCACCCCGGGCCGGTCCGCGTTCCTCTTCACCGGGCAGGGCGCGCAGCGCCCGGGCATGGGCCGTGAACTGTACGAGGCCCAGCCGGTGTTCGCGGCCGCCTTCGACGAGGTCTGCGGACACTTCGACCTCCCGCTGAAGGAGATCGTCTTCGGCGACGGGGAGCGGGTCCACCGCACCGAGTTCACCCAGCCCGCCCTCTTCGCCATCGAGGTGGCCCTGTACCGGCTGGCCGAGTCCCTGGGCCTGCGTCCGGACTTCGTGGCCGGTCACTCGATCGGTGAGATCGCGGCGGCGCACGTCGCCGGGGTCCTCTCGCTCGCCGACGCCTCGGCACTGGTCCGTGCCCGCGGCGCCCTGATGGGGGCCCTGCCGGAGGGCGGGGCGATGGTCTCCGTCCAGGCCACCGAGGACGAGGTCCGTCCGCTGCTGTCGGCCGGTGTCGACATCGCGGCGGTCAACGGCCCGCAGTCCGTGGTGATTTCGGGTGAAGAGGAGGCCGTCCTCGAGGTGGCCGGGACACTGGCCGGGCAAGGTCGCAAGACCAAGCGCCTCACGGTCTCGCACGCTTTCCACTCGCCTCTCATGGAGCCGATGCTGGAGGCCTTCCGCGAGGTCGCCGAATCCCTCACCTACACCGCCCCCGCGATCCCGGTCGTCTCCACCCTCACCGGCACCCTCGCCACCGCCGAGGAGCTGTGCTCGCCGGCCTACTGGGTGCGCCACGTCCGCGAGGCCGTCCGATTCTGCGACGCCGTCCGCCACCTGGAGGCCGCCGGGGTGCGCACGTACCTCGAACTCGGCCCCGACGCCGTCCTGACCGCGATGGCCCAGCAGTGCGTCACCGAGGCCGCCGCCGAAGCGTCCGGCTTCGTTCCCCTGATGCGCCGCCGCCAGGACCCGGAGCACACCCTCGCCGCCGCCCTGGGCGCACTGTTCGCCCGGGGCACCGACCCGGACTGGCCGGCGTACTTCGGCCCCGGAACGCGGGCACCCGGCATACCCGGCTACGCCTTCCAGCGGACGCGCCACTGGCCCCGCCCGCGCCCTGCCGGAGCGCACGAGGCCGACGCACACCCGCTGCTCACCACCGTGCTCGCCCGCGCCGAGTCCGACGAGGTGGTCCTCGCCGGCCGCCTGTCGGCCCGTACGCACCCCTGGCTGGCCGACCACGTGGTCAACGGCACGGTCATCGTGCCCGGAACCGCCTTCGTGGAGATGGCCCTGCGCGCCGGCCGCGAGGCCGGCTGCGACACCCTCGACGAGCTGACCGTCCTCTCCCCGCTGCGCCTGCCCGACGCCGCCGTGGTCGAGGTCCAGACGCTGCTGGCCCCCGCCGATCCCGACGGGGAGCCCGGGACGTGGACCGTGGCCGTCCACGCGCGGCCGGCCGACGCCCCCGACGGGACCTGGACCCGGCACGCGAGCGGGCTCCTCAGCGGCTCCACGCCGCCCTCCGGCCCCCCGGCCGGGCTGCTCGTGTGGCCGCCGGACGACGCCGAACCGGTCGAGGCGGGCGACACGTACGTCCGCGCGGCCGACATGGGCTTCGACTACGGTCCGGCGTTCCAGGGCCTGAAGGCCGCCTGGCGCCGGGGCGACGAGATCTTCGCCGAGGTCGCCCTGCCCGCGGCGGACGCCGACGACGCCGCACGGTTCGCCTTCCACCCCGCGCTCTTCGACGCCGCCCTGCACACCGGCTTCATCGAGTCGCCCGGCGGGTCCGACGACGCCGGACGGCTGCCGTTCACCTGGCAGGGACTGACCCTCCACCGGGCCGGCGCCGCCACGCTGCGGGTGCACCTGACCCGGACCGACGCCGACACCCTGTCGCTGGAGATCACCGACGGGCTCGGCGAACCGGTGGCCTCGGTCGCCTCGCTGACCCTGCGCCGGATGCGCCCGGAGGACCTCGCGGGCGACACCGCCGCCCTGCTGGAGACCCAGTGGCAGCCGCTGGACCCCGGCCCTGCCCCCACCGGACCCTGCGCGCTCCTCGCAGACGGCCCGGCCGCCGTCCCGGCCGTACCGGCATCCCTCGGCGTACCCGTCACCGCGTACCCGGACCTGGACGCGCTGGAGCGGGCGGCCGAGGTCCCCGCGACGGTCCTGCACCTGCTGGAGCTGTCCGAGCCGGCCGACCCCGACGACCTGGCCCGCCACGCCCGCGAGGCGTCCTGGCGGACCGCCCGCCTGCTGGGGCAGTGGACCGCGTCCCCGCTCGCGCAGACGGCCCGGCTCGTCCTGCTGATCCCCGCGGGCGACCCGGCCGGCACCACGCAGGGAGCGGTCCGCGCGCTGCTGCGCACCGCGCAGGCGGAGCACCCCGGCAAGTTCCTGGTCGTCGAACTCGACGGGCAGCCGCAGTCGTGGAACGCGCTGCCGGGCGTCCTCGGCGCGGACGAGCGGGAGGCCGCCGTCCGCGACGGGCGACTGTTCGCCCCCCGCCAGGTCCGCAGGCCCGAGACCGAGCCCGGCGCACCGGCCCCCGGCCGGCCGGCGCCCGCGTTCGACGGCACCGTCCTGATCACCGGCGGCACCGGCGGCCTCGGCGCGGTCGTCGCCGAGCACCTCGTACGCCGGCACGGCGCCGCCGACCTGCTGCTGCTCAGCCGCAGCGGCGCCGGCGACCCGCGCAACGAGGAACTCGCCTCGGCCCTGCGCGGACTCGGCGCCCGGGTGACGCTCGCCGCGTGCGACGTCGCCGACCGCGAGGCCCTGGCGGCCGCCTTGTCCGGCCTCTCCCCGGACCGCCCCCTGAAGGCGGTCGTCCACGCGGCGGGCGTGGTCGACGACGGACTGCTCGCCGCGCTGACGGAGGAACAGTTCGAACGGGTCATCCGGGTCAAGGCGGCCGGCGCCGTCGCGCTGCACGAACTGACCAAGGACTCCGCGCTCGACGCGTTCGTCCTGTTCTCGTCCGCGGCTGCCGTCATGGGCAGCCCCGGCCAGGCCAACTACGCCGCAGCCAACGGCTTCCTGGACGCCTTCGCCCACCACCGCCGCTCCCTCGGACTGCCCGCGCAGTCCCTCCAGTGGGGCCCCTGGGCCGAGGAACGCGGCATGGCCGGCCGGCTCGGCCCGGAGGCCGTCGCCCGGATGGCGCGCCACGGCACCGTAC
Source organism: Streptomyces sp. NBC_00091 (assembly GCF_026343185.1). GTDB lineage: Bacteria > Actinomycetota > Actinomycetes > Streptomycetales > Streptomycetaceae > Streptomyces. Next base: position 60,670 of record NZ_JAPEMA010000003.1, on the reverse strand, counting down.
CGCTGGCCAACGAGGAGGCGCTCGCCCTGCTCGACGCGGCGCTGGCGCTGCCCGGCGTACCCAACCTGGTCGCCGCCCGCCCGGTGGCCGCCCCGGCCCGGGCAGGGGCCGCCCGGCCGACGCGCAAGCCGGCCGCCGCCGAGCGCGGCGCGTTCGCCCGCCGGCTCGCCGGAGCCGACGCGGACACCCGCCGCAGGCTCCTCGTCGACCTGGTGCGCGCCCAGACCGGCTCGGTCCTCGGCCACGGCACGTCCGCGCACGTACCGGCGGAACGCTCCTTCCGGGAGCTGGGACTGGACTCGCTGGCCGCCATCGAACTGCGCAACCGGCTCGGCGCCGAGACCGGCCTGCGGCTCTCCCCGACGCTGGTCTTCGACCACCCCAGCCCGCTGGCGCTGGCCGAGTTCCTGGACCGGGAGCTGGCCCCCGCCCCCGCCCGGGACCAGCCGGACCCGGCGGTGGTCCGCCGGCTCGACGACCTCGCGGCCGGCCTGCGCACCGCCGCACCCGACCCGGCCACCGCCCGCTACCTGGAGGACCGGCTGCGCGCCCTGCTCGCCGAGGTCGGGGGGCCGGTGCGGCCGCCGGCCGCGACCGATGTGGACGACGTCACCGACGAGGAGCTGTTCGACATCCTGAACGGAGAGATCGGCATCTGAGCCGTCCCCCCGGCAGCGTCACGGCCTGCCCGGCAGCGCGGACCGCGCACCACCCCGCCCCCTTCGCCCCCCACCGCACACCCTGAGGAACAGATGGCACACATCGCATTTTTCAGCGTGGCCGCCCACGGGCACGTGTCGCCCACCCTGGGCATCGTCGCCGAGCTGGTCTCGCGCGGTCACCGGGTCACCTACTTCACCACCCGGGCCTTCGAGGAGCAGCTCACCCGGCTCGGCGCGCAGGTGTGCCGCTACGACGTCGCCACCTCGCCCGGACAGTCGCCGCGCGCCTTCGCCGAGAACGACCTGAGCGCCCTGCCCCTCTTCTTCCTGCACGGCAGCGCGGACCGGATCGCCCTGGCGGAGTCCTTCGTCGGCGCCGACCGCCCCGACCTCGTCGTGTACGACAACACGGTGCCGTTCGCCGGGCGCGCCCTGGCCCGCAGGTGGGGGGCGCGCGCCGTGCAGTTCTTCCCCTCCCTCGCCTCCAGCCGCTCCTACGCGCTGATGGACGCCATGCTGGCCCGCACCGGCCGCTCCGCCTCCCACGAGGCCAACGGCGCGGAATTCGACGTACGCCTGGCCGAGTTCCTCGGCGAGGCCGGCCTGGACGGGGTCCGGGCCGAGGAGTTCATGGACTTCGAGGAGGAACTCAACCTGGCCTTCCTGCCCAGGGAGTTCCAGCCCGAGGCGCACACGTTCGGGGAGCACTACCGCTTCGTCGGGCCCAGCCTGGGCGGCCGGGAGGCCGAGGGCACCTGGAGGCGCGAGGACACGGACCGCCCGATGGTGTTCGTCTCGCTCGGCACGGTCTTCAACCGGGCCACCTCCTTCTACCGCACCTGTGTGGAGGCGTTCGCCGACAGCGGCCTGCACCTGGTGCTGTCCATCGGGCAGCAGGCCGACCCGGCGGACCTCGGCACCCTGCCGCCGCACTGCGAGGCGCACCGCAGCGTCCCCCAGCTGTCCGTCCTGAGCCAGGCCGCCGCTTTCGTCACGCACGGCGGCATGGGCAGCACGATGGAAGCCCTGTCCTTCGGCACGCCGATGGTCGTCGTCCCGCAGATGGTCGAGCAGGAGATCATCGCCGACCGCGTCGTCGAGCTGGGCCTGGGCCTGCGCCTCGACCCGGCCGACGCCACCGCCGAACGCCTGCGGGCGGCCGTCGAAACCGTGAGCGCCGATGCCGCGACCGCCGCCGCGGCGGCCCGCTTCCGGCAGCTGAGCCACGACGCGGGCGGCGCCGCCGCCGCGGCCGGAGCGATCGAAGCACACCTGGCGGGCACGGGCACCGCCGCGCAGACGAAGGCGGCCGCGATATGACCGGGCAGAGCGTTCTCATCGTCGGAGCGGGCGCCGTCGGCACCCTGCTGGCCTGCGACCTCCTCCAGCAGTCGGTGCCGGTGCGGATCGTCGACGCCAAGCCCCCGCAGGAGGAGTTCGACCCGCACTCCCGCGCCGTGATGATCTGGCCCCGCGTGCTGGAACTCCTGGAGAAGGTCGGCATCGCCGACGAGCTCGTCTCCCGCGGGTTCCGGGCCGACGACGTCAGCTTCTTCTCCCGCGGACGCCGGCTGGGCACCGTACCGATGACGAAGCTGGGCGCCGCCCGCCCCTACGGCCTGGGCATCGTCCAGAGCGAGCTGGAGGTGCTGCTGCGCCGCCGCTTCGCCGAACTCGGCGGCACCATCGAGTACGGGGCCGAGCTGACCGCGATCGACACCTCCGGCCCGCTCCCCGTCGCCACGCTGCGCCACGGTGACGGCCGTACCGAACAGGCCGGGGCCGACTGGCTGATCGGCGCCGACGGCGCGGGCAGCGCCACCCGCCGGCTCCTCGGCATCCCCTACCCCGGCGTCCCCTTCCCGCTCGGCATCGCGCTCGGGGACTTCCCCGTCACCGGGCCGCGCGTCTCCACCGTCGAGTACCACTACGCCGACAGCGGGCTGCTGCCGCTGGTCCACCTGCCCGACGGCGTCTGCCGGCTCGCCACCATCGTCGCCCCGGGCGAAACCGACTGGTCGGACCGCCCGCTGGCGGACTGGCAGCGGATGGTCGACGAGCGCACCAGCCTGCCGTACCGGCTCGGCGAACCCCTGTGGACCCGTACCTACCACCCGCGTCCGGGTGTCGCCGAACGGTTCCGCGAAGGCCGGGTCGTGCTGGTCGGCGACGCCGCCCACTCGGTGGTCCCCCTCGGCGGACAGGGCCTCAACCTCGGCCTCCAGGACGCCGTCAACCTCGGCTGGAAGCTCGCCGGCGTCGTGCACGGCGTCTGGGACGAGCGGATCGTCGACACGTACGACACCGAACGCCGCAAGGCCGTCGAGCAGGTCCGTACGGTCATCCGCACCGAGATGGAACTGTCCGGCGCCCCCACCCCGCGGGATCGCCGCCTGCGGGACCTGAAGGTGGCCGCGGCGCACCGCACCGGTCTCCTGCGGCAGGTGGCGGCGCCCCTGATGAGCCAGGTCGGCCTCAGCTACGCGGCCACGGGCGAGCCGCTGTGGCGCTCGGCGCTGCACCGCAGGGCCCGCCCCGGGGACCGGCTGCCGTTCTTCCACCGGACCCGGCAGCACGCCGGGGCCCCCGTCCTGGACCAGCGGGAGCACATCGCGCTGCTCTGGCCAGGCCGCCGGCCGGCCGCCGACTGGCAGACCGTGGCGGACGGCGCCCGCCGCGTCCTCGCGGACCGCCTCCCCGTCCACGACCTCGCACGGCTGTCGCCGTCCGGACGCGCCGCGATCGGCCCGCTGTTCGGCAGGCAGCCGCTGATCGCCCTGGTCCGTCCCGACGGCCACCTGGCCCACCTCGCCGCCGCACACCGGCCGGCCGAGTCCCTGGGCCACCTGGACCGGCTGGTGTCCCGGCCGCTGACCCCCTCGCGAAGCAGGTGAGCCCCATGCGGACCCTCCTCATCGACAACCACGACTCGTACACCTACAACCTCTTCCAGCTGCTGGCCGAAGTGAACGGCCAGGAGCCCGTCGTCATCGCCAACGACGCGGCCGCCGTCGCCGACCTGGACCTCGACGGCTTCGACAACATCGTGATCTCGCCCGGGCCCGGCCACCCGGCCCGCTCCCGCGACTTCGGCGTCTCCCGGGACGTCCTGGTCAAGGCGAGCGTCCCGGTGCTCGGCGTCTGCCTCGGGCACCAGGGGCTCGCCGTGTGGGCGGGCGGCGAGGTCGTGCCCGCCCCCGTGCCGGTGCACGGCGAGGTCGCCCGGGTGCGGCACGACGGGGACGAGCTCTTCGCCGGCATCCCCGAGGAGTTCGGCGCCGTGCGCTACCACTCCCTGTGCGTGGCGCAGCCGCTGCCCTCCGACCTCGAGGCCACCGCCTGGTCCGAGGACGGCGTCGTCATGGCGCTGCGCCACCGGCTGATGCCGCGCTGGGGCGTGCAGTTCCACCCGGAGTCCATCGAGACCGAGTACGGCCGCCGGATGCTGGCCAACTTCCGGGACCTGACGCTGGCCGACCGCGCCGAGCGCACGGGCGGCCGCCCGGCCGCCTCCGCCTCCGCCCCTGCCCCCGCCTCCGCCCCCGCCGAGACGGCCCCCGCCGAGGCCGCCCGCGCCGAGGCCGCGCCGGCGCCGCAGGTCCGGCCCCGGCCCGCCGCCGGGGACCGTACGCACTACGCGCTGCACGTGGCCGAGCTGGACACCGCGGTGGACACCGAGAGCGCGTTCGCCTCGCTCTTCGCCGGATCCCGGCACGCCTTCTGGCTCGACAGCGCCCGCGTGGAGCCCGGCCTGTCCCGGTTCTCCTTCCTGGGCGACGCCCGCGGCCCGCTCGCCGAGACCGTCCGCTACCGGGTCGACGAGGGCGTCGTGGAGGTCGACTCCGCCATACCGGCCAGGCACCGGGAGTCCGTCTTCGACTACCTCCAGCGGGAACTCGCCCGCCGGGTCATCGACGCCCCGCCGCTGCCCTTCGACTTCACCGGCGGCTACGTCGGCTACTTCGGCTACGAACTGAAGGGCGACTGCGGATCCCCGAACCGGTACTCCGCCCCGACCCCGGACGCCGTCTGGATCTTCGCGGACCGGTTCCTCGCCGTCGACCACCAGGAGGGCCGCACCTACCTCCTCGCCCTCAGCACCGACCCGGCCACCGCCGACGGCGCCACCCGCTGGCTCGCCGACACCGCCGGCGCCCTCGCCCGGCAGGAGCCCGCTGCGGCCCCGGCCGCCGCGCCCTCCGACGGCCCCGGGACGCCCGGCGTGGAGCCCCGCCTCGCCCGGGACCGCGAGGCCTACGTCCAGGACGTCCTGCGCAGCCAGGAGTACCTGACCGCCGGCGAGAGCTACGAGATCTGCCTGACCAACGTCGCCGAGATCCCCGCGGCCGACGACGGCTTCACCACCTACCGCCGGCTGCGCCGGGCCAACCCCGCACCGTACGCCGCCTACCTGCGGCTCGACGGCACCGAGGTGGCCTGCTCCTCCCCGGAACGCTTCCTCAAGATCACCGCCGACCGGGTCGCCGAGGCCAAGCCGATCAAGGGCACGGCCCCGCGCGGCGCCACCCCCGCCGAGGACGAGCACGCCCGCCGCGAGCTGATCGCCAGCGCCAAGACCCGCGCCGAGAACCTGATGATCGTCGACCTGATGCGCAACGACCTCGGACGCGTCTGCGAGGTCGGCTCGGTCCACGTCCCCGTCCTGATGGCCGCCGAGAGCTACGCCACCGTCCACCAGCTCGTCTCCACCATCCGCGGCACCCTCAAGGACGGCAACGACGCACTCGACTGCGTCCGCGCCTGCTTCCCCGGCGGCTCGATGACCGGCGCGCCCAAGCAGCGCACCCTGGAGATCATCGAGTCCCTGGAGGGCCGGGCCCGCGGCATCTACTCCGGCGCCATCGGCTACCTCTCCTGCAACGGAACCACCGACCTCAACATCGTCATCCGGACCATGGTCCTCGCCGACGGGCGCTGGCGCATCGGTGCCGGCGGCGCCATCGTGCTCGGCTCCGACCCCCACGACGAGTACGACGAAATGCTCCTCAAGGCCAACGCCCCCGCCCGCGCGCTGCTGCCGGCCCGCCCGGACACCACCCCGCCCGCCGCCGAACGAACCGGAAGTGACCACCGATGACCCCGCAGACCCCCGTCGACGTGACCGCGCTCGTCCAGGCCATGACCCTCGACGAGAAGCTCTCCTTCGTCCACGGCTCCGACGACCCCGAGCGCCTCGGCCAGTCCGGCTACATCCCCGGCGTCCCCCGCCTCGGCATCCCGGAGCTGCGGATGACCGACGGCCCGGCCGGCGTCCGCATGAAGCGCAAGACCACCACCGCGCTGCCCGCCCCCATCGCGCTGTCCTGCACCTTCGACGACGAACTGGCCGCCCGCTACGGCGAGTACCTCGGCCACGAGGCCCGCGCCAAGCGCCAGGACGTCCTGATCGGCCCGATGATCAACGTGCTGCGCCAGCCCTTCGGCGGACGCAACTTCGAGCTGTACGGCGAGGACCCGCTGCTGGTCACCGCCATCGGCACCGCGGTGATCAACGGCATCCAGTCCCAGGGCGTCATCGCCATGCCGAAGCACTTCGCGGCCAACAACCAGGAAGAGAACCGGATGGCCGTCGACACCCGCGTCGACGAACGGACCCTGCGCGAGATCGAGTTCCCCGCCTTCGAGGCCGCCGTCCAGGCCGGCGCCGGCGCGCTCATGGGCGCCACCAACGGCGTCAACGGCCACCCCAGCTGCCAGAACGAGACCCTGCTGAACACCGTCCTGCGCGAGGAGTGGGGCTTCGAGGGCTGGGTGATGTCCGACTGGGACGCCGTCCACGACACCGTCGCCATCGAGCGCGGCCTCGACCAGGAGATGCCCGACGGCGCCCACCTCGGCGAGCCGCTGCGCGAGGCCATCGCCGAAGGCCGCATCGACGAGGCCGTCCTGGACCGCGCCGTCGCCCGCATCGTCGGCCAGATGGCCCGCTTCGGCCTCCTCGGCACCGACACCCCCCGCCCCGAGACCGCACGCGACCCCGAGCGCGGCCGCGCCCTGGCCCTGGAAGTGGCCACCGCCGGCTCGGTGCTCCTGCACAACCCCCGGGGCGTCCTGCCGCTGTCCGCCGACGAGCTCACCGAGCCCGGCCGCACCCCGCACGGCCTCGCCGTCATCGGCCGCCCCGCCACCACCCCCAAGACCGCCGGCGTCGGCAGCGCCCTCGTCGTCCCGGAGCACGCCGCCACCCCGCTGGAGGTCCTGCGCACCCGCCTCGGCGAGGACGCCGTCGAGTTCCGCATCGGCGAGGACCCGGCCGGGCGCCCCATCCCGGAGTCGGCGCTCGTCCCCGCCTTCCGCGAGGGCGAGGTCCCGGCCGGCCCCTCCACCGAGCCCGACTACTTCTACGAGGGCCAGCTGACCATCGAGACGGAGGGCCGCTACCGCATCGCCGTCACCGCGCTCGGCGGCTACGCGGCCATCGACCTCGAAGGCCACCCCCGCGTCTTCGCCGGCAGCTCGTTCGGCGACACCGCCGGCCTCACCGTCGACCTCCTCCCCGGTACCTACAAGCTGGTCCTCTCCGCCCTGCCGATGCCCTCCAACCCCGTCCACCTCACCCTCGGCTGGGTCACCCCGCAGCAGGCCCAGGCCGACATCGAGGAGGCCGTCGAGGCCGCACGCGGCGCACGAGCCGCGGTCGTCTTCGCCTACGACGAGCTCGCCGAGCTCATCGACCGCCCCGCCCTCGCCCTGCCCGGCCTCCAGGACGCCCTGATCACCGCCGTCGCCAAGGCCAACCCCAACACCGTGGTCGTCCTCAACACCGGCTCCTCCCCGACGATGCCCTGGCTGGAGGACGTCGCCGCCGTCCTGGACGTCTGGTACCCCGGCGAGATGGGCGCCGAGGCCACCGACGCCCTCCTGTTCGGCGACGCCAACCCCAGCGGCAAGCTCACCCAGAGCTTCCCCGTGGACGCCGACCACACCTCGGTCGCCGGAGACCCCCTGCGCTACCCCGGCGTCGACGGCCGCGTCGAGTACCAGGAAGGCATCTTCGTCGGCTACCGCTGGCACGACGAGCACGCCGTCGCCCCCCTGTTCCCCTTCGGCCACGGCCTCAGCTACACCACCTTCGGCTACGAGGACCTCCGCCTCACCGGCCAGGGCAGCGAACTGAAGGTCTCCTGCACCCTGCGCAACACCGGCGAACGGGCCGGCCGCGAAACCGTCCAGGTCTACCTCGGCAGCAGCCCCGACGTCACCGCCCCCCAGGCCCCCAAGGCCCTGGCCGGCTACGCCACCGCCCACCTGGAGCCCGGAGCGTCCACCGTCGTGGAGATCGTCCTCGACGCCCGCCGCTTCGAGTACTGGAACACCGACACCGCCGCCTGGACCGTCGCCGCCGGCCCGCGCACCGTCTCCGTGGGCCGCTCCTCCCAGGACCTCCCCCTCACCGCCACCGTCCACGTCGACCCGGCCGGAACGGTGAGCCCGTGACCCCGGCCCCCCTGCGGATCCACACCCCGGTGTGCGTCATCGGCGCCGGCCCCGCCGGCCTGCTGCTGGCGCGGCTCCTCGAACTGAACGGCATCGACTGCGTCGTCCTCGAACGCCGCGGCCGCGACCACGTCGAACGCCGCGTCCGCGCCGGCCTCCTGGAACAGGGCACCGTCGAAGCCCTGCGCCGGGCCGGCGTCGCCGGACGGCTCGACCGGGAGGGCCTGGTCCACGAAGGCTTCGAGCTGCGCCTCGAAGGGGACACCTACCGCCTGCCCTTCACCAAACTCACCGGCGAATCCGTGTGGATGTACGGACAGCAGGAGGTCGTCAAGGACCTCATAGCCGCCCGCACCACCGCCGGCGGAGCGCTCCACTTCGACGTCGACGACGTCCGCGTCGACCGGCTCGCCGGCGACGGCGCGACCGTCACCTGCACCCTCGACGGCCGCCCCGCCGAGATCACCTGCGAGTTCGTCGCCGGCTGCGACGGCTTCCACGGCGTCAGCCGCACCGCCGTGCCCGCCGCCTCCCTCACCACCAGCACCCACACCTACCCCTACGCCTGGCTGGGCATCCTCGCCGCCGCCCCGCCGATGTCCCCCGAACTCGTCTACGCCACGGGCGAGCGCGGCTTCGCCCTCCAGAGCATGCGCTCGAGCACCGTCAGCCGCCTCTACCTCCAGGTCCCGCCCGGCGAGAGCGCCGACACCCGCTCCGACGAGGAGATCTGGGCCGAGCTCGACCTGCGCCTCACGGGCGGCAGCGGAGCCCTGCCCACCGGCCCCGTACTGGAACGCACCCTCGTCCCGCTGCGCAGCTTCATCTGCGAACCCATGCAGCACGGGCGGCTCTTCCTCCTCGGCGACGCGGCACACATCGTCCCGCCCAGCGCCGCGAAGGGACTGAACCTGGCCGTCGCCGACGCCGAACTCCTCGCCGGAGCCCTCGCCGTCTGGTACGCCACCGGGCGGCGGGCCGCCCTCGACGCGTACTCGGCCACCGCCCTGCGCCGGGCCTGGCTCGGCCAGGAGTTCTCACGGTGGATGACCGAACTGCTGCACACCGGACCGGGCGGCACACCCTTCGACCGGGGCCTGCGCCGGGCGCGCTTCGACCACCTGACGGGCTCCACTGCCGCGGCGACCGACTTCGCCGAGCAGTACGTGGGGCAGTCGCGACGCTGACGGCAACCCCGCCCGGTCCGCCGCCGGGGACAGCCTCTTCGACCTGATCAACGGGAGTTTCGGTACGTCATGACAAACGAAGAAAAGATGCTCGACCACCTCCGGTGGATGACGGCCGAACTCCACCAGACCCGGGAACGGCTGCGGTCCGCCGAGGAGCCCGAACCGGTCGCGATCGTGTCGATGAGCTGCCGCTACCCCGGCGGCGTCCGCTCCCCCGAGGAGCTGTGGCGGCTCGTCGCCGACGGCCGCGACGCCGTGGCCGGCTTCCCGGCCGACCGCGGCTGGGACCTCGACGCCGTCTACCACCCCGACCCCGACCACCAGGGCACCAGCTACGTCCGCGACGGCGGCTTCCTGGAAGGCGCCGCCGAGTTCGACGCCGCCTTCTTCGGGATCTCCCCGCGCGAGGCCCTCGCCATGGACCCCCAGCAGCGGCTCCTCCTGGAAACCGCCTGGGAGGCCTTCGAACGCGCCGGCCTCGACCCCACCTCGCTGCGCGGCAGCCGCACCGGCGTCTTCGCCGGCGTCATGCACCACGACTACGCCACCGGCCCCCGCGACCTGCCCGAAGGCGTCGAGGTGTACCTCGGCAGCGGCAACGCCGGCAGCGTCGCCTCCGGCCGCGTCTCCTACGTCCTCGGCCTGGAGGGCCCCGCCGTCACCATCGACACGGCCTGCTCCTCCTCCCTCGTCGCCCTCCACCTGGCCGCCCAGGCCCTGCGCCAGGGCGAATGCACGATGGCCCTGGCCGGCGGGGTCACCGTCATGGCCAACCCCGACCTGTTCGTCGACTTCAGCCAGCAGCGCGGCCTGGCCCCCGACGGCCGCTGCAAGCCCTTCGCCGCCGCCGCCGACGGAACCGGCTGGGGCGAGGGCGCGGGCCTCCTCCTGCTGGAGAAGCTCTCCGACGCCCGCCGCCACGGCCACCCCGTCCTCGCCGTCATCCGCGGCTCCGCCGTCAACCAAGACGGCGCCAGCAGCGGCCTCACCGTCCCCAACGGCCCCTCACAGCAGCGCGTCATCCGCCAGGCCCTGGAACAGGCCCGCCTCACCGCCCGGGAGGTCGACGCCGTGGAAGCCCACGGCACCGGCACCACCCTCGGCGACCCCATCGAGGCCCAGGCCCTGCTCGCCACCTACGGCCAGGACCGCACCCCCGACGACCGGCCGCTGCTGCTGGGCTCCGTCAAGTCCAACCTCGGCCACACCCAGGCCGCCGCGGGCGTCGCCGGCGTCATCAAGATGGTCGAGGCGATGCGCCACGGCGTCCTCCCCAAGACCCTCCACGTCGACGAGCCCACCCCGCACGTCGACTGGAACGCCGGAGCGGTCTCCCTGCTCACCGAGAACACCGACTGGCCGCGGACCGGAGCGCCCCGCCGCGCCGCCGTGTCCTCCTTCGGCATCAGCGGCACCAACGCCCACCTGATCCTCGAACAGCCCGAGCCGCACACCCCCGACGGGGAGCCGGAGGCCGCCCCTGCCCCGCTCCCCCCGGTCGTGGCCTGGCCCCTCTCGGCCCGCAGCCCCGAAGCGCTGCGCGCCCAGGCCCGCAGCCTCCTGGACCACACCACCGCCGGCGCCCCCCTCGCCGACACCGGCCACACCCTCGCCACCGCCCGCGCCGCCCTCGGCCACCGCGCCGTGGTCCTCGGCGCCACCGCCGACGAGCTCCGCGAGGGCCTGCGGGCCCTGTCCGACGGCGCGACCGCCGAGAACCTCGTCCACGGCACGGCCCGCCCCGACCCCCGCACGGCGTTCCTCTTCACCGGCCAGGGCGCCCAACGGCCCGGCATGGGACGGGAGCTGCACGCCGCGTACCCCGTCTTCGCCGAGGCCTTCGACCAGGCCTGCGCCCACCTCGACCGCTACTTCGACACCCCCGTACGGGACGTCGTCTTCGACGGCTCCCCGCTCCTCGGCCGCACCGAGTACACCCAGGCCGGCCTCTTCGCCCTCGAAGTGGCCCTCTTCCGCCTCGCCGAGAGCCACGGCCTGCGCCCCGACTTCCTCCTCGGCCACTCGGTGGGCGAACTGGTCGCCGCACACGTGTCGGGCATGCTCCCGCTCGCCGACGCGGCCGCGCTCGTCGCCGCCCGCGGCCGGCTCATGCAGTCCCTGCCCGAGGGCGGCGCCATGGTCGCCGTCGAGGCACCCGAGGAAGAGGTCCGCGCACTCCTCACCCCCGGCGTCGACATCGCCGCCGTCAACGGACCGCAGTCCGTGGTCATCTCCGGTACCGAAACCGCCGTACTGGACACCGCCGCGCACCTCGCCGCCGCCGGCCACCGCACCAAGCGGCTCAAGGTCAGCCACGCCTTCCACTCCCTGCTGATGGAACCGATGCTCGACCGGTTCCGCGCGGTCGTCGCCCGACTGGCCTTCCACCCGCCCGCCATCCCCGTCGTCTCCAACGTGACCGGCCGCATCGCCACCGCCGAAGAACTCGGCTCGCCCGAGTACTGGGTGCGCCACGTCCGCCAGACGGTCCGCTTCCACGACGGCGTCCGCACCCTCGCGGACCACGGCGTCACCACCTTCGTGGAACTCGGCCCCGACGGAGTCCTCACCGCCATGGGGCAGAACTGCCTCGACGAGGACACCGACATCCGCTGGAGCACCGCCCTGCGCCGCGACCAGCCGGAGCCGGCCGCCTTCACCAGGGCCCTCGCCGAGGCCCACACCCAGGGCGTCGCGGTGGACTGGGACGCCCTGTTCCCCGGCGCCCGGCGGGTCGACCTGCCCACGTACGCCTTCCAGCGCGAGCGGTACTGGCTGCAGGGCGCCGGCGGGGCCGGCGACGTGACCTCGGCCGGCCTGGACCCGGCCGGCCACCCCCTGCTCGGCGCGATGGTGACCGTCGCCGCCTCCGACGACCTCCTGTTCACCGGCCGCCTGTCGGTGACCGCGCAGCCCTGGCTGGCCGACCACGCGGTGGCCGGCACGGTCCTGCTGCCCGGCACCGCCTTCGTGGAACTCGCGGTCCGGGCCGGCGACCAGGTCGGCTGCGGGCTGCTCGAGGAACTGACCCTGGAAGCCCCGCTGGTGCTGCCCGAGCGGGGCGGCGTCCAGGTCCAGCTCGCCGTCGGCCCCGCCGACCCGGACGGCCGGCGCACGGTCACCGCGTACGCCCGCCACGAGGACGGCGCCTGGACCCGGCACGCCGAGGGCGTGCTCGCCCCGGCCGCCCCCACCGCCACCGACCCCACCACTACCGACCCCGGCCTCGGCGGGACCTGGCCCCCCGCCGGAGCCGAGGCCGTCGACCTGGACCCCTTCTACACCCGCCTGGCCGACTCCGGATTCGCCTACGGGCCCGCGTTCCAGGGTCTGCGCGCGGCCTGGCGGCTCGGCGACGAGGTGTACGCGGAGGTCGGCCTCGACCGCGACCAGCAGGAGGCCGCGGGCCGCTTCGGCCTCCACCCGGCCCTCCTCGACGCCGCCCTCCAGGCGGCCGGCGCGGGCAGCCTGCTCCCCGCCAGCGGCGAGGCCCGACTGCCGTTCGCCTGGCGCGAGGTCGCCCTGCACGCCACCGGCGCGCGCACCCTGCGCGTCCGGCTGACCCCGGCCGGCGAGGACGCGGTCGCACTGACCGCCACCGACGAAGCCGGCCTCCCGGTGGCCACCATCGCCTCCCTCACCCTGCGGCCGATGACCCCGGGCGGGCTGACCCGGACCGCCGACACCCTGTTCGCGCTGGACTGGGTGGCCGCCCCGGCAGGCGAGCCCGTGCCCGCGGGCGCGGTGTGCGAGGTGGACACCTCCGCCGGTGTCCGGGCGGCCGTGGCCGGGGTCCTCGGGGCCCTCCAGGAGTCCCTCGCGGATGCGGGGGAGGAGCGGCTGGTGTTCGTGACCCGTGGGGCCGTGGGCGATGAGGTCCGTAACCTGGCGGGTGCGGCGGTGTGGGGCCTGGTGCGCTCGGCGCAGTCGGAACACCCGGGCCGTTTCCACCTCCTGGACCTCGACGAGAACGCGGACCCGGCCCCGTATCTGACGTCCGCGGAGCCGCAGCTCGCGGTGCGCGGGGGATCGGTACGCGTCCCGCGCCTGACCCGCACCCCTGCCGCACCGGCCTCCGAGGGCCTGTCCTTCGCCGAGGGCGGCACCGTCCTGATCACCGGCGGCACGGGTGTCCTCGGCCGCGCGGTGGCCCGCCACCTGGTGACGCAGCACGGCGTCCGCCACCTGCTCCTGGCCAGCCGCTCCGGCGGAGCCGAGGACCTGGTGGCCGAACTGGCCGAACTGGGCGCCGCCACGACCGTCGCCGCCTGCGACGCGGCCGACCGTGAGGCCCTGACCGCCCTCCTGGCCACGATCCCCGCCGCCCACCCCCTCACCGCCGTCATCCACACGGCCGGAGTGGTGGACGACGGCGTGATCGAGTCCCTCACCCCGCAACGCCTCGAGACGGTGCTGCGCCCGAAGGTGGACGCCGCCCGCAACCTCCACGAACTCACCGCCGGCCTGGACCTGTCGGCGTTCGTCCTCTTCTCCTCCGTCGCCGGCCTGCTGGGCGCTCCCGGCCAGGGCAACTACGCGGCCGCCAACGCCTACCTGGACGCCCTCGCCCAGCACCGGCGCTCCCTCGGCCTGCCGGGCCTCTCCCTCGCCTGGGGTCTGTGGGCCGAGCGCAGCGGCATGACCGGCAGCCTCGACGCCACCGACGTCGACCGCATCAACCGCGGCGGCATGGCCCCCCTCGCCACCGAGGAAGCCCTCGCCCTCCTCGACACCGCCCCCGCCCTCGACCGGGCCGTGCTGTTCCCCATGCGCCTCGACCTCAAGGCGCTTCCCACCGGCCCCTCCTTGTCGCCCGTCCTGCGCGGACTCGCCGCAGCACCTCCGCTGCGGCCGACCGCCGGCGCGGCGCCCCGTACCGGGGGCTCCTCCCTCGGACAGCGGCTGGCCGGCCTGCCCGAAGCCCAGCAGACGCGGACCCTCCACGACCTGGTGGTCACCGAGGTCACGTCCGTACTCGGCCACCGCGCACCGGGCTCCCCGGAGCCGACGCAGGTCTTCAAGGACCTCGGCTTCGACTCCCTGTCCGCCGTGGAACTGCGCAACCGGCTCAGCGCCGTCACCGGCCTGCGGCTGCCCGCGACCCTCATCTTCGACCAGCCGACCCCGGCCTCCCTCGTCGCCTACCTGAAGGCGCGCCTCGTCGAGACCGGCGACGCGAAGGCACCCGCCACGGCGGCCGCCCCGCTGCCCGCCGACGAGCCGATCGCCATCGTCGGCATGAGCTGCCGCTTCCCTGGCGGCGTCCGCTCCCCCGAGGACCTGTGGCAACTGGTGCTCTCCGGCGGCGACGCCATCGCGGACTTCCCCGCCGACCGCGGCTGGGACATCGACTCCCTCTACCACCCCGACCCCGCACACGCCGGAACCTCGTACGTCCGCGAGGGCGGCTTCCTCGACGGGGCCGCCGACTTCGACCCCGTGTTCTTCGGGATCTCCCCGCGCGAGGCCCTCGCCATGGACCCCCAGCAGCGGCTGCTGCTGGAGACCGCGTGGGAGGCCTTCGAACGCGCCGGGATCTCCCCGACCTCCGTGCGCGGCAGCCGGACCGGCGTCTTCACCGGCGTCATGTACCACGACTACGTCAACCTCCTCCACGACGAGGAGGGCCTGGAGGGCTACGCGGGCAACGGCAGCGCCGGCAGCATCGCGTCGGGCCGCATCGCCTACACCCTGGGTCTCGAAGGCCCCGCGGTCACCGTGGACACGGCCTGCTCCTCCTCCCTGGTGTCGGTACACCTCGCCGGCCAGGCGCTGCGGCAGGGCGAGTGCACCATGGCCCTCGCGGGCGGCGTCACCGTCATGTCCAGCCCGAACACCTTCGTGGAGTTCAGCCGCCAGCGCGGCCTGGCCGCCGACGGCCGCTGCAAGCCCTTCGCCGCGGGAGCCGACGGCACCTCGTGGTCCGAGGGCGTCGGCATGGTCCTGCTGGAACGCCTCTCCGACGCACGGCGCAACGGGCACCAGGTGCTCGCCATCGTGCAGGGCTCGGCGGTGAACCAGGACGGCGCGTCCAACGGCATGACCGCCCCGAACGGCCCCTCGCAGCAGCGCGTCATCGAACAGGCCCTGTCCAAGGCACAGTTGACGGCACGCCAGGTCGACGTGGTGGAAGCGCACGGCACGGGCACCACCCTCGGCGACCCCATCGAGGCCCAGGCCCTCCTCGCCACCTACGGCCAGGACCGCGAGGAGGACCGGCCGCTGCTGCTGGGCTCGGTCAAGTCGAACCTGGGCCACACCCAGGCCGCGGCGGGCATGGCCGGCGTCATCAAGATGGTCATGGCGATGCGCCACGGCGTCGTGCCCATGACCCTGCACGTGGACGAGCCGACCCCGCACGTGGACTGGTCGGCGGGCGCCGTGCGCCTGCTGACCGAGCCGGTGCCGTGGCCCGAGACGGGCGAACCGCGCCGGGCCGCCGTGTCCTCCTTCGGCATCAGCGGCACCAACGCCCACACCATCCTCCAGGAGGCCCCGCAGGAGCCCGCCGCCGCCGACCCCGTCACCCCCACCGCGGGACTTCCGGTGTGGGTGGTGTCGGGGCGGGACGCGGAGGCGGTACGGGCCCAGGCGGGCCGACTGCTGGAGCGGGTGTCAGGCGATCCGGAGCTGGACCCGGCCGATGTGGCCTTTTCGCTGGCGACCTCGAGGGCCGTGCTGGGTGCGCGTGCGGCGGTGGTGGCGGGGGACCGTGCGGGTCTGCTGGCCGGGCTGGAGGCCCTGGCCGAGGGCCGCTCGGCGTCCGGCGCCGTCGAGGGCGCGGTCTCCGGCGGGAAGTTCGCCTTCCTGTTCTCCGGTCAGGGTGCGCAGCGTCCGGGGATGGGCCGTGAACTGTACGAGGCCCAGCCGGTGTTCGCGGCCGCCTTCGACGAGGTGTGCGCCCACTTCGACCTCCCCCTCAAGGAGCTCGTCTTCGACGGCGGCGAGGAGGTCCACCGCACGGAGATCACCCAGCCGGCCCTCTTCGCGGTCGAGGTGGCGCTGTACCGGCTGGCGGAGTCTCTGGGTCTGCGTCCGGACTTCGTGGCGGGTCACTCGATCGGTGAGATCGCGGCGGCGCACGTGGCCGGGGTCCTCTCCCTGGCGGACGCGGCCCGTCTGGTGGCGGCCCGTGGTGCCCTGATGGGAGCCCTGCCGGAGGGCGGGGCGATGGTCTCGATCCGTGCCACTGAGCAGGAGATACGCCCGCTGCTGTCGGCCGGTGTCGACATCGCTGCGGTCAACGGCCCGCAGTCCGTGGTGATTTCGGGCGCCGAAGAGGCTGTCCTGGAGGTGGCCGAGCGGCTGGCCGGGCAGGGTCGCAAGACCAAGCGCCTCACGGTCTCGCACGCCTTCCACTCGCCGCTCATGGAGCCCATGCTCGGCGCGTTCCGTGAGGTCGCGGAATCCCTCACCCACTCCGCTCCCGAGATACCGGTGGTCTCGAACGTCACCGGCGGGCAGATCACCGAGTTCACGGCCGCCTACTGGGTCCAGCACGTCCGTGATGCCGTCCGCTTCGCCGACGGGGTCCGGTACCTCGCCGAGGAGCAGGGCGTGGGCCACTTCCTGGAGCTGGGTCCGCAGGGCGTCCTTGCCGCCATGGCGGGGGAGTCGCTCCCGGAGGAGTTCTCCGGGCTCCTCACCCCCCTGCTGCGCAAGGACCGCCCCGAGCCCGACGCCTTCCTCGGCGCCTTGGCCGAGGCCTGGACCCGCGGCCTGCCCGTCGACTGGACCCCGCTCCTCGCCGGCCGCCGCGTCGACCTGCCCACGTACCCCTTCCAGCGCCAGCGCTACTGGCCCGGCACCGGCTACGCCCCGGCCGGGCAGGCGGAGCCGGCGTCGCCGCTGGCGAAGCGCCTGGAGTTGGCCGAGGACCCCGGACACGTCCTGCTCGACCTGGTCCGCGACACCATCGCGACCGTCCTCGGACACACCGCGCAGGAGACCGCGGACCCCGAGCGGGCCTTCCGCGACTTCGGCTTCGACTCGATGACCGCCGTCGAGTTCCGTACCCGGCTCGGCACCGCGACCGGGCTGCCGCTGCCCGCGACCCTGGTCTACGACTACCCGACCCCGGCCGCGCTCGTGGCCCACCTGCGCACCGAACTCCTCGGCGGCGCCGGTACCGGACCGGCCCACGTGCGCCGCGTGGTCGGCAGCGACGAGCCGATCGCCATCGTCGGCATGAGCTGCCGCTTCCCCGGCGACGTCGGCTCCCCCGAGGACCTGTGGCGCCTCGTGGCGTCAGAGGCCGACGCGATCTCGCCCTTCCCGCGCGACCGGGGCTGGAACATCGGGGCGCTCTACGACCCGGACCCCGAGCACCAGGGGACGACGTACACCCAGCACGGCGGCTTCCTCCAGCACGCGGCCGACTTCGACGCCGGCTTCTTCGGGATCTCCCCGCGCGAGGCCCTCGCCATGGACCCCCAGCAGCGCCTGCTGCTGGAGGTGGCGTGGGAGGCGTTCGAACGCGCCGGACTGCCCCCGAGCGTGGCGCGCGGCAGCGGGACCGGCGTCTTCGTGGGCACCAACGGCCAGGACTACACGGCCCTGGTGTCGCAGTCCGCCGAGAGCCTGGAGGGCTACCTCGGCACGGGCGGCGCCGGCAGCGTGGCCTCCGGCCGCATCGCCTACGCCCTGGGCCTCGAAGGGCCCGCGCTGACCGTCGACACCGCCTGCTCCTCGTCGCTGGTGGCCCTGCACCTGGCGACGGAGGCCCTTCGGCGCGGCGAATGCGAACTGGCCCTGGCGGGCGGCGTGACCGTCATGTCGACCCCGCAGTCCTTCATCGACTTCAGCCGTCAGCGCGGCCTGTCGCCCGACGGCCGCTGCAAGCCGTTCGCGGCCGCCGCGGACGGCACGGGCTGGTCCGAGGGCGTGGGCATGCTCCTCGTGGAGCGGCTGTCGGACGCCCGCCGCAACGGCCACCAGGTCCTCGCGGTGATCCGCGGCTCGGCCGTGAACCAGGACGGTGCCTCCAACGGCCTGACCGCCCCCAACGGCCCGTCCCAGCAGCGAGTCATCCGTCAGGCGCTCGCCAACGCCGGTCTGACGGCCGACCAGGTCGACGCGGTCGAGGCGCACGGTACGGGCACCCCGCTCGGGGACCCGATCGAGGCGCAGGCGCTGCTGGCCACGTACGGGCAGGACCGCCCGGCGGACCGGCCGCTGCACCTGGGCTCCCTGAAGTCCAACATCGGCCACACTCAGGCCGCGGCCGGTGTCGGCGGCGTCATCAAGATGGTGATGGCGATGCGCCACGGCGTCCTGCCCCGCACCCTGCACGTGGACGAGCCCACCCCGCACGTGGACTGGGAGGCCGGTACGGTCGCCCTGCTCACCGAGAGCCTGGCCTGGCCGGAGACCGGCCGACCGCGCCGCGCGGCCGTGTCCTCCTTCGGCATGAGCGGCACCAACGCGCACCTGGTGCTCGAACAGAGCCCGCTCGACACCCCGGACGAGGCGGCGCAGCCCCTCGAGACCCCCGCGCCGTGGCTGCTGTCCGCCGCATCGGCGGAGGCACTGCGCGGGCAGGCACGCCGCCTGCGCGACCACATCGCGGACCGGCCGGCCTTCGACCCGGCCACCGTCGGACGCGGCCTGGCCACGACCCGCGCACTGTTCCCGCACCGGGCCGTGGTGATCGGAGCCGACCGCACCGAGTACCTGAGCGCGCTCGACGCCGTGGCACGCGGAGAGGCGGACACCGACCTGGTCCAGGCACCGGCCCCGTCCGCGTTCCTCTTCTCGGGGCAGGGCGCGCAGCGGCCGGGCATGGGCCGTGAGCTGTACGAGGCCCAGCCGGTGTTCGCGGCGGCCTTCGACGAGGTGTGCGCCCACTTCGACCTCCCCCTCAAGGAGCTCGTCTTCGGCGGCGGGGACGAGGTCCACCGCACGGAGTTCACCCAGCCCGCCCTCTTCGCCGTCGAGGTGGCCCTGTACCGCCTGCTGGAGTCCTACGGCATCCGCCCGGACTTCATGGCCGGCCACTCCATCGGCGAGATCGCGGCGGCGCACGTCGCCGGGGTGCTGTCCCTGGCCGACGCGGCCCGTCTGGTCACGGCCCGCGGCGCCCTGATGGGGGCGCTGCCGGAGGGTGGGGCGATGGTCTCCGTCCAGGCCACCGAGGACGAGGTGCGCCCGCTCCTGTCGGCCGGTGTCGACATCGCGGCGGTCAACGGCCCGCAGTCCGTGGTGATTTCGGGTGCGGAGGCGGCCGTCCTGGAGGTGGCCGCGCAGCTCGCCGGGCAGGGTCACAAGACCAAGCGCCTCACCGTCTCGCACGCCTTCCACTCGCCCCTCATGGAGCCGATGCTGGAGGCCTTCCGCGAGGTCGCCGAATCCCTCACCTACTCCGCCTCCGAGATCCCGGTCGTCTCCACCCTCACTGGCACCCTCGCCACCGCCGAGGAACTGACGTCCCCCTCCTACTGGGTGCGCCACGTCCGCGAGGCCGTCCGCTTCCGCGACGCCATGCGCCACATGGAAGCGGCAGGGGTGCGTACGTACCTCGAACTCGGCCCCGACGCCGTCCTGAGCGCCATGGGACAGGCCTGCCTCGACGAGCCGGCAGCCCTCCTGCCCCTGCTGCGCCGCGACCGCGCCGAGACGCGCACCCTGCTCGGAGCCCTCGGCCGAGCCCACGCGCGCGGCGCCACCCTCAATCTGCCCGCCCTCTTCGCGGGCGCACCGGCGGCCCCCGCCGACCTTCCGACGTACGCCTTCCAGCACGAGCGGTTCTGGCCGCGCATCGCGGAACAGCCCGCGGCCCCCAGCTGGCTCGTACCGCGACGCGGTACGGACGCCCTCGACGACCTCCTCTACCAGGTCACCTGGCAGCCGGTGGACACGGCGCAGCCGGCCGCGCCCGGCCGGTGGCTGGTGGCGTCGGCGGAGGCGGGTGCGGAGCTGGTGGGGGTGTTGTCGGCGTCGGGTGCCGAGGTGGTCGAGCTGGTCGGGGGCGGTCGTTCCCGTACGGAGCTGGCCGAGGCCCTGGCGGGTGTCGGCCCCGTGGACGGTGTGGTGTCGCTGCTGGACGTGGCGGGCTCGCTGTCCCTCGTGCAGGCGCTCGGCGATGCGGGCATCGGCGCCCGGTTGTGGTGCGTGACCCGCGGCGCGGTGTCGACCGGTGCGTCGGATCGTGTGGTGGATCCGGTTCAGGCGCAGGTGTGGGGTCTGGGCCGGGTGGCCGCTCTGGAGTTCGGTCAGCGGTGGGGCGGTCTGGTGGACGTTCCGCTGGTCCTGGACGACGCTGCGGCGGCCCGGCTGTGTGCGGTGCTGGCCGGCGGCGGTGGTGAGGATCAGGTCGCGGTCCGTGCGGAGGGCGTGTTCGCCCGCCGTCTGGTGCGTGCGCCGTTCGCTCCGGTGGTGGGCGAGGGGTGGCGGCCGGAGGGTCCGGTGCTGGTGACGGGTGGCACGGGCGCCCTGGGTTCCCGGGTCGCCCGCTGGCTGGCCTCGGCGGGTGCCACGGAGCTGGTCCTGACGAGCCGTCGGGGTCTGGATGCTCCGGGCGCGGCCGAGCTGGTGGCGGAACTCGCCGAATCGGGTGTCAGCGCCACGGTTGCCGCCTGTGATGTGGCTGACCGGGACGCGGTGGCGAAGCTGCTGGTGGAGCACCCGGTGTCCGCAGTGTTCCATGCGGCTGGTGTGCTGGACGACGGTGTGCTGGACGGGCTGACCCCGGAGCGTCTGGCGACGGTCCTCGGCCCCAAGGCGGACGCGGCGCGTCATCTGCACGAGCTGGCCGCTGAGATGGGCTTGGCCCTGTCGGCGTTCGTCCTGTTCTCCTCCTTCGCGGGCACGGTCGGCGGCGCGGGTCAGGGCAATTACGCGGCGGCCAATGCCTACCTGGACGCGCTGGCCGAGCAGCGGCGGGCCGACGGCCTGCCCGCCACCTCCATCGCCTGGGGCCCGTGGGCCGACAACGGCATGGCCGCGGACGAGACCGTCGTCGAACGGATGCGCCTGGCCGGCATGACCGGACTGCCCACCGGCACGGCCTTCGCCGCACTCGCCCGGGCCCTCGGCCAGGGCGACGACACCCTGACGGTCATCGACATCGACTGGCAGCGCTTCGCGCCGGGCTTCACCTCCGCCCGGCCGAGCCCCCTCCTCGCCGGCATCCCGGAAGCCGCCCGGCCCGCCGAGGAGCCCGCCCCCACCGACGCGGGCCTCGCGCAGCGACTGGCGGCCCTGCCGGCGGCCGAGCGGACCGACGTACTGCTGGACCTGGTCCGCACCCAGGTGGCCGGCGTACTCGGCCACGGGTCGCCCCAGCGCGTGGGCGCCGACCAGCCGTTCAAGGGCATCGGGTTCGACTCCCTGACGGCGGTCGAGCTGCGCAACCGGCTCGGCAGGGCCACCGGCCTGGCCCTGCCCGCCACCGCCGTCTTCGACCACCCCAACCCGGCCGCGCTCGCCGCGTACCTGCTCACCGAGCTGTGCGGGGACCTCGGCGACACCGACCCGGAGGAGGACCGGATCCGCCGGGCGCTCGCCTCGATGCCGCTCTCCCGGATCAGAGAGGCCGGCCTGCTGGAAGTGCTGCTGGACCTCGCCGGCCTCGAAGCGGGCGGCACGCAGGAAGCGGCGGCAGACCCGGACGACACGGCCCCGGAGGACATCGACGCGATGGACACCGACGCCCTGATCCGTCTCGCCATGGACAACACGGACTCCTGACGGTCCGGGAAGTGTGGAGCTGACACATGGTTACGCCCGAAGCAGTGACATCCAGCACGGTGACGCCCGACGCGAAGCTCGTGGCCGCGCTCCGGACCTCCCTCAAGGAGGCCGACCGGCTGCGCGAACAGAACCGGCGGCTCACCGAGGCGGCCCGGGAGCCCATCGCGATCGTCGCGATGAGCTGCAGGTTCCCCGGCGGCGTCCGTTCGCCCGAGGGGCTGTGGGACCTGGTCGCCGCCGGCCGTGACGCCGTGTCGCCGTTCCCCACCGACCGGGGCTGGGACCTGGAGGAGCTGTTCGACGAGGACCCGGACCGGCCCGGCTCCTCGTACGTCCGCGAGGGCGCGTTCGTCCACGACGCCGCCGACTTCGACGCCGGCTTCTTCGCCATCTCGCCGCGCGAGGCCCTCGCCATGGACCCCCAGCAGCGGATGCTCCTGGAAACCGCCTGGGAGGCCCTCGAGCGTGCCGCGATCGCGCCGGACGCCCTGCGCGGCAGCCGTACCGGGGTGTTCGTCGGCACCAACGGCGGCGACTACGGCACGGTCCTCGTCGGCGGCCCCGAGGAGGTCGACGGCTACCTGGCGACCGGGAACGCCACCAGCGTGCTGTCCGGCCGGATCTCGTACGAGTTCGGCTTCGAGGGGCCCGCCGTCACCGTCGACACCGCCTGCTCGTCCTCCCTCGTCGCCCTGCACCTCGCCGCACAGGCGCTGCGCCAGCAGGAGTGCACGATGGCGCTCGCGGCCGGTGTGACCGTCATGGCCAGCCCGACCACCTTCACCGAGTTCAGCCGCCAGCGGGGCCTGGCCCCGGACGGCCGCTGCAAGCCCTTCGCGGCGGCCGCGGACGGCACCGGCTGGGGCGAGGGCGCCGGAGTGCTCGTACTGGAGCGGCTCTCCGACGCCCGCCGCAACGGCCACCCCGTCCTCGCGGTGATCCGGGGATCCGCCGTCAACCAGGACGGCGCCTCCAACGGCCTGACCGCCCCCAACGGCCCGTCCCAGCGGCGCGTGCTCCGCCAGGCGCTCGCCAACGCCCGCCTGACGGCCGACCAGGTCGACGCGGTCGAGGCGCACGGCACGGGCACCACCCTCGGCGACCCCATCGAGGCCCAGGCCCTGCTGGCCACGTACGGGCAGAACCGCCCGGCGGACCGGCCGCTGCGCCTCGGGTCGGTCAAGTCCAACATCGGCCACACCCAGGCCGCCGCCGGCGTGGCGGGCATCATCAAGATGGTCCAGGCGATCCGCAACGGCGTCCTGCCGCGCACCCTGCACGTGGACGAGCCCACGCCCCAGGTGGATTGGTCGGCCGGCTCCGTCCGGCTGCTGACCGAGAACCTCGACTGGCGGACGCCCGACGGACAGCCGCGCCGCGCCGGCGTGTCCTCGTTCGGCATGAGCGGCACCAACGCCCACGTCATCCTGGAGGAACCCGCCCCGGCCGCTCCCTCCGCCTCCGCCACTCCCTCCGCCTCCTCGGCCCTGCCCTGGCTGCTGTCCGGCAAGTCGGCCGACGCGCTGCGGGCGCAGGCCCGTGAACTGCGGACGTTCCTGTCGGGCCGTCCCGGTCACGCGCCGGCGGACGTCGGCCGCTCGCTCGCCCTCTCGCGGGCCTCCTTCGACCACCGCGCCGTGCTCGTCGCCGACCACCCGGACGCCTTCGACGCCGCCCTGTCGGCGCTGGCCGACGGCACGGCGGCCGCCGGCCTGGTCGAGGGCCAGGCACCCGACGGCCGCACCAAGGTCGTCTTCGTCTTCCCCGGCCAGGGCTCCCAGTGGACGGGCATGGCCACGGAACTGCTGGCCACGAGCCCCGTCTTCGCCGACCGCATGGACCAGTGCGAGCAAGCCCTGTCCGGGTTCGTCGACTGGTCGCTGCGCGAGGTACTCACCGATGAGGCCGCCCTGGCCCGCGTCGACGTGGTGCAGCCCGCCCTGTGGGCCGTGATGGTGTCCCTCGCCGCCCTGTGGCGTTCGTACGGAGTGGAA
The DNA here is from genome assembly GCF_026343185.1 of Streptomyces sp. NBC_00091. Lineage (GTDB taxonomy): Bacteria > Actinomycetota > Actinomycetes > Streptomycetales > Streptomycetaceae > Streptomyces. The sequence goes on along the minus strand of NZ_JAPEMA010000003.1, from coordinate 36,676 downwards.
CCGGCGGCCGTCCTCGGACACTCACAGGGCGAGATCGCCGCGGCCTGCGTCGCGGGCGGGTTCTCGCTCGAAGACGGCGCACGGGTGGTGGCCCTGCGCAGCAAGGCCCTCCTCGCCCTCTCCGGCCGCGGCGGCATGGTGTCCGTCCCCCTGCCCCGCGAGGAGGTGGCGGCCGGCCTCGACGAGCGGCTGTCCATCGCCGCCGAGAACGGCCCCCGCTCGGTCGTCGTCTCGGGCGACCCCGAGGCCCTCGACGCGCTGCTCGCCGGGACCGAGGGCGCCCGCCGGATCGCCGTCGACTACGCCTCCCACTCCGCCCACGTGGAGGAGATCCGCGACGAACTCCTCACCGTCCTCGCCGGGCTCTCCCCGCGTCCGGCGGAGGTGCCCTTCTTCTCCACCGTCACCGGCGACTGGCAGGACACCGCCGAGCTGGACGCGGAGTACTGGTACCGCAACGCCCGCCGGACCGTGCGCTTCGAGGAGTCCACGCGCGCCCTGCGCGAGCAGGGGTTCGGCGTGTTCGTCGAGAGCAGCCCGCACCCGGTGCTGATCCAGGGCCTCGGGGACTGCGCCGTCGGCTCGCTGCGCCGCCAGGACGGCGGACCGGCACGGTTCCTGCTCTCGCTGGCCGAGGCCCACGTGCGGGGCGTCGCCGTCGACTGGTCGCCCGCCTTCGCGGACGCCGGCCCGGCCCACGTCGACCTGCCGACCTACGCCTTCCAGCGCCGGCGCTACTGGCCGCGCCCCGGCACCGGCCGCACGGCCGGGTCCGACCCGGCGGAGTCGGCCTTCTGGGAGGCCGTCGAACGCGCCGACCTGCCGGCCCTGTCGGGCGAACTCGGCGCCGAAGGACCGGCGCTGCACGCCCTGGAGACCACCCTGCCCGTACTCACCGCCTGGCGGGCGGGACGCCGGCAGCGGTCCACCGTCGACTCCTGGCGCTACCGGGCGATCTGGGAACCCACCACCGCGGACGCTTCCGGCCACCTCTCGGGCCGGTGGCTGGTGGTGTCGGCGGAGGCGGGTGCGGAGCTGGCGGGTGTGCTGTCGGGGGCCGGTGCCGAGGTGGTCGAGCTGGTCGGGGGCGGTCGTTCCCGTGGCGAGCTGGCCGAAGCCCTGTCCGGTGTCGGCCCCGTGGACGGTGTGGTGTCGCTGCTGGATGTGGCGGGGTCGCTGTCCCTGGTGCAGGCACTGGGTGATGCGGGCGTCGAAGCCCGGTTGTGGTGTGTGACGCGTGGGGCGGTGTCGACCGGTGCGTCGGACCGTCTGACCGATCCGGTCGGGGCGCAGGTGTGGGGTCTGGGCCGGGTGGCCGCTTTGGAGTTCGGCCGGCGGTGGGGCGGTCTGGTGGACGTCCCCGCGGTGCTGGACGCCACGACCGGGGACCGTCTGGTCGCGGTGCTTTCGGGCGGCGGTGGTGAGGATCAGGTCGCGGTCCGTGCGGAGGGCGTGTTCGCGCGCCGTCTGGTCCGGGCGCCGTTCGCTCCGGTGGTGGGTGAGGGGTGGCGGCCGGAGGGTCCGGTGCTGGTGACCGGTGGTACGGGTGCGCTGGGTTCCCGGGTGGCGCGCTGGCTGGCGTCGGCGGGTGCCACGGAGCTGGTTCTGACGAGCCGTCGGGGTCTGGATGCTCCGGGCGCGGCCGAGCTGGTGGCGGAACTCGCCGAATCGGGTGTCACGGCTTCGGTTGCCGCCTGTGATGTGGCTGACCGGGATGCGGTGGCGAAGCTGCTGGTGGAGCACCCGGTGTCGGCCGTGTTCCATGCGGCCGGTGTCCTGGACGACGGCGTGCTGGACGGTCTGACTCCGGAGCGTTTGGCGACGGTCCTGGGTCCGAAGGCGGATGCGGCGCGTCATCTGCACGAGCTGGCCGCTGAGATGGGCTTGGCCCTGTCGGCGTTCGTCCTGTTCTCCTCCTTCGCGGGCACGGTCGGCGGCGCGGGTCAGGGCAATTACGCGGCGGCCAATGCCTACCTGGACGCTCTGGCCGAGCAGCGGCGGGCCGATGGTCTGCCCGCCACCTCCATCGCCTGGGGAGCCTGGGGGGACAGCGGCCTCGCCACCGGATCCGACGCCGTCACCGCCCGCATGCGCCGCGGCGGCCTCCTGCCGATGGCCCCCGACCTGGCCATCGCCGCACTCCAGCAGGCACTGGACCGCGACGAGACCACCCTCGTGGTCGCCGGCGTCGACTGGGAGCGCTTCGCGGCGGCCTTCGTCACCGGCCGCCCCAGCCCGCTCCTGACGGGCGTACCCGAGGTGCGTACCGTACTCGCGGCCCTGGAGGACGGCCGCGCCACCGGCACCTCCCTGCGGGACACCCTCCCCGGCCTGCCCGCCGAGGCACAGGAACGGGCTCTGCTCGACCTGGTCCGTACCCACGTGGCCGCCGTCCTCGGGCACGGCACCCCGCACGAGGTCGCCACCGGACGGGCCTTCCGCGAGGCGGGGTTCGACTCCCTGACGGCGGTCGAGCTGCGCAACCGGCTGAGCACGGCCACCGGCCTGCCCCTGCCCGCCACCGTGGTCTTCGACCACCCCAACCCGGCCGCGCTCGCCGAACACCTGCGCTCCGAGCTGTGCGGGAACGGCGGCGCGGACGGCCCGTCCGCACTGGAGGAGTTCGCCCGCTTCGAACGCGCACTGACCCGGGTCGAGCCCGGCACCGGCGACCACACCAAGATCATGCAGCGGCTCCAGGCCCTGCTGGCCCAAGGCCAGGAGGCCGCCGGCCACCCGGATCGCGCCGCCGGCGCCGACCAGTACGAAGCGGCGACCGACGACGAGCTGTTCGGCCTGCTCGGCGAGAAGTTCGGCATCTCATGAGCGACGCCACCCGCCCCGCCGCCAACCCCTCCGCCAGGGAGAACCCTCACGTGTCCAACGAAGACAAACTCCGCCACTTCCTCAAGCGCGTCTCGGCCGAGCTGGAGCAGACCCAGGAACGCCTGCGCGAGAGCGAGAACCGGGACGGCGAGCCGATCGCCGTCGTGGCCATGAGCTGCCGCTTCCCCGGCGGGGTCCAGAGCCCCGAAGACCTGTGGCGGCTGCTCGTCTCGGGTGGCGACGCCCTGTCCGGCTTCCCCACCGACCGCGGCTGGGACCTGGCGGGCCTGCTCTCCGACGACCCGGAGCAGGCCGGTGCCTCCCACGCCCGCCAGGCCGGATTCCTCGAGGGCGCGGGCGAGTTCGACGCCGCCTTCTTCGGGATCTCGCCCCGCGAGGCCCTCGCCATGGACCCCCAGCAGCGGCTGCTGCTGGAGACCTCGTGGGAGTCCTTCGAGCGCGCCGGGATCGCCCCGGACACCCTGCGCGGCAGCCGGACCGGCGTCTTCATCGGCACCAACGGGCAGGACTACACCCCCGTGGCCGTCCACTCCGCCGACGACCTGGCCGGGCACATCATGACCGGCAACGCCGCCAGCGTGCTCTCCGGCCGCCTCTCCTACGTCTACGGGCTCCAGGGTCCCGCCGTCACCGTCGACACCGCATGCTCCGCCTCCCTCGTCGCCCTGCACCTGGCGGTCCAGGCGCTGCGGCGCGGCGAGTGCGAGCTGGCCCTCACCGGCGGGGCCACCGTCATGTCGACACCGACCCTGTTCGCGGAGTTCAGCCGCCAGGGCGGCCTGGCCCGCGACGGCCGCTGCAAGGCCTTCGCGGCGGCCGCCGACGGCACCGGCTGGGGCGAGGGCGCGGGCATGCTCGTACTGGAGCGGCTCTCCGACGCCCGCCGCCACGGCCACCCCGTCCTCGCGGTGATCCGGGGATCCGCCGTCAACCAGGACGGCGCCTCCAACGGCCTGACCGCCCCCAACGGCCCCGCCCAGCAGCGCGTCATCGAACTGGCCCTCGCCAATGCCCGCCTGACGCCCGAACAGGTCGACGCGGTCGAGGCCCACGGCACCGGCACCACCCTCGGCGACCCCATCGAGGCCCAGGCCCTGATCGCGGCCTACGGGCAGAACCGCCCGGCCGGCCGGCCGCTGCGCCTCGGCTCGGTCAAGTCCAACATCGGCCACACCCAGGCCGCCGCGGGCGTGGCGGGCATCATCAAGATGGTCCAGGCGATCCGCAACGGCGTCCTGCCCCGCACCCTCCACGTCGACGAGCCGACCCCCCAGGTCGACTGGTCGGCCGGCTCCGTACGCGTCCTGACCGAGAACCTCGACTGGCGGACGCCCGACGGACAGCCGCGCCGCGCCGGCGTGTCCTCGTTCGGCATCAGCGGCACCAACGCCCACGTCCTCCTCGAGGAGCACACGCCCGACGCCGAGCAGTCCACGCAGGACGACCGGACCCCCACGACCGGCGAGACCCCCGCCAACTCCGCGGCCCCCGCCACCGCCGAGTCCCCCGTCCTCGCGGTGCTCTCCGCCCGCGAGGACGAGACCCTGCGCGAACAGGCCGCCCGCCTCCACGCCCACCTCGAGGCCGGCCCGCACCTGTCCCCCCGCGACGTGGCCCACTCCCTCGCCACCACCCGTGCCACCCTCGACCGCCGCGCCGCCGTCGTCGCCAACGGCCGCGACGCCCTCCTCGAGGGGCTGGCGGCGCTCGCCGACGGCACCCCGGCCCCCGGCGTTCTGCACGGCAGCGCCGCCCCCGGCGGGCTGGCGTTCCTGTTCACCGGCCAGGGCGCCCAGCGCGCCGGCATGGGAGACGAGCTGTACGCGGCGTTCCCGGTCTTCGCACAGGCCTTCGACGCGGCCTGCGCCGCACTCGACGCACACCTGGACCGCCCGCTGCGGCAGGTGGTGAGCGGCGAGGCGGAACTCCTCGACCGGACCCGGTACACCCAGGCCGGGCTGTTCGCCCTGGAGGTGGCCCTGTACCGCCTCTTCGAGTCCTGGGGCGTACGCCCCGACTTCCTCCTCGGCCACTCGGTCGGCGAGCTGGCCGCCGCCCACGTGGCCGGCGTGCTCACCCTCCCCGACGCCGCCACGCTGGTCGCCGCCCGCGGCCGGCTGATGGAGGCGCTGCCCGAAGGCGGGGCGATGGTCTCCGTCCAGGCGGCCGAGGACGAGGTACGCGCCCTGCTGACGGCCGGCGTCGACATCGCCGCGGTCAACGGCCCCCGCGCGGTGGTCGTCTCCGGCCCCGAGGAGGCGGTCTCGCGGACCGCCGGCCTCCTGGAGGCCGCGGGCCACCGCACGAAGCGGCTCAACGTCAGCCACGCCTTCCACTCGTCGCTGATGGAGCCGATGCTCGCCGAATTCGGCCGCATCGCGCGGACGCTCACCTTCCACCAGCCGTCCGTCCCGATCGTCTCGAACGTCACCGGACGCACCGCCGACCCGGCCGAGCTCGCCACGCCCGAGTACTGGGTCCGGCACGTGCGCGCGGCCGTCCGGTTCCACGACGGCATGCGCCACCTGGAGGCCCAGGGCGTACGCCGCTTCGTCGAGCTGGGCCCCTCCGGCGTGCTGTCCGCCGCCGGACAGGCCTGCGTGAGCGGCCCGGACACCGTCCTCGTACCGGCCCTGCGCCGCGACCGGGCCGAACAGGAGACCGCCACCGCCGCCCTGGGCGGGCTGTTCGTGCACGGCACCGCCCCGGACTGGACCGGGGTCTTCGCCGGGCACCCCGTACGCCGGGTGGCCCTGCCGACCACGGCGTTCCGCCGCACCCGCTACTGGGCCCGCCCCGGCGAGAGCGCCGGCCGGCCCGCCGCCACCGCCCAGGACCCCGCCGCCGGCCTCCAGTACCGCATCGAGTGGCAGCCGCTCGCCACCCCCGCCGCCACCGCCCCCGGGGGGACCTGGCTCGTGGCCGGGCCGCGCCCCCAGGAGCTCGACCTGGTCACCGGGGCGCTCGCCGCCCGCGGCGCCACCCCCGCCCGCCTGGACCTGACCCCCGGCACCGGCCACGACCGCGAGGCCCTGACCGTCCGCCTGCTCACGGCCCTGGCCGCCGCCGACAGCTGCGCGGGCGTCCTGCTCCTGCCCGCCGAGCCCGGCGATCCCGGCCTGGCCGCGGCCCTCCTGCTGCACCAGGCCCTCGGAGACGCCGGAATCACCGCACCGCTGTGGTGCGCCACCCGCGGCGCGGTCTCCACCGGCCCCGGCGACCGGCCCGCCGACCCCGGCCAGGCACAGGTCTGGGGCCTGGGCCGGGCCGCCGCCCTGGAAACCCCCACCCGCTGGGGAGGGCTCGTCGACCTCCCCGCGGAGCTCGACGCCCCCGCACTCGACCGGCTCGGCGCCCTCCTGCTGGCCGGCGCCCCCGCCGGGACCGGAGCCGAGGACCAGCTGGCGATCCGCCCCACCGGCATCCTCGCCCGCCGGCTGGTCCGCGTACGCAGGACCTCGGCCGCCGTCACGCCCTGGCGCCCCTCCGGCACCGTCCTGGTCACCGGCGGCACCGGCGCCCTCGGCGGCCACATCGCCCGCTGGCTCGCCGCGTCCGGCGCCGAACACCTGGTCCTCACCAGCCGCCGGGGCGAGCGGGCACCCGGCGCACGCGAACTCGCCGCCGAACTCACCGCGACGGGCACCCGCGTGACCATCGAGGCGTGCGACGCCGCCGACCGGGACGCGCTCGCGGCAGTGCTCGACGCGATCCCCGCCGAACTCCCCCTGACCGCGGTGGTGCACACCGCCGGCGTCCTCGACGACGGCGTCATCGAGTCCCTCACCCCCGAACGGTTCGCGGCGGTCCTGCGTCCCAAGGCCGACGCGGCCCGCAACCTCCACGAACTCACCGCCGGCCTGGACCTGTCGGCGTTCGTCCTCTTCTCCTCCTTCGCCGGCGCGGTCGGCGGCGCCGGACAGGCCAACTACGCGGCCGCCAACGCCTTCCTGGACTCCTTCGCCGACCAGCGCCGCGCCGACGGACTGCCCGCCACCGCCGTGGCCTGGGGCGCATGGGCCGAAGGCGGCATGGCCGAGGACGAGGCGGCCGTCGGCGAGCGCCTGCGCCGCCACGGCATCCGCCCGATGCGGCCCCCGCACGCCATCGAGGGACTCCAGCAGGCCCTGGACCACGGCGACGCCGCCCTGGCCGTGGCCGACATCGACTGGGCCCTGTTCGCACCCGGCTTCACCACGGTCCGGCCCAGCCCGCTGCTCACCGGAATCGAGGAAGCCCGCCCCCGCACCACCGGAGAACCCGACTGGCGCGAACGCATCACCCTGCTCCCGGACGCCGAACGCGCCGCCGCCCTGCTGGACCTCGTACGCACCCAGGCGGCGGCCGTCCTCGGACACGGCGGCCCCGAAGCGGTCACCCCCACCCAGCCCTTCCGGGAACTCGGCTTCGACTCCCTCACCGCCGTCGACCTGCGCAACGTCCTCGGCGTCCGCACCGGGCTGAACCTCGCCACGACCGTGGTCTTCGACCACCCCAGCCCCCAGGCCCTCGCCGAGCACCTCGACGCCGAACTCGGCGGCACCGCCGCCGCCCGCGTCCTCGCCGACCTCGACCGCGTCGAGGACGCCCTCGCGGTCCTCGACGCCGACGTACGGGCCGAGGTCGCGACCCGCCTCCAGAGCCTGCTGGCCCGCGCCGGCGCGGGATCCGGACCCGGCTCCGGCCCGGACGACGAAACGGGTGCCGACACCCGACCGACCTTGGACACGGCGGACGACCTTTTCGCCTACATCGACCAGAAATACGGGACCCGCTGACATGGTGAACGAGACCAAGCTCCTGGAATACCTCAAGCGGGTCACGGCCGACCTGGACGAGGCGAACCGGCGTCTGAAGGACGCCGAGGACCTCAGCCACGAGCCGATCGCGATCGTCGGCATGGGCTGCCGCTTCCCCGGTGGCGTGCACTCCGCCGAACAGCTGTGGACCCTCCTCGCCGACGGCACCGACGCCCTCGCCGCCTTCCCCGACGACCGGGGCTGGGACCTCGCCGCGCTCTACGACCCGGACCCCGACCGGGCCGGCACCAGCTACGTCCGCGAGGGCGGCTTCCTCGCCGGCGCCGCCGACTTCGACCCCGCCTTCTTCGGCATCAGCCCGCGCGAGGCCCGAGCCATGGACCCCCAGCAGCGGCTGCTGCTGGAAGTTGCCTGGGAGGCCCTGGAGCGTTCCGGCCTCGACCCGGCCGCCCTGCGCGGCAGCCGGGCCGGCGTCTTCGTCGGCACCAACGGCCAGGACTACGGCACCCTGTTCGGCTCGACCCCGGAAGAGGGCCTCGAAGGCTACATCGGCACCGGCAACGCGGCGAGCGTGCTCTCCGGCCGGCTGTCCTACGTACTCGGCCTCGAAGGCCCCGCCGTCACCGTCGACACGGCCTGCTCGTCCTCCCTGGTATCGCTGCACCTGGCCGCCGAGGCGCTGCGCCGCGGCGAATGCGCCCTGGCCCTCGCCGGCGGCGCCACGGTGATGGCCACCCCCCGGGTCTTCGTCGAGTTCAGCCGGCAGCGCGGGCTCGCCGCCGACGGCCGCTGCAAGCCCTTCGCCGCCGCCGCGGACGGCACCGGCTGGGGCGAAGGCGCGGGCCTGCTCGTCCTCGAACGGCTCTCCGACGCCAGGCGGGGCGGCCGCCCCGTCCTCGCGGTCCTGCGGGGCTCGGCGGTCAACCAGGACGGCGCCTCCAACGGGCTCACCGCCCCCAACGGCACCGCCCAGCAGCGCGTCATCCGCCAGGCCCTGGCCAACGCCCGGCTGTCCCCGGACATGGTCGACGCGGTCGAGGCCCACGGCACCGGCACCAGGCTCGGCGACCCCATCGAGGCGCACGCCCTGCTCGCCACCTACGGCCGCAAGCGCACTGCCGACCGGCCGCTGTGGCTGGGCTCGGTCAAGTCGAACCTGGGCCACACCCAGGCCGCGGCGGGCGTCGCCGGCGTGATGAAGATGATCCTCGCCATCCAGCACGGCACGCTGCCCCAGACCCTGCACGTGGACGAGCCGACGCCCCACGCGGACTGGTCGGCGGGCGGCGTACGCCTGCTGACCGAGCCCACGCCCTGGCCCGAGACGGGCGAGCCGCGCCGCGCCGGCGTGTCGGCCTTCGGCGTCAGCGGCACCAACGCCCACCTGATCGTCGAGCAGGCCGCCCCCGAGGACGCCCGGCCCCAGGACCGGACGCACGAGCCACGGGCACCGCGCACCGCCGCCGCCCCGTGGCTGCTGTCGGCCCACACCCCCGAGGCACTGCGCGCACGGGCCGCCCAACTCCGCTCGTACGCACAGGACCACCCGGAGCTGGACCCCGCCGACCTGGCCCACTCCCTGTCCCTGTCGACGCCCTTCGCCCACCGGGGCGTGGTGCCGGGCGCCAACCGGGAGGAACTCCTCGAGGGCGTGGCCTCCGGCGGGAAGTTCGCCTTCCTCTTCTCGGGGCAGGGTGCGCAGCGTCCCGGCATGGGCCGTGAGCTGTACGAGGCCCAGCCGGTGTTCGCGGCCGCCTTCGACGAGGCCTGCGCCCACTTCGACCTCCCCCTCAAGGACCTGGTCTTCGGCGGCGGGGACGAGATCCACCGCACCGAGAACACCCAGCCGGCCCTCTTCGCGGTCGAGGTGGCCCTGTACCGCCTGGCGGAGTCCTTCGGTCTGCGTCCGGACTTCGTAGCGGGTCACTCGATCGGTGAGATCGCGGCCGCGCACGTGGCCGGGGTCCTCTCCCTCGCTGACGCGGCCCGTCTGGTGGCGGCCCGTGGTGCCCTGATGGGAGCCCTGCCGGAGGGCGGGGCGATGGTCTCGATCCGCGCCACTGAGCAGGAGATACGCCCGCTGCTGTCGGCCGGTGTCGACATCGCTGCGGTCAACGGCCCGCAGTCCGTGGTGATTTCGGGCGCCGAAGAGGCTGTCCTGGAGGTGGCCGAGCGGCTGGCCGGGCAGGGTCACAAGACCAAGCGCCTCACGGTCTCGCACGCCTTCCACTCGCCGCTCATGGAGCCCATGCTCGGCGCGTTCCGTGAGGTCGCGGAATCCCTCACCCACTCCGCTCCCGAGATACCGGTGGTCTCGAACGTCACCGGCGGGCAGATCACCGAGTTCACGGCCGCCTACTGGGTCCAGCACGTCCGTGATGCCGTCCGCTTCGCCGACGGGGTCCGGTACCTCGCCGAGGAGCAGGGCGTGGGCCACTTCCTGGAGCTGGGTCCGCAGGGCGTCCTCGCCGCCATGGCGGGGGAGTCGCTCCCGGAGGAGTTCTCCGGGCTCCTCACCCCCCTGCTGCGCAAGGACCGCCCCGAGCCCGACGCCTTCCTCGGCGCCTTGGCCGAGGCCTGGACCCGCGGCCTGCCCGTCGACTGGACCCCGCTCCTCGCCGGCCGCCGCGTCGACCTGCCCACGTACCCCTTCCAGCGCCAGCGCTACTGGCCCGAGACGACCGCCCTCGGCGACGTGGCCGCCGCCGGCCTGGGCCCCGCCGACCACCCCCTGCTCGGAGCCATGGTGACCCTGGCCGAGGCCGACCAGGTGCTGTTCACCGGCCGCCTCTCCCTGCGGACCCACCCCTGGCTCGCCGACCACGCCGTCCTGGGCACCGTGTTCGTCCCCGGCACCGCCTTCGTGGAGCTGGCCGTCCGCGCCGGCGACCAGGTCGGCTGCGCCCGCCTCGACGAACTCACCATCGAGGCACCGCTGGTCCTCCCCGAACAGGGCGCGGTCCAGCTCCAGGTCGCCGTCGGATCCGTGGACGCGGACGGCCGCCGCTCCCTGACCTTCCACTCCCGCCACACCGACGAGCCGTGGACCCGGCACGCCACCGGCACCCTGACGGACGGCCCCGCCCCGGCCGCCGCCCCGCCCGCCGTCCCCGACCTGAGCGAATGGCCCCCCGCGGGCGCCGAGCCGGTGTCCGTCGAGGGGCTCTACGACCACCTCGTCGAGGTCGGCTTCGGCTACGGACCCGCCTTCCAGGGGCTGCGGGCGGCATGGCGCCGCGGCGAGGACGTGTTCGCCGAGGTACGGCTGCCGCAGGAAGCCGAAGCCGCCCGCTTCGGCCTGCACCCCGCCCTGCTGGACGCCGCCCTGCACGCCGTCGGGCTCGGCGACTTCGTCACCGACGGCGCCGCGAGCCTCCCGTTCTCCTGGCGCGGCGTGGCCCTCCACGCGGCCGGCGCCCCGGCGCTGCGCGTACGGCTGTCGCCGGCCGGCCCCGACAGCGTGTCCCTGGACGCCGCCGACCAGACGGGCGCCCCGGTGGCCACCGTCGAGGCGCTCGCCCTGCGCCCGGCCGCGGCACAGCGTACGCACCGGCACCGCGACTCCCTCTTCCGCGTCGACTGGGCCGCCCTGCCCCTGCCCCTGCCCGCCGCCGCCTCCGGGCAGCCGGCCGGTGCACCGCCGCGCTGGATCGCCTCGGCCGCCGACCTGGCCGCGCTGGACACCGTCCCCGACGCCGTGTTCGTCCGCTGCCCCCGCACCGACGACGACCTGGTCCCCGCAGCCCACACCGGCGCGCACCGCGTCCTGGAACTCCTCCAGGCGTGGCTCGCCGACCCCCGGTGCGCCTCCTCGCAGCTGGTCCTGGTCACCCGCGGCGCCCTGGCCGTCCGGCAGGGCGAGACGGTCCACGACCTCGGCCAGGCGCCGCTGTGGGGCCTCGTCCGGTCGGCGCAGGCCGAGAACCCGGGCAGCTTCCGCCTGATCGACGTCACCGATCCGGACGACGCCCCGGACGCCTCCGCCGCACTGGACGCCCTCCTGACCCTCGACGAGCCGCAACTCGCGCTCCGTGACGGCACGTTGTACGCCCCCCGGCTGGCCCGCGTCCCCGCCCCCGCCGCGCCCCGGGACTGGAACCCCGACGGCACCGTCCTGATCACCGGCGGCACCGGCGGCCTCGGCGCCCTGCTGGCCCGCCACCTGGTCGCCGAACACGGCGTACGCCACCTCGTACTGGCCGGCCGGCGCGGCCCGGCCGCCGAGGGCGCCGGCGAACTCGCCGCCGCGCTCACCGAGGCCGGCGCCCACGTGCGGATCGAGGCCTGCGACGTCGGCGACCGAGCCGACCTGGCGCGCCTCCTCGCCCGGATCCCCGCCGAACGGCCGCTGACGGCGGTCGTGCACGCGGCCGGCGTCCTCGACGACGGCGTGATCGGCTCGCTGGCCCCCGACCGGCTGGACACCGTACTGCGCCCCAAGCTCGACGCGGCCTGGCACCTGCACGAGCTGACGCGGGAGGCCGACCTGGCGGCGTTCGTGCTGTTCTCCTCGGCCGCCGGCGTCTTCGGCGCCCCCGGCCAGGCCGGCTACGCCGCCGCGAACGCCTTCCTCGACGCGCTCGCCCAGCACCGCACCGCCCAGGGCCTCAGCGCCGTGTCCCTGGCCTGGGGCCTGTGGGCGGAGGGCGGCGGCATGGGCGGGCGACTGGCCGACGGCGACAGCCGGCGCATCACCGGCTCCGGCGTCGGCGCACTGTCCGCCGCCGACGGCCTGGAACTCTTCGACCTCGCGGGCGGCCTCGACGAGCCCCTGCTCGTCCCCGCCCGCCTGGACCTCACCCCGCCGGCCGGCGCGGCGCGGAACGCCACGCCCCCCGCACTGCTGCGCGGCCTCGTCCGCGGACCGGCCCGCAGGGCCGCCGCGTCCGGCCCGTCCACCCCGCGGACCCAGTGGACCGAACGGCAGCTCGCCGAGCTGGTCCGTACGCACGTCAGCGCCGTACTGGGCCACGCGAACGCGCAGGCGGTCGACCTCGGCCAGGCGTTCACCGAGCTCGGCTTCGACTCCCTCACCGCGGTCGAACTCCGCAACCGGCTCACCACCGAGACGGGCCTGCGGCTCTCGGCAACCCTCATCTTCGACTACCCCACCCCGGCCGCCCTCGTGGAGCACCTGCGCGCTGGACTGACCGAGGCACCGGCCGCCGAAGCCACCGCCCCGGCCACCGGCGCCCCCGGCGCCCCCGGCGCCGACACCGAGGACCCCATCGCGATCGTCGGCATGAGCTGCCGCTACCCCGGCGGAGTGCGCTCGCCGGAGGACCTGTGGCAGCTGGTCGCCGCGGGCGGCGACGGCATCGCGGCGTTCCCCACCGACCGCGGCTGGGACCTGGACGGCCTCTTCGACGCCGACCCCGACGCGGCCGGCCGCTCGTACGTCAGCGAAGGCGGCTTCCTCTACGACGCCGCCGAGTTCGACGCCGGCTTCTTCGGGATCTCACCCCGCGAGGCCCTCGCCATGGACCCCCAGCAGCGGCTCCTCCTGGAAACCGCCTGGGAGGCCTTCGAACGCGCCGGCATCGACCCGACGTCCGTGCGCGGCACCGCCACCGGCGTGTTCGCCGGCGTCATGTACCACGACTACGCCTCCCGCCTGGGCGAGGTCCCCGAGGGCATCGACGGCTACCTCAGCACCGGCAACGCCGGCAGCGTCCTGTCCGGCCGCATCTCCTACGTCCTCGGCCTGGAGGGCCCCGCCGTCACCGTCGACACCGCCTGCTCCTCCTCCCTCGTCGCCCTGCACCTGGCCGCCCAGGCCCTGCGGTCCGGCGAATGCACGATGGCCCTGGCCGGCGGCGCGACCGTGATGGCCACCCCCAACACGTTCGTGGAGTTCTCCCGGCAGCGCGGCCTGTCCTTCGACGGCCGCTGCAAGTCCTTCGCCGCGGCCGCCGACGGAACCGGCTGGGGCGAGGGCGCGGGCATGCTGCTGCTGGAGAAGCTCTCCGACGCCCGCCGCAACGGCCACCGCGTCCTGGCCGTCGTCCGCGGCTCCGCCGTCAACCAGGACGGCGCCTCCAACGGCCTCACCGCCCCCAACGGCCCCTCCCAGCAGCGCGTCATCCGCCAGGCCCTGGGCAACGCCGGCCTGGGCGTCCGGGACGTCGACGCCGTCGAGGCCCACGGCACCGGCACCAAGCTCGGCGACCCCATCGAAGCGCAGGCCGTGCTCGCCACGTACGGGCAGGACCGGCCCGCCGGCCAGCCGCTGTGGCTGGGCTCCCTCAAGTCCAACATCGGCCACACCCAGGCCGCCTCCGGTGTCGGCGGCGTCATCAAGATGGTCGAGGCGATGCGCCACGGCCTCCTGCCCCGCACCCTCCACGTCGACGAGCCCACCCCGCACGTCGACTGGACGGCCGGCGGCGTACGCCTGCTGACCGAACCCGTGCCGTGGCCCGAGACCGGACGGGCCCGCCGCTCCGGCGTGTCCTCGTTCGGGGTCAGCGGCACCAACGCCCACGTCATCGTGGAACAGGCCCCCCTCGACGGGGCCACCACCCCCGAGCCCGCCCCCCGGCCGGCCCCCGCACCGGGCACGGCACTGCCGTGGGTGCTGTCCGCCAAGACCGACGAAGCCCTGCGCGACCAGGCCCGCAACCTCCTCGCAGCCCTGGAGGGCCTGACCGCGCCGCGGTCCCCCGAGGACGACCCCCACCACCCCCTCGCCGACATCGGCAGCTCCCTCGCGTCCTCCCGCGCCGCCCTCGAGCACCGGGCCGCCGTGGTGGCCGACGACCCCGCCGCCTTCGCCGAAGCGCTGACGGCCCTGGCCGCCGGCGAGCCCTCCCCGCACCTGCTGCGAGGATCGTCGCGCACCACCGCGAAAGCCGTCTTCGTCTTCCCCGGCCAGGGCTCCCAGTGGGCGGGCATGGCCCACGAACTGCTCGACTCCTCCCCGGTGTTCGCCGACCGGCTGGCCGCCTGCGAACGGGCCCTCGCGCCCCACGTGGACTGGTCGCTGCGCGAAGCCCTCGCCGACGAGGCCGCCCTGGCCCGGGTCGACGTGGTCCAGCCCGCCCTGTGGGCGGTGATGGTCTCCCTCGCCGCGCTGTGGCGCTCCCACGGAGTCGAACCGGCCGCCGTGGTCGGCCACTCCCAGGGCGAGATCGCCGCCGCCTGCGTCGCCGGAGCGCTCACCCTCGACGACGCGGCCCGCGTCGTCGCCCTGCGCAGCAAGGCCCTCCTGGCCCTCTCCGGCCGCGGCGGCATGGTCTCCCTGCCGCTGTCCCGCGAGGAGGCCGCCGCACACCTGGGCGAGCGGCTCTCGCTCGCCGCCGTCAACGGCCCACGCTCCGTGGTGGTCTCCGGCGACCCCGAGGCCCTCGACGCGGTGCTCGCCGGCATCGAGGGCGCCCGCCGGATCCCCGTGGACTACGCCTCCCACTCCGCCCACGTGGAGGAGATCCGTACGGACGTCCTGGACGCCCTCGCCGGGATCACCCCCCGCCCGGCCGAGATCCCGTTCCTGTCCACCGTCGACGCCACCTGGCTGGACGGCACCGAACTGGACGAGCGGTACTGGTACCGCAACCTCCGCCAGAGCGTCCTGCTCGCCGACGTCACCGAAACCCTCGTCCACGAGGGCTACGGCGTGTTCATCGAGGTCAGCCCGCACCCCGTCCTCGTCCACGGCCTGCCCGACACCGCGCTGGGCACCCTGCGCCGCGGCGACGGCGGCCCCGCCCGCTTCACGGCCGCCCTCGCCGAGGCGCACGTCCACGGAGTGCCGGTCGACTGGGACACCGTCTTCCCCGGCGCCCGGCGGGTCGATCTGCCCACGTACGCCTTCCAGCGCGAGCGGTTCTGGCTGGAAGGCACCGAAGCCGCGGGCGACATGGCCTCCGCGGGCCTGGACGCGGCCGGCCACCCCCTGCTCGGTGCGATGGTGACCGTCGCCGCCTCCGACGACCACCTCTTCACCGGCCGCCTGTCGGTGACCGCGCAGCCCTGGCTGGCCGACCACGCGGTGGCCGGCACGGTCCTGCTGCCCGGCACCGCCTTCGTGGAACTGGCCCTGCACGCAGGCCTCCAGACCGGCCACGGCCACCTGGAGGAACTGACCCTGGAAGCCCCGCTGGTGCTCCCCGAGCGGGGCGGCGTCCAGGTCCAGCTCGCCGTCGGCCCCGCCGACCCGGACGGCCGGCGCACGGTCACCACGTACGCCCGCTCCGCCCAGGAGAGCGGCGAACCCTGGACCCGCCACGCCACCGGCGTCCTGTCCGCCACCCCGGCCACCTCCCCGGCCCCCGCCACCACCGGCGGCCCCTGGCCGCCGGCCGGCGCCGAACCCCTGGACCTGACCGGCTTCTACGACCGGCTCACCGACGCCGGACTCGGCTACGGGCCCGCGTTCCAGGGTCTGCGCGCGGCCTGGCGGCTCGGCGACGAGGTGTACGCGGAGGTCGGCCTCGACCGCGACCAGCAGGAGGCCGCGGGCCGCTTCGGCCTCCACCCGGCCCTCCTCGACGCCGCCCTGCACGCCGTGGGCCTCGGCTCCTTCCTCGACGGCCCCGGCGTCCGCCTCCCCTTCTCCTGGAACGGCGTCCACCTGCACACGGCCGGCGCGCGCGACCTGCGCGTCCGGCTGAGCCCCGCGGGCGGGGACGCGGTCGCCCTCACCGTCACCGACACGGCCGGCCTGCCGGTGGCGACCGTCGACTCACTGGCCCTGCGCCCGGTGGCCACCGAACACCTCGCGCACCGGGACACCCTGTTCGCGTTGGACTGGGTGGCGGCCCCGGCGGGCGAGCCCGTGCCCGCGGGCGCGGTGCGTGAGGTGGACACCTCCGCCGGTGTCCGGGCGGCCGTGGGCCAGGCCCTGGAGGCACTTCAGGGATCCCTCGCGAGCCCGGAGGACGAGCGCCTGGTGTTCGTCACCCGCCGGGCAGTCGGTGAAGACGTCGGTGATGACATCGGTGATCTGGCGGGTGCGGCGGTGTGGGGCCTGGTGCGCTCGGCGCAGTCGGAACACCCGGGCCGTTTCCACCTCCTGGACCTGGACGAGAACGCGGACCCGGCCCCGTATCTGACGTCCGCGGAGCCGCAGCTTGCGGTGCGCGGGGGATCGGTACGCGTCCCGCGCCTGACCCGTACCCCTGCCGCACCGGCCTCCGAGGGCCTGTCCTTCGCCGAGGGCGGCACCGTCCTGATCACCGGCGGCACGGGTGTCCTCGGCCGCGCGGTGGCCCGTCACCTGGTCACCGTCCACGGCGTCCGCCACCTGCTCCTGGCCAGCCGCTCCGGCGGCGCCGAGGACCTGGTGGCCGAACTGGCCGAACTGGGCGCCGCCGCAACGGTCGCCGCCTGCGACGCGGCCGACCGTGAGGCCCTGACCGTCCTCCTGGCCACGATCCCCGCCGCGCACCCCCTCACCGCCGTCATCCACACCGCGGGCGTCCTCGACGACGGGGTGATCGAATCCCTCACCCCCGAGCGATTCGAAGCGGTGCTGCGCCCGAAGGTGGACGCGGCCCGCAACCTCCACGAACTCACCGCTGACCTGGACCTGTCGGCGTTCGTCCTGTTCTCCTCCGCCTCGGGTCTGCTCGGCGCCCCGGGCCAGGGCAACTACGCGGCCGCCAACGCCTACCTGGACGCCCTCGCCCAGCACCGGCGCTCCCTGGGCCTGCCCGGCCTCTCCCTCGCCTGGGGTCTGTGGGCCGAGCGCAGCGGCATGACCGGCGCCCTCGACGCCACCGACGTCGACCGCATCAACCGCGGCGGCGTCGCCCCCCTCGCCACCGACGAGGCCCTCGCGCTCCTGGACACCGCCCCCGCCCTCGACCGGGCCCTGGCGGTGCCGATCCGCCTGGACCTGCCCGCCCTGCGCACCCGCGCCCGGCACGAGGCCCTCCCGCCCCTGCTGCACGGCCTGGTGCCGGCCCCGCTCCGGCGGACGGCGGGCGCCCCGCCCGCCGTACCCGTCCTCGATCCGGAGGACCTGCTGGCCCTCGTACAGGCACACACGGCCACCGTCCTCGGCCACAGCTCCGCCGACCGGATCGAACCGGACCGCAAGTTCCTGGAGATGGGCTTCGACTCGCTGACCTCGGTGCGTCTGCGCGGCAGCCTCAACACCGCGACCGGCCTGAGACTGTCCGCCACGGCCGTCTTCGACCACCCGACCCCCGCCGACCTCGCCGACCACATGCGCGGCGAACTCGCGGCGGCCCGGACCCCGCAGACGCCAGAACCCGTACGGCCGCCCGCGCCGGCGCAGCCCATCGCCGCGCTCTACCGGCAGGCCTGCGCGGACGGCAAGGTCAAGGAGGCCACCGACCTGCTCGTCGCCGCCTCCCTGCTGCGCCCCTCCTTCACCGCGGACGCCACGGACGGGGCCCCGGCGCCGGTCACCCTGTCCGGCGCCACCGGCGGGTCCGGCGGTCCGGCGCTGATCTGCCTGCCCTCGGTCACCGCACTCTCCAGCCCCCACCAGTTCGCCCGCTTCGCCGCGCCCTTCCGCGAGCACCGGGACGTCCACGTCCTCCCGCTCCCCGGCTACGGCGAGGGCGAGCCGCTGCCCGCCACCGCCGACGCCCTCGTCGCGCACGTGGCCGCCGAGGTGCTGCGCCTCGCGGACGGCGCACCGTTCGCACTGGCCGGGTACTCCTCGGGCGGCTGGCTCGCCCAGGAGGTCACCGCCCACCTCGAACGCGGGGGCGCCGCGCCCGCCGGGCTGGTGCTGCTCGACACGTTCCTGCCCGGCGACGCGGCCCAGCCCGCGTTCCGCTCCCGGATGACGGACGCCATGTTCGAACGGGAGGACGCCTTCGGCTGGATGACCGACCTCAGGCTCACGGCCATGGGCGGCTACTTCCGGCTCTTCCCGGACTGGCGGCCCACCGCCACCGCCGTCCCGACGCTGCTCGTCAGAGCCGGCCGCTCCCTGGTCGACGGCGGGGGCCACCACGCCTCCTGGCCGCTGCCCCACACGGCGGTGGACGTGCCGGGCGACCACTTCACGATGATGGAGGACGACGCGCGGGCCGCGGCCGCCGCCGTCGACCACTGGCTGACGGAGACCGTGGCATGACGACCCGCACCGCGCCGGCACCCCGCACCGGCCTCGGCCGCGACGTCTGGAAGGCCGCCACCGTCGTGATCGTGGGAGCGACGATGTCGTTCCTGGACTCGACGATCGTCAACGTCGCGCTCACCGCGCTCGGTACGGACTTCCGGGCGCCGCTGAACACCGTCCAGTGGGTGGTCACCGCCTACCTCCTCGCCGTCGCCGCGGTCATCCCGGTCTCCGGCTGGGCCGCCCGCCGCTTCGGCGCCCGCCGCACCTACGTGGCCGCCGTCGTCCTGTTCACCCTGGGCTCCGCGCTCTGCGCGGTGGCCCAGGACGCCGGACAGCTCATCGCCTTCCGCGCGGTCCAGGGCCTCGGCGGCGGGCTGATCATGCCCGTCGGGCAGATGATCCTGGCCCGCACGGCCGGCCCGAAGAACATGTCCCGGGTCATGGCGACGGTGGGCGTACCCATCGTGCTGGCCCCGGTCTTCGGCCCCTTCGCCGGCGGACTCCTGCTGCACTACACCGACTGGAGGTGGATCTTCCTGGTCAACCTGCCCGTGGGCGCCGCCGCCGTCCTGTGCGCCGTGTGCCTCCTGCCGGCCGACCGCCCCGAGGCGGCCCCGCCGCTGGACGTCCCGGGCCTGGCCGCGATCTCCACCGGCATGGCCGTCCTCACCTACGGCCTGGGCAGCACCGACACCGGATCCCTCACGGTGCCCCTGCTCTGCGTGGCCACCGGTACGGCCCTCCTCGTCCTCTTCGCGATCCGCACCCTCCACACCCCCCATCCGCTCTTCGACATCCGCCTCTACCGCGACCGGGTCTTCCGCGCCGCCTCCCTCACCACGTTCTTCCTCTCCATGGGCATGTACGCGGGCATGGTGCTGATGCCGCTGTACTTCCAGGACGTCCGGCAGGAGGACCCGGTCGCCACCGGCATGCTGCTGGTGCCGTCGAGCATCGGCGCGGCGGCGGCCACCTGGCTCTCGGGCCGGGCCGCCGAACGCCTCGGCGGCGGCCGGACCGCCCTCCTCGGCGCCGGCCTCAGCCTGGCGGCGGCGGTGCCGTTCGTGTTCGTCGGCGCCGACACGTCCTACGCGCTGATCGGGACGGCCATGACCGTCTCGGGATTCGGCGCCGGCCTGTCCGTCATGCCCGCCATGACCACCGCGTTCCGCAGCCTCGACCCGCAGAAGATCAGCGACGCCTCACCGCAGCTGAGCATCCTGCAACGGCTGGGCGGTTCGCTCGCGACGGCGGTGCTCGTCACCGTCCTGCAGCGCGGCCTCGACGGTGCGGACGGCCGCCCGCACGAGAAGGCCTCCGCCTTCGCCGTCACCTTCGGATGGTCCCTGGCGCTGGCCGCCGTGGCCGCGCTGTCCGCCGTCCTGCTCGCCCGGGCCGGGCGTCGTCCGGCCGCCCCCGAACCCACCCGCTGAGGGGAAACAGCATGCCCGTCACAACAGAGCCCGCCCCCACGGAGACGACAGCCCTCCTCACCCAGCTCAACGAGGAGGTCCTCCTCCACCAGGTCGACACCCTCGACGACCAGATCATCGCCCTGGTCGCCCACCGCGCCGCCCTCGTCAACGAGATCCAGCGCGACCGGACCGCCGCCGGCGGCCCCGGCACCCGCCTGTCCCGGGAAACCCAGGTCATCGCCCGGTACAGCAATAGCCTCGGCCGCCCCGGCGTCGAGCTGGCCCTCCTCCTGCTGAACCTGTGCCGCTACCGCGGCAGGGGTTCAGCGGCCGCCGCCCAGGCGGCCCGCCACTCCTGAACCCGCGGTGCGGGGCCGACGGCCACGTCGGCCCCCACCCACCCGGTGACCGGCCGCAGCCCGTGCAGCGCGTTGGTGACCCACACCTCGCGCCCGCTCAGCTCCGCCGCCCGCACCCGGCTGCGCCGCACCGCGATCCCCAGCCCGCCGGCGCGCCGCACCACCCACGCCACGGTCACCCCCGCCAGGACCGGCAGCCCGGGATCGACCACGCACAGCACGTCCCCCTCCCACCACACCAGGCTCGCCGTGGCGGTCTCCAGCACGACCCCGTCGTCGGAGACGAGCAGCGCGTCGTCGGCGCCCGCCGCGACGGCCCGGGCCCGCAGCTTCCCCAGCGCCCCCAGGTCAGGCCCCTTGCGCCGGGGCGTGCGCCGCGGATCGTCGCCCCCGGCCCACAGCCGTACCGCGTCCGTCCGCGCCGGCGCCACCCGCACCCGCAGCTGCAACCGTCCACCCACCAGCTCCACCCGGGGGAACCAGCACCCCCGCCGGGGCAGCGCCCGGGCGACGGCCTCCGGGAAACCCTCAAGGTCGGGCCCGCCCGCCTCGGCCACGCCCGCGCCGAACCGCCGCCAGTGCGCGGGCAGTTCCCGTACCCGCCCCTCCTCGACGAGCCAGGAGTCGGCCACCGCCAACTCCCCGGCCGCCTCGCCCTCCACGAGCCCTCCCGGCCCGTACAGGAGGACCCGCTCCCCGCCTTCACCGGCACCCGCCAACCCCGTTGTCATGCCCCGGAGCATAGATCGTCGCGCCCCGCCTTGCGTACACCGTTCCAAGCTGCGTACAGTGTGCGCAAGTACGAAACGCCGTACGCGCCGAGTGGACCGCATCAAACGGACGCCGACGAAGACGAAAGGGAACGACCCATGGAAGCCAGGAACCCCCGCCGCTGGTGGATCCTGATCGTGCTGTGCCTGAGCTCGCTGGTCCTGGTGGTCGACTCCATGGCCCTGACCGTCGCGGTGCCGTCCCTGACCACGGACCTCGGCGCGAGCGCACAGGACACCCAGTGGATCCTCGACTCCTACATCCTGGTCTTCGCCGGGCTCCTGCTCACCTCCGGCAGCCTCGGTGACCGCTTCGGCCGGCGCCGGATCATGCTGATCGGCCTCCTGCTGTTCGGGGCGGCGTCGCTCGCCGCGACCTACTGCTCCAACCCCGGCGAAGTCATCGCCGTACGCGTCGCGATGGGCGTCGGCGGCGCGCTGATCATGCCCTCCACCCTCTCCATCCTCATCACCGTCTTCGAGGAGGACGAACGGCCCAAGGCGATGGCGGCCTGGGGGTCGGTCTCCATGCTCGGCCTGGTCGGCAGCCCCGTCCTCGGCGGTGTCCTGATCGACCACTTCTCCTGGCAGTCGATCTTCTTCATCAACGTGCCGGTCGTCGCCCTGGCCGTGATCGCCGCCCTCACCCTGATGCCGGAGTCCAAGGGCCCCTGGCAGAAGCCCGACCCGCTGGGCGCCGTCCTCTCCGCCACCGGCATCACCGCCCTGGTCTGGTGGATCATCGAGATCCCGCAGCACGGCGCCTTCGAGGGCCGCTCCGCGCTCACCCTGGCCGTCGCCGTGGCCGCCCTCGTCGCCTTCGTGGTCTGGGAGAACATCACCGCCTCCCCGATGGTCCCGCTGGTCCTCTTCAAGAACCGCAACTTCAGCGGCGGTTCGCTCTCCCTGACCCTCGTCCAGATCGGCAACGGCGGCCTGCTGCTGGTCCTGACCCAGTACCTGCAGTTCGTCCTCGGCTACACGCCCCTCAAGGCGGGCCTGGCCTTCGTACCGCTGGCCGTGGCCGCCCTGATCGGCAATGGCGCCGGCGCCGCCCTCTCCGCCAAGGTCGGCAACCGCCCCCTGATCCTGGGCGGCATGATCGTGATGTCCGGCTCCTTCGCCCTGCTGACCACCGTCACGGCCACCACCGGCTTCACCGTCCCCGCCGTCGCCCTGGGCCTGCTCGGCCTCGGCGCGGGCATGGCCATGCCGGCCGCCGTCGGCGCCCTCATGGCCACCATCCCCGAGGAGAAGGCGGGCGTCGGCTCGGCCCTCAACGACACCATCGGACAGGCCGGCAGCGCCCTCGGCATCGCGATCCTCGGCTCGCTCCTCGCCGGCGGCTTCGCCGCCGAGATGCCGGCCGGCACGCCCGAACAGGCCAAGGAGTCCATCGCCGGCGCCCTGGCCGTCGCCGGCGGCGACCAGGACCTGGTCCGCGCGGCCCGCGAGGCCTTCACCACCTCGATGTCGACCACCTTCACCATCAGCGCGATCGCCATCCTGGCCGCCGCCGTCGTGGCCACCCTGGTCCTGCGCGACAACAAGCCGGCCGCCCCGGCGGCGCCCGCCGACACCGAACTCGTCGCCTGACCACACCCGTAGACGAAGAGACCGGCGCCCCCACGGGGGGCGCCGGTCTCTTCGTCTTTACGCACGGGCCTCAGCGGCCCTGGAGATCGGCGAGGGCCTCGGCCGCCGCCCGATGGCCGACCGCGGCCAGCACCGGATTGCTGACGCGGTAGTAGTGCTCGGCGGTGAGCCCGAAACGCAGCGCCCAGCCACGCCCCCGGGCCCACGTCGCGCAGTCCACCGCGGCCTCCTCACGAAACACGTCCCGCGATTCCGCCGACAGCAGCGTCCAGGCCACCATCACATCACAAGCGGGATCGCCGACCCCCACGCCCCCGAAGTCGATGACGGCGCTGAGCCGCCCGCCCCGGCCCAGCAGGTTGCCCGGCAGCAGGTCGCCGTGCAGCCACACCGGATCGCCCTGCCACCGCGGAAGGCGCAGGGCCTCCTCCCACGCCGCGGTCGCCGCGTCCGCGTCCACCGTGCCGTCCGCGCCCAGGTCCCTGATCGCGGCCCGCACCTCCACGTCGGCCGTCCCCACCGGCCCGCCGCGGAACGACCGAGGCGCGCCCGCCGTCTCCACGCGCCGCAGCGCCGCCACGAACCGGCCGAGGTCCACCGCGGCTCGGCGCAGGTCGCTGACGGGCTCGTCGAAGAGGTTCTCCCCGTCGAGCCAGCGGTACACCGACCACGCGAACCCGTACCCCTCACCCGCGACGCCCCTGCCCAGCGGCACCGGCACGGCCAGCGGCAGCCGCGGCGCGAGCAGCGGCAGCCACCGCTGCTCCCTGTCGATCTGGTGCGCCGAACCGGGAATCCGGGGCAGCCGCACGACCATGTCCTCGCCCAGCCGGTACATCGCGTTGTCGGTACCCGCCGAACGGACCTTCTCGATCGCCAGCCCCGCCCACTGGGGGAACTGGCCGGCGACCAGCCGCCCGACGAGCACCTCGTCGATGTCGACCTCGTCGGCGTGCATCTTCGCGCCGGGCATGGAACTCCTTCGTCTGTACGACCGGTTCCGCGCCATCATCCACGCCGGACAGGGCGACCCGCCGCGAATTATGCGGCCCCTACGGCTTGTCGAAGGTGTAGAACCGGCGGTGGTCCAGCATGTCGGCCGGGGTCACGTTGTTCCACGGCGGCAGCGTGCCCCGCAGGTCGATCACGTCCGGCGTCCGGGTGGCGGGCAGGTACCCGGCCTTCGGGTTGCGCGCCTGCCAGTCGGCCCACAGCTTGTCGATGAAGGCGTGGTGCAGCCAGAACACCGGGTCGTTGGGGGAGGCCGCGGTGGCCATGTGGCCGCCCACCCACACGTGGACCCGGTTGTGCACGCCGGACCCGCGCCAGCCCTCCAGATGATTGCGGAACCCGCTCGAGGCGCTGTTCCAGGGCGCGGTGTCGTAGACGGGCATGGCGAGCACCGCGTCCACCTCCGCCCTGGTCGGCAGCTGCTGCCCTCCCGACCCCAGCGCACGCCGCAGATAGGTCCGCCGGTCCACCCCCACGGTCACGGCCCACTTGCCGCCCGCGTAGGCGAAGGGCCCGTCGAGCACCTGCCCGTCCCGGCCCCGGCTGGTGCCGCCCATGAAGTCGGCGGCCCAGAGGGAGGAGTTGGCCGCGCGGTCGGCGGTCCAGTCCCAGTACGGCAGCGCGACGTTGCGGTCCACCCGCTGCAGCGCCGCCTCGAAGTCCAGCAGGAACCGCCGGTGCCAGGGCAGGAAGGACGGCGTGCGGTGCCCGATCCGGTTGCCGAAGTCGGAGTCGTTCATGAGGTAGTAGTTGTGGGCGTTGACGTAGCGGTCGTAGACGCCCGTCCGCTTCAGCTCGAGCACCGCGTTGACGAAGGCGCGCTTCTCGTCGGGGGTCAGCACGGCCTGGTTCTTGCGCACGGTCACAGCTGGACCTCCTTCGCGATGAACGGCGCGAGCTCGGCGCCCTGGAGGTCACGGATCGCGGCGCGGGCGGCCGAGATGGGGTCCGGGAAGGACTCGTAGTGGTTGACGACGGTGACCCAGCTGCCGTCCGCGTTCCCCATCAGGTGCAGCTCGTTGCCGTCGATCTTGATGGTCGGAACCCCGACACCGTGGTGCCCTCCGGCACCGAGCGTGATCTGGATACGACGCCCCTCGTACACCTCGTCGATGGTGCCGGTGGGTATGGCAACGGGCTTACCGGACGCGGACGCCCCGGCCGTCGGGGCGGGAGCCGACGAGGACGAGCAGGCGGTCAGCCCCAGAGCGGCGGCCGCCCCGGCACCGATCCCCAGAGCCTGTCGGCGAGTGATCTTCTTCATGGCCTGAAGAAGTACCAGAAGGCCGAAACCCCCTAATCAGTGCCCCCTACATCAAGTTCCCGGCAGCCCGTCAAGGCCCAGCGAGTCTCCCGCCCTTGGCCCCACGCGCCGCCCAACGGCCGGCGGCATAGCGTTCGCCCGCAATCCAGCGCAACGCAAAGAGTGGCTGTCGTTGCATTAATAACAGAACCCACTGCAACGATAAACACCCTCCCACCTGCATCAATAACACCTCCACGCAACGAACATCTTGCTTACCACAGGAACGCAACGTAGCTTTTCCATCATCAGAAACCCGCGAGGCAAAGGAAAGCATCATGCGGAAGTTCGACACCACCACCCCGGTCTCCGCCGTCCTCGACATCCCCGCCGGGAACATCCGCTTCATCGCCGCCGACCGGACCGACACCACGGTCGAGGTCCTGCCCGCGGACGCCTCCAAGAGCCGCGACGTGAAGGCCGCCGAGCAGACCACCGTCGACTACCGCGACGGCGTCCTGCGGATCAACACCCCCTCCAAGAACCAGATCCTCGGCGCTTCCGGTGCCGTCGAGGTGACCATCCAGCTCCCCGCCGGCTCCCACTTCGAGGCGAAGACGGCCAGCGCCGAGTTCCGGGGCATCGGCCGCCTCGGCGACGTCACCCTCAACAGCGCGCACGGCACGGTCAAGCTCGACGAGGCCGCGAGCGCCCGCCTCACCCTCCAGGCCGGCGACGTCCAGATCGGCCGCCTGACCGGCCCGGCGGAAATCACCACCCAGAAGGCCGACCTCCACATCACCGAAGCCATCGCCGGCACGGTCAAGCTGCGCACCGAGCACGGCGGGATCTCAATCGCCGCCGCCCGCGGAACCTCCGCCACCCTCAACGCCGACACCGCCCACGGCCGCATCCACAACACCCTCACCAACACCGAAGGCCCCGCCGCCGCCCTCAACATCCACGCCACCACCACCTACGGCGACATCACCGCCCGCACCCTCTAAAGGCAGCACCCAACACGCCCGACCAGGCCTGCTGCGCCCCACTCGTCAACAGCGGTAGCCGTTGGGAACCTGGAGCAGAGCCACGAAGATCCCCACCATGACCGCAGCGCCGACCGTACCGCCCAAGAGGGCGACCACGAGGTTCCAGCGCCCTACGCACCCGATGAGCACCCCCCACCACACCGACGCGATGATCGCGAGCAGGGCTCCGTAGAAGACCAGCGCGAGCCCGTTGGCCGCGCCGTTCACCCCTACGCCGCACGCCCGCCAGGCGCCCGCCAGCACCACCGACCCGAGCAATCCGGTGGCCAGCCCGGCCACAGGGGCGACCACACAACCCCACTGCCCCCGCGTCACTTCCGGTCCCTCGCGCTGCGCTTGCTCCACCTGATCCATCGCGTCGTTGATTCCTTGCCGAAGCTGTAGAGGTCGATGCCAACCGACGCGCATCGTGATCTGACCGCCCCGGTCGTCGGGAGGCGCCCTTGATCAGGCTGCAGGCTGCGCGGCCGCCGTACCCGTAGTGGACGTTGGAACAGACGTCGCAGAAGACTTCGCGGTTCGTAGTAGTCGTCGAGCGTCTGGAGGTCGTACCGCCGTCCTCGACTCCGAGGATGACGCCGCCTCCACGCCCAGCTCCCTCGCACACGCCCCGCAAGCCGGCCGCATCCCCCATCGACCGCGCCCCGGCCGCATCGGGCACACGACCATCCGCACGCTCGCCGAAGCCCAAGCCCAAGCCCAAGCCCAAGCCCTCGACCAGGCCGGCGACATCCCAGACGGCATGCCGCTGCCGACCGCCTACACGCCGCGACGGCCGGCCCGCTGCTCCACGGTCGGAGCGGGCGATCGGTGGGGGCACCGTGTAGCGGCGGGGGGCCGTGGCTGATGCGCAGGGGCTGCTGCCGGAGGAGCGTGTTACGAAATGCCGGTGCGGTATCTGCGTGTGCGCGCGACCATGACATGGCTTTGACCTGCGGGAATGCCGCGATGTAGGTAGTGGTGGTTGCGTTGTGTGCTGGGGCGCCTATTCTCGTGGTGGCGCTGGCACCCGTGTGTCAGCGTTGACGCCTCGCTCTCCAAGCGGGGCTTTTTTCATGCCCTGTTGCCGATGGCCCCGACGCCCTGTGCGTCGGGGCCATCGCTGTTTCCGGAAGGCGGAGCGGTTTCGATGTCCGATGTCCTGTGGGTGGTTGCCTGGGTTGTGGGGTCCTTGGCGGTCGTGTGTCTGGGCGCGCTGTTGGTGTTTGCCCACCTGGCGGGGAAGGCGCTCAGCCGGGCACGGCGGGAGGATGTGCCGGGCATCATGGACCTCGTTGGCCGTACGGTGCTGGGCCTGTTCGGCTCCCTGCGCCAAGGGGTCGCCCGTGTCCCGGGCAGGATGGGACAGCCTGGCGGTCCGGGACCGGTGCAGCCGCCGGCCGACGCGGGTCCGGGCGCAGGGGCGGGGGGCGGGGTGTGAGGCGGTCGATGTACGGCCCGGACCGCGACCGTGTCGGTCGCCGGGTCGGCGAGGACATCCTGGGCCGTGCTCTTCGCAGCGTGCTGACCGTGCCTCAGCAGCGGCTGCTGCTGGACTACCTTCACGGTGCTCCGAAGGAGCAGCTGGCTGCCCAGCTCGGATTCGACAGGAGACAGCTGGAAGTTGCGATCGGCAGGCTGCTGGGGAAGCTGAGGGACTCGGAGTGGGGCGAGCAGCTCCGCGAGGAACTCCTCAGCCCGCAGGGACCGCAATTCTCCCCACAAGTATGGGAAGGAGCCGCGGAGGTCCCGGTCCACCGGTGCGAGCGACAGGGATGCACCGCACCGCCGTTCACGCAGAAGCTGAGGGGACGGCCGCGCCGGTT
Organism: Streptomyces sp. NBC_00091; assembly: GCF_026343185.1. Taxonomy (GTDB): domain Bacteria; phylum Actinomycetota; class Actinomycetes; order Streptomycetales; family Streptomycetaceae; genus Streptomyces. Next base: position 8,777 of record NZ_JAPEMA010000003.1, on the reverse strand, counting down.
CTGCTCGCCCGCCTGTAAGCAGGCCGCCCATCGGGAGGCCAAGGCCCACAGCACACCCCGTACGTCCCCGACGGCGGCCCGACCGAACACCAGGGGGTTCTGGGCCCAGGACCGTGTCCGGCGACGTGCCTATCGCTTCGAGGAGTACACCGACGAGCTGGTGGAGTTTCCCGAGCCCGCGGAGCCGCGAGCGGCCTCTGCTGGCAGTGGCTCGTGGGAGTCGTACCGTCTGGGCCGCTGGATGCCGCCGAGCAGGTCTGTGGCTGTTCTGCCGCAGGGGCTGCCGTCACGGCGGCTGCCCGTTAGGGCCCCGCTCGCCCTTCATGCCAGGGACGGGCAGCACCGCATCGGCAGCATGACGATGGTCGTGAAGGAACTGCTGGGGAGAGGCCGCGGGCCGATTTCCGCTCCGGCCCCGGCGCTGTTGCAAAACCTCACGGCACCGGCTCGGGGATCGAGTACCCGCGAACTGCGGCCTCGGCACCAGCCGCGCCGCAGGTCACCAGTCATCCCTGTATGGATGGTTCCGGTGTGGTCGTCGGATGGCCCGGACACGGTGCGTCCGCAGCCTGTGCCGCGAGGGCTCGGTTTCTGCCCGCGATGGAACCGGCCTCGTCGCCGCCGCCTGCGCCGAGCCGGCGCGAAGGCGGAACACGGTGTCTCGGCGGGGCCGTCAACGGCCGTACGACGCGCCCTAGCCGAATGTGCGTCGTCGGGTGCGCTGACGGGTTGCTGGGTGACCTGCTGTCTCCGCTGGTGTGCGGCTTGCAGAACAACGTGGTGGGGAACAACAACCAGATCAGCCAGTCCGGCACCTGCGATCAGGCTGCGACCACGACACCCAGCGGCGGCGGCTTCAGCGGCTGGGAGAGGGTTCCGGGGCAGGTGATCAACGTGTCTGCCGGCGGCACGGCTGGAACTGTGGTGACTTGTCCCGCAGGTAAGAAGCTCCTGGGGGGAGGTGTCCAGTGGGAGGCGGTCAGGCACACGACCAGGCCATCGTGGAGTCGGCCGCCGCCTCGGACACCGAGTGGTCGATTCTGGTCGCCAGTCATGGCGGACCAGTCAGTTTCCGAGGCATCATCACCTGTGCCAAAGTGGACAACTGACACGAACTGACGTGCTGTCCGATCGGTCGGCCCCGGAGTGACCAGGCTGTCGCCGCGACCCGGCCGAGCCGGGCTCCGGATCCGGTGGCGTTGGCCGGTTCGTGTGGCGGGGCGATGTCCCCTAGGCCGCGGGCAAGCCCCGGTGCCCAGTGCGCTGGGAGCAGTACCACCGGGCCGCCTACACCCTGAGCTCGCGCTCCAGAGCCGCGCGGACGACGTCCCCGGTCGTCGTCACCTGCGCTGCACTGCGGGCGCGCTCGGTGAGCGCCTCGGGCGGCGCTGCGCAGCGCCCGATGTCCCGTCTCATTTGATCTTGCCCGTGGCCGGGGCTGTGGTCGCGCTGCTGGAGGGCGGCGAAGTCGGCGTGCGCCGTTTCGACGGCCTCCGGGTACGCCTGGGTCTTCGCGTGCTCGGCCAGCGCCCGGTAGATGCTGGAGAGGCTGGGGCTCTGTCCCTTGCGGCGGCCGGTGGGGATGAGCAGGTCGGGCTGGACGTCTTCGACGGTCTCGCCGTTCGCGCGGCGGCGGAGCACGGTGTGCAGCATGTCGTCGGTGATGACCGGGGCCGGCCACCGTGGTTGCCTTTGCGGGCGGTGTCGAGTCCTTCGAGGGTGGACTCCCGGATGTTCTCGCGTTCCGTCTCCGCCATCGCCGCGAAGACCCCGAACAGCAGACGGCCCGGCCCGCTGGGGTCGTACATCCCCTGGAGGGGTCCGGCGAGCATTTCCAGGACCAGGCCGTGGGCGGTGAGGTGGTCGGCGAGCACGGTCAGCTCTGAGGCGTCGCGTCCCAGCCTCTTCATTTCGTTCACCGTGAAGATGACCCGGCAGTGAGGGGCGTGGGCCTTGATCTCCCTCGCGGCGGCGAGCGCGGCCTCCAACTGAGGGCGGACGCGTACCCGATGCGGATGTCCGCAGTCGGGGTGTCCGGGGCGATGGGCGCGGGCGCCGGGGTGCCGGGCCGCCACGGCTGGCCGGGGCCGCGGTCGGCGGGAGTGGGAACGCGCAGGAACCCCTTCCGCCAACCGCCATTGATCTTGCTCCGGGGAAGGTCGTTTGTGAGAGGCCGCCAGGGTCGAGATCCTTTGCAGCGGCGGCGACGGTTCGAGTGATCCCCGAGACCGGCTTCCCGTGCTGCTGCGATGGGGCCTGGCGCTCTGCGGCGCCGAGTTCCATCGAGGGGGCGTCAGCGGCTGCCTTGAGCCGGTCGTGCAGCTGATCACAGAACGCGGAGGCGTAGAAGGGCGGAGCCTGGCCGAGGTCTTCTGCCGGACCGACCTCGACCAGGTAAGCAGGTCAGTCGTCGATTGCCTGGTAGAGGGTGGTCCAGAAATCCTGAATGGCCCGCGCCGAGTCCGGGGTGGACATCCCGGTCTGGGTGAGCAGGATGCCGACGAGCTGGTTGTCCGGGTCGGCGTAGGTCGTGGTGCCGGCTCCGCCGTCCCAGCCGAACTGGCCGATGGGCGCGTAGTCACCCCGGTAGGTGCGCACCGTCATCCCGAAGCCCCAGCCGCCGGTCTGCCCCTGACCGTGTGACAGATGGACGACGCTGCGCGCCCAAGCCTGAAGGGCGGCTGTCTGCTCGGGCGTGAGACGGTTGGTGGTCATCAGCTTGACGGCCGGCCGGGACAGGATCCGCTCGGTGCCGTGCTTCCCGTGGTTGAGCAGCATCCGGAAGTAGGCGTGGTAGTCGTCGACGGTCGAGTCGAGTCCGCCGCCGCTGGACTGGAACGCCGGGGGCTTGCTGTGGTGCCCCCCTTCGGCCTGGTCCTCCACGGTGAACTCTCCGGTCTGCGGATCGGGGGCGTACAGGGGCGGCAGCCGGTGAATCTTGTCGGCGGGCACGTGGAACCCGGTGTCCTTCATCCCCAGCGGATCGAAGATGCGCTCGCGCAGGAACGCCTCGAACGACTGGCCGGTGACCCTGGCCACCAGCACCCCGAGCACGTCGTCGCTGACGTTGTACAGCCACCGCTCTCCGGGCTGGTACATCAGCGGCAGCGTGCCCAGGCGGCGCATCCACTCATCCGGCTCCACTGCCGGCAGCATCCATCCGTTCTCGCCGTAGACCCTCTGCTCGAAGTACGCGCTCATCATCGGGGAGCCCATCGCCGTCGTGTCCAGCCCGAGCCCGCAGGTAGAGGTGAGCAGGTCCCGCACGGTGATCGGACGCCGCGCCGGCACGGTGTCGTCCAGCGGGCTGTCGGGCCGCTTGAGCACCCGCCGGTCGGCCAGTTCCGGCAGCCACTGATCTATCGGGTCGTCAAGCCGCAGCCGGCACTCGTCCAGCAGGACCATGGTCGCGGCGACCGCGACCGGCTTGGTCGTCGAGGCCATCCGGAAGATGGTGTCCCGGCGCATCGGTGCGCCGCCGTCATGGCGCATCGTCCCGATCGCTTCGACATGGGTCTCCTCGCCCCGGCCGACCAGGGCCACGAGTCCGGGGATCTTCTTGGACTCCACATGCCGTTCCAGTACCTCGCGCAGGCGGCGCAGCCCTGCTTCGGATAAGCCGTTGCTGCCGTTTCCCATCATGAATCTCCTTGGACGCATTGGTCGGTCTCGACGGTGCCGCAGGCATGCGGCGAGAGGCGGTCGGCCGGGCATGGCCCGGCGGCCGCGTGGTGCAGACGGGCGATGAACGTGGTGCTCGGCCCCAGGGGGATGTGCTGACGTGTGATCAGACCGTCGTGTCGTCTTTTCCGGTCTCGTTGCCGGCTGCACGCTCGATGTCGTCGGTCAGCTGCTTCCGGGCGCGGGCGGGGACGTAGCCGCCCTCCGAGTAGTTCTGGGCGAACCCGTCGACGAACTCCACCGGGTCTTCCCCGACGATCTCGCGGATCGGCGTTCCGTTCGCCGCAGCCTGTTCGAACAGGTCGGCGAGGTCTTCGAACATGGACGCATTGCTGTCGCCGTCGGTCGGCACGAAGTGCATCAGGTACCGCTCGATCGCTTCGACCGCCGTGCGGTAGTTCTCGGGAAGCTCCTTGACGCGCGCCTTGTACGCCCTCCAGCGCTTCTTGGGCCCGATCATCTTCGCGATGAAGCCGGTCTTCTCACCCTCGGACATGGTCACTTACCTCCTTCGCGGAGCTGCTCCAGTCGTTCCGTGAGGAAGCCCCACGTCCTCCAGAACTCTTCGAGGTACTCCCGTCCCCGCGCGTTGAGGGAGTGCACCTTGCGTGGCGGCCCCTTCTCGGAGGGGACCTTCTCCACGTCGACGAGACCGCGCTTCTCCATCCGGATGAGCAGCGCGTAGATGGTCCCTTCGGCGATGTCGGAGAAACCCTGCTCCCGGAGCCGTGCCGTGATCTCGTAGCCGTAGGCGGGCCGGCCGGACAGGGAGGCGAGAATGATGCCCTCCAGCGTGCCCTTGAGCATCTCCGTCAGCAGCTTGGCCATGGAATACCTCCCCCCTGCGCTAGTCAGCGATGTTGAGTACCGGTACACCGTAACGCTGGCTACTGGTACTTAGCAAGACAGAATAGTGGAGCACTCGGTTCAACACCTGCGGCTCCCGCGGTAGACATGCCGCTCACGCACGTTGCCCGGGACGCTGAAGCGTCCCGGGCAACGTCGTCTCCACCCAGCTTCCGGGCCTGGGCGAGCCCGGGTGTCACGCCAGGGCTGCGGCAGCCTCACCCTGCGGGGTACGCGGACCGGGCACCGCCGCCCGGATGGACAGGTCCAGATCGAGACGGCTGTTCATGTCCAGCTCGAACCGGCTGTACGGATTCACATGGGTCCAGAACAGCGGCGACAGCGCCCGGCGGTCCGCGTCGGTGAGCTTTTCCGCCCACTTCGGATCGGCTAGGACCTCCTGCATCAGCAGCGTGTTGACGTGCACCAGTGCGGACTGAAGTAGGTGCAGCGCGAGCATGGACACCTCCTGGGACTCCTTGTCCGCACCGGCCAGGTCGCCGTCCTTGCCGTAGAAGAGGTCCTTGTTCGCGGAGTTCCAGTTCTCCACCACCTGCAACCCCTCGTGGATCTCCTGGCGCATTTCGACGTCGGCCAGGCAGTCGCAGACGAACGAGGTACGCACCGCGCGGCCCAGCTCCTCGATCGCCCGGTACGTCGGGTGCTTGGGCCCTCCCCGGGTGAACCGGCGCAGGACCTGCTCGGCCTCAGCGGTGCCGAGGCAGGCGGCACCGCAGCACGTCCTTGGACAGATTCTCTCTGGTGGCGACCGAGGTGAACTCGGCGATGAAGTCGGTTTCGAACTCTGCGCACTTCAGGATGTCCAGCAGGTCGATGGTGCCCCAACGCCACTCGATCTCGTCCTTGATCGCCACCAGGCTCTCGGGCTCCTCCTGCTTCGCCCGCGGGGAGACCCTGATCCAGGGCTCGCCGTGCTTCTTGACGATCGCCACCCCGCCCGTCGTGCCCTCCGCCAGCGCCTGCTCGAAGCGGTCCAGCGAGGTACGGAGCTTGCCTTGCAGGGCGGCGATGAACTCCCCGGCGTCCTGCGGCTGACCCAGCGCGGCGTAGTGCACATCCCGGTTGTCCTCGAAGTCCGCCGGCAGGTCGTCCTTCGGATTGCGCCACCGGTTCGCCCCCACCACCCAGACCTCCCGGCGCCTCACCGCGTCCCGAAGCGCCACCAGCACGCACAGCTAGTACGGGATGCGCTCGATGCGGCCCTTGTCGTCCACCACCGCCGCCCGCCACTGCTCGGGCACCACCCCCGCGAGCGGCACCGTCTCCGCCGGATCGAAGAACGCGCCCTCCTTCAGTGGCTGGTCCAAGTACCGCTGGAGCAGGTCGATCGCGTCCATCACCGGCCGGTAGGCGGTGTTGTTGCACTTCAGCTCCAGCGCGCCCAGCAGCGGCGAGAGCATCCGGCGCCAGTTCGCCGAGTACGACGACCGCAGCACCGTACGGACCCTCGCCTTGTAGCGGGCCTCGTTCGCCGCGGCCTCCGCCGCCAGTGCCTTCAACGTCTTCTCCCAGCCGACCACCGGGTAGATCGCCCGCCGCACCGTGCCGGACGGCTCGGACAGCGCCGCCTCCGCGACCCGCAGCAGCATGCCCTCCTTGCCCCGAACCTTCTTCAGCTCGGCGTTCAGCTCCCTGTCGACCTTCCGCTCCGCCCGGGTGTTGATCTTCAGCACGAGCTGGATGAACAGGTCCACCAACGAGTCGGTGATCTCCGTCCGCCGCACATGGCACAACGCGGCCAGCAACGTCAGGCGCCTTGGAGGCTTCATCCGCTCCAGGTTCGCCGGGTACTCCTTCGCCCGCGCCCGCCACGCGTCCACCAGCTTCTCCGACACGTCCGCGAACAAGTCCGCGGGCAGCTCCAGCCGCCGGACCCGCTGGAGCTTGTTCACCTCCGCCAGTGGGCTCTCCAGCCCCGGCGCACCTGGGTCGGCCTTCAGCTCGGCGAAGTGCGACCGCCCGCCGCCCGACACAGTGCCCTCACCGTCCCCTCCTTCGGCCGTGTCGTCCTTGCTCCCGGCGACCAGATCCTCCAGACGCGAGCGCGTCGCGTGCGAGATCCGCTCCACCCTGGCTGCGGCAGAACCAGGCCTCGAAGTCCTTGACCGCCTTGCCCACCAGCCGCCCGACCCGCCCGGGGCCGGCGGCTCGATGTGGTCGTTACGGCACCGGGCCACCGCCGCCGCCAGCCGCTCCCGCGACAGCTCCACCGGACACAACTCAGCGGCCAACCACGCGGCCAGCCGCTCCTGGTCCTCCTCGGTGTTCGCCCTGAACCCGTACGCCTCCCGAATCTCCTTGCGGTGCCGCTCGATCCGGTCGCCCTGCCGGTCGTAGTCCGCCCACGCACCGGCGGGAACCTTCACCTGCTGGGCCACGTAGTCCACGGCCACCGCGGGCATCTCGTTGGCAGACTCCGGGAACCGCGCCTCCACCTCGAAGAACTTGAGCAACAAGGCAAAGCCCAACCGGGTCGCCCCGGACTTGTTCCGCACCTTCTTCATGTCGTCTTCGAGCAGCGCCCAGACCTCGATCAGGTCTTCCGGCTCCCAGTCCTGCCGCATCCACACCCCACCCCTCGCAGTCACTCGTTCAGCTCAACGAGGCAGCCGGAGCAGGGAAACGAGGGCTATGGCAGTTACTCAGCGCTACATATCCCCTGGCGGTAGCTATACGAGAACAGGGCCGACCAGGGGTGATGCAAAGAGGGGTGAGACGGGTCTTGGGCGGAGTCTCAGCTGGTGTTGTCTCTCAGCAGCACCTCCAAAGGGCTGTCTCACTTGAAGTTGTCGGTCAGTCGCGAGCGTCATGACGTCGGTCGGTGCCGGTCGTCCAGGTGACCCCGCAGACTGGGCACTCCCTCTTCTCCGTGCGGGAGACCGCATGACGCGATGCAAGGAACGTCATGGCGGAGGACGAGCCAGGGCACTGGGCGGAGCCGGTGGCGGTCGACCGGCCTGGTTCGCGGCACGGAATCGCGGTTGCCGACCAGATCACTCCGTTACGGGCAGGCACTCGGCGAGCAGGTCGACGACGTCGCGCCAGGCTCGCTGCGCGTGCCGTGGGTGGTAGCCGACGCCGGGGACCGTGGGGTGGTCGACCGGCGGGTGGTGGAAGGCGTGCAAGGCGCCGCCGTAGACCGCGAGGCGCCAGTCGACGCCCGCGGCCTGCATCTCGGCGGTGAACGCGTCCCGTTGCGCGGGTGGCATGATCGGGTCCTCCGACCCGACCCCGGCCCACACCGGGCAGCGAATGCGCGCCGCCTCGCCCGGTCGGCCCGTGGTCAGTGCGTTGACTGTCCCGATCGCGCGCAGGTTGACGCCGTCGCGCCCGAGTTCCAGCCCGATGGCGCCCCCGGTGCCGTAGCCGACGGTGGCGATCCGGTCGGGGTCGGTCCGCGGTTCGGCGCGCAACACGTCGAGCGCCGCGTGGCCGATGCCCCGCATCCGGTCGGGGTCGGCGAGCAGCGGCATGCAACGGGCCAGCATCTCCTCGGGGTCGCTCAAATAGCGCCCGCCGTGAAGGTCGAAGGCCAGCGCCACGTATCCCAGCTCGGCGAGCGCATCGGCCCGGCGGCGCTCGACGTCGCTGAGCCCCATGCCCTCTGGTCCGAGCAGCACCGCGGGCCGGCGGTCGACACCGGCCGGGAGCGCGAGGTGCCCGATCATCGTGAGGCCGTCGGCCGGGTACTCGACCGTGCGCACTGTAATCGTCGTCATGAGACTGGACTGTAGTGATCGTCGAGCCCGGTCCGGCTGGTGTTCTGCCGCTGGCAGAACAGCGCGGGTGTGCCCCTGAGATGCGGCGATGGCTCACAAGAGATACACGATGACCAAGTCGGATGCGAAGGTGTTCGCGGAAGCGTTCGCTGAACTCGACGGCCGCGTGAGACAACATTTCTGGCTGAACTGCGAGGACGACAGTGTGGTCAGGCTGTTTCCCACTGGTGAGACGTTCAGCCGCCCTGCCCACCACAAGGTGGGCACAAAACCGCGTCCTTCGGACACTTCCTGAAGATCGCCTGCAAGGGTTACGCAGGCGGCGTCTCGGGCGGCCCCTTCCTGCGCAACTTCGACGGGAAGCGGGGTGATGTCATCGGCGCCATCGGCGGCTGGAAGACGGGCGGCCCGATCCCTGACGAGTCCTGCTCCTCCCAGTTCGACGCGGCCGTCATCCGGCTCTACAACCAGGCCGTGAACAACTACGAGCCCGACAAGCCGACCGGTGGG